>JALUPA010000490.1 GCA_027054335.1 Ardenticatenaceae bacterium
AGTTGGCCGGCAGCCAGTCCAGCTTGCGGGCAAAAACGTAAATCAACACCAGCCCCGTCACAAATTCCGGCAACCCTACCACCGAGAGCGAGCCGACGCTGATCACGTTGTCTACCGGCTTGTTCTCGTTCAGCCCGGCAATCACCCCCAGAAAAATGGAGAGGGGCACGGCAATAAGCAGCGTCAACGCCGCCAGCCGGAGCGAGCTGCCTAACCGTTCCATGACCAACGGCCGTATCTCCGTCTTCGTACTCAGCGAAACGCCCCAATCCCCCGTCATAAAGTCGCCCAGCCAGCGCAGATATTGCGCCGGCAGCGGGTCATTCAGGCCAAACTCCTCCCGGAACGCTTCCAGCGCCTCCTCCCCCGCTTCCCGGCCCAACACCACCCGCGCCACGTCCCCCGGCACATACTGGGTCATCACAAACACAATCAACGACGTGATAAACAACGTTACAAAGAGAAAACCGAGGCGGCGAATGACAAATTTAGACATGAGTAGTTGATGCGTGAAGCGTGATACGTGACGTGTTTTCACGTACTTCATCTAAACACATTTTGTTGGGGTCAAGGAAATTTGCGGTATATGTCTCGGCGATGCAATACCCGCTGAAACTCAACGATGTTTGCTTGCGTGTCAATGAACAAACCGATGCGATAGTTACCGACGCGAATTTTATAGAACGACTGGTATCCAGATAATTTTTGGGTTTTCCCGTGCAAAAAGGGATCCTCCCTGATTTCCTCGCCAAAGGCGACCGGTTCAATACGTTTTCGCACATTGTTTGGCAAGCGAGCCAGTTCTTTCAAGAATGTGCGTGTGTAACGGATACGCCACGTCATACGGCTTCTTCTGCCAGATAAGCCTGGTAGGTTGCGCGGGCCGCTTCTCCTTCGAGGCGTTCATCATCTTTAACTTCAAGCATGAGTTCGGCCAGATGTTTGTCTTCCAGAATTTCTTCCAGCAAGGGGCGCAATGTTTTCCAGAGGGCCAGGTCAAGTTGTACGGCCGTCTGCTCTCCCTGATTGTTTACCACATACTGCACAGATTCCAGGATTTCTACACCGCTCATTTTTTATCCTCGCGTCAAGCAATTTGCTTTATAGTATAGCATAAGTTCAACTTCCCTCTTGCGCCGCTTCCAGTTCTTTCGCCGGAATGTGGCAGAAAATCCGCTTGCCGCCGGGTAGTTCCTGCCAGGGGGGTGTTTCCGTGGCGCAGATGTCGCCTAGATAGCGGGGGCAGCGCGGGTGGAAGGGGCAGCCGCCGGGCAGATTGATCTGACTGGGCACATCCCCTGTCAGCCGGATCGGTTCTTGCTGTTCGGTGGGGTTGATGCGGGGGATGGCAGATAGCAGAGCCTCGGTGTACGGGTGCCAGGGCGGTTGGAATAACGTCTCCGCGTCGGCCAACTCCATCAATTTACCCACGTACATGACGGCAATTTTATCTGCCAGATAGCCGATGACGGACAAATCGTGGGAGATGAAGAGCAGGGCGTTGTCGTGTTCCACTTGCAAATCGTTGAGCAGGTTGAGGATGGATGCCTGCACGGAGACATCCAGGGCGGAGACGGCCTCATCGGCTATGAGCAAATCGGGATTGGTGGCGAAGGCGCGGGCGATGGCCACGCGCTGCTTCTCGCCGCCGCTGAGTTGGCCGGGGCGGCGTTGGGCATAATCGGCCGGCAGGCGCACGTCAGCCAGGAGTTGGATCACGGCCGTATCCGCCTCCTTTTTCGACATCCCCAGCAAGGTCATAAACGGCCGTCGCAGCGTCTCGCCCACCGTCATGTACGGATTGAGCGCTTCCTCCGGGTTTTGGAAGACGTATTGCAGGTGGCGCAGGATATTTTTATCCCGCTGCCGCACGGATGGGGGCAGCGGCTTGTCCAATAGTTCAATCTCGCCGCCGGTGCGCGGGGCCAGGCCGATGATGGCGCGGGAAATGGTCGTCTTGCCGGAACCGCTTTCCCCCACCAGCCCCAGCGTTTCCCCCCGGTTGATCGTCAGGCTGACGCCATCTACCGCTTTGACCTGCTCTTTGGGCCGCCGGGCAAGGCTGTCCAGCAGGGAGCGGTTGACGGGGAAATAGACCTGAACGTCGGCCACGTTGAGCAGGGTTTCGCCGCTTTGTGCCTGGGTGACGGCCGTATCCGTTTTAACCGGTACCGGCGCAATTTCCCCTTGCACAATCTCTTCCCAACGATGGCAGCGCACCAGACGGCCGTCCGCCAACGCATCCAGCGACGGCTGTGTCCCGCAAATATCAATGGCTACCGCGCAGCGCGGGGCAAACACACAGCCGGACGGCCGTTCCCCCAGCGAAGGAATCTGTCCCGGAATCGCCTGCAACTGAATCCGCGCCTTGTTTTCGCCCAATTGGGGCACGGAGGCCATCAGCCCTTGCGTGTAGGGATGGATCGGCTGGGCAAACAAGGGCTGAACGACCGCCGCCTCCACCTGCTCCCCGGCGTACAGGACGGAAACGTGGTCGCAGATGTTGGCCACCACCCCCAGATTGTGCGTCACGTAGAGGACGGCCGTATCCCGCTCCCGGATCAAATCGGCAAATAAGTCCAGAATGGCCGCCTGTGTGGTCACGTCCAGATTGGTCGTCGGCTCGTCCAGGATGAGCAGACGCGGTTCGGTGCTGAGGGCCAGGGCAATCATCACTCGCTGCTGCATCCCGCCGCTGATCTGGTGCGGGTAACTCCGGGCCACGCGCAGCGGATCGGGTACGCGCACCATTTCCAGCAGCGCGACAGCCCGCTCGTTGGCTTCCTTTTTATTCATGCCCAAATGCTGCCGCAGCGGTTCGGCCAACTGTTCCTGGATGCGCATGGAGGGGTTAAGGGCGGATTGGGGGTCTTGCGGCACCAGGTTGATTTGCCGCCCCCAGATGCCGGTCATATCTTTGGGGCTGAGGTCGCGCAGATGACGGCCGTTGAAGATAATCTCGCCCTGGGTGATACGGCCGTTTTTCCCCAGATAGCCCATCACCGCCATCGCCACTGTCGTCTTGCCGGAGCCGCTTTCGCCCACCAGCCCCACCATTTGCCCGGACTCAATCGTCAGCGAAAAATCACGGACGGCTTCCTGCCAGATACGGCCGTGTTTGTACGCCACCGTCAACCCCGATATTTGCAAAACCGGACGATTTTTGCTTGATTCCATAACGCGCCTAATCGAGACTACACCAGCAATGATGTAGGACAAGTTTGCAAACTTGTCCTACAAAAAATTCGTTCCTTCTCCAATTCGCTGTCATCCCCGCTCCCACACTCTTCTCAACCCATCCGCCATCAAATTTACCCCAATCACTAAAACCGCAATCGCCGCTGCTGGAAAAAAGAGCGCCCAGGGTAATTGCTCTACATAAGCCCGGCCTTCACTGACCATCAAACCCCAATTGGCGCTGGGCGGCTGCACGCCAATCCCCAAAAAGCCCAACGAGGCCACCAGAAAAATGGCGTAGGAAAAGCGCAGCGCCGCTTCCACCGTCAGCGCCGGCGTCACCGAAGGCAAAATCTCCCGGAAGAGAATGCGCGACTGCGATTCGCCTTGAATCTGGGCTGCTTCCACGTATCCTTTGGACTTGGTAGAGAGGACGACACTGCGCACCACGCGGGCCACGATGGGCGTATAGACAATGACCAGCACCAGCATGACACTGTTCTCATTCGGGCCAAGCAGCCCTAGCAGAAGCAGGGCCAAAAGCAGCGCGGGCATGGCTAACAAACTGTCAAAAAAGCGCATGAACAGTTCGTCAAACCAGCCGCCCCGGTAGCCGCTGAGCAGGCCGAAGAACGTCCCGGCAACCACGGCCAGCAGCGTCCCCAGCCCCGCCAAAACAAGAATGTCCCGCGCCCCCAGCAGCACCCGGCTGAACACGTCCCGGCCCAAATTATCCGTGCCAAACCAATGCTCCGCCGATGGGGGTTGGCGAGCGTCGGCGTAAACCTGCTCATTTTCGCCATAAGGGGCAATGAACGGGCCAAACAAGGCCAGGAAAACGAAGCCCAGAAAGATGGTGGCGCCGACGGCCGAAGCCGGTCTGGCATATAACTGGCGCAAGAAAGCCAAAATACGCCGCTTCCCGGAAACTGGCACACTTTGTTGGATGGGGGAGATGGTATTCACGATGGCGCGTGAAACGTGAAACGTGATACGTGAGAAGAAGTCACGCATCACGTATCACGTTTCAGGTTTTTCTATTGACTGGCCGTCTGAATGGTGCGTAAATCAGACCGGCCGGGGAAGGCTTTCATGGTAAAGTTGGTGAAATCTTTGCTCAGGCCGCCAAATTGGGGGAAGTAGTAGGGAATCAGGATGGGGCCGCGCTCGGTCAGGATTTGCTGAATGTCACGGTAGGCCTGCACTCGTTCCGCCTCGTCGTGGGTCGTCCCGGCGATTTTGACCAGGTTGTCAAACTCTTCGTCGCAGAAGTGGGATTCGTTCCATTTGGCCCCGCAGGTCAGCATCACGTCCAGGTAGAATTGGGGATACGGCCGTGAACCCCAGCCCGTAATACCCAAATCCACGCTCAGCCACTTTGGTTCGCCTGTATCCGGGTCTTCGCCATAGTAAACGCTTTCCGGTTCCACCACAATGTCCACGTTAAAACCAGCCTGCGACCACATATCCTTGAGAACGGCCGCCAGCGCCGGACGATTGCCCGAATCCGGGGTAAACAATGTCATCGCCAGGCCATCAGGATAACCGGCCTCAGCCAGCAGTGCTTTAGCCTGATCTATGTCCGGGGCGGGCGGAGCAATATCGGTAGCGTGGTAATTGCTGTACAACGGGCCGATAGGCGTATCATTGCCCAATGCGCCAAAGCCTTGCAGCACTACGTTCAAAATCGCTTCCCGGTCTGTCGCCAGCTTCAAAGCCTGCATCACCCGCGGGTCATTGCCCGGTTCTCGGTCAGAACGCAGGCGCACCAGGTCAAAGGCATTGGTATCGGCCGTAAACGTGGCGATGCCTTCCTCTGAGCGCAGGCTGACAAAATCATCCACGGACATATTCATCACCAGGTCTGCCTGACCGCCGCGCAAAGCCTCCACGCGGGCTGGTTGGTCGTTGAAGAAGATGATCTCAATGCCTTCCAGATGGGGTTCACCTTCAATAAAATAGTTGGGATTGGCCTTCATCGTTAGCCGGTTTTCCGGGCTGTAGCTGGTCACTTTGAAGGGGCCGGTACCGTTGAATTTGGTGTCGGCGTCTTCCGTGCCCGCTTTGAGAACCAGGGCGTGGTTATCGCTCAGGTCAAAAAGGAAGAACGGGTTGGGGTCGGTGAGCGTAAAGGTCACTTCCAGATCGCCCGTCGCTTCAATATTGGCAATGTTGCTGTACAGGCTGGAGGTGGGGAAGCCCAGTTCTTCATCCCGCAGCCGGTCAAACGTCCATACCACGTCTTCAGCCGTCAGTGGCGAGCCATCGTGGAAGATGACGCCTTCGGCCAGGGTAAAGACCCAGGTGGTGGGATCGGGCTGATCCCAGGAAACGGCCAGGCGGGGGACGATGTTGTTGCTTTCGTCTACGTCTACCAGGTAATCGTAAACGGCGTTGGCTACCATCACCTCGGCGTCGGAGGAAACCAGGGCCGGGTCAATCTGCACGATGGGCTGGGAGGCGATACGCAGCGTGCCGGTGCGGGCCATCATGTCGGCTTCGGGTTCTACGGCCGTTTCCTCAGTCGCTTCAGCGACAGTTTCCTGTTCGGTTTCTGCGGGTTGTTCCGGTGGGGTTTCTTCTTCTATCGTTTCTGCCGGGGGTTGAGCTTCGTTAGCGGGGGCGGCTGGTTCTTCCTGAGTCTGGCCACCGCAAGCTGCCAGAACCAATGCAACTGACAAGATGAAAAGAGAGACAAATAATCGTTTGTTGTACAATCTAAAATTGACGCCTAATAAATTCATTCCTACCTCCTAAAGTAGTTGAATCAAGTAGATAACGGGCTAAATTTTAAGACAGGGGCAACCCAACAAACGTAATCTTACTCACATTTAAGAGAAGCTGGGGCAGCCCAAGGGCAGTAGGATTATAAAGTAAAGTGGCAGGGCAGCAAAATAGCAGGGTGTTTTATCACCCTGCTATTTTGCTGCCCTGCCGTTTTGTAACTTGGTTACTTTGCTGCGTGTATTGATGGAACGGCCGTCCCCCCAGAGATGGCCGGAACAGGCATATTCAACGTGCCGTTATTAGACGAATCATCCACCGAGAATGGCGTCGCACCATTGTCCAGCAGAGCAATATTCAGCACCTCACTCAAGTGACTAACCGGAATCAGCGTCAAACCCTGGCGGATGCTGTCCGGCAGTTCCGGAATGTCTTTGGCATTATCCTTAGGCAGCAAGACCGTGGTGATGCCCGCCCGGTGCGCGGCAATTGTTTTAGATTTCAAGCCGCCAATCGCCAACACCTTGCCCCGCAACGTCACCTCGCCCGTCATGGCTACGTCCCGGCGCACCGGCCGTTGCGTAAAGGCCGAGATGATCGCTGTGGCCATGCCGATACCGGCGCTGGGGCCATCTTTTGGCGTGGCCCCATCCGGCACGTGAACGTGGATGTTCACCTTGTCAAAGATTGCTGGCTCCAATCCGAGAGATCGCGCATTAGCCCGCGCGTAAGTCAGCGCCGCCTGAATGGACTCCCGCATCACGTCGCCCAGCGAACCGGTCAGCGTGACTTTACCGCTGCCTTCGCTCAGGCTCACTTCGATGGGCAGAATGTCGCCGCCAAAGCCGCTGACGGCCAGACCGGTCACAACGCCCACTTCGTCTTTCTCCTCCGCCACGCCGTAGCGGAATTTTTCCGGCCCCAGAAATTCGGTGATGTCCTCTTCTGTGATAATAAAGGGGCCTTTTTTACCGCTGGCTACTTTAACCGCCACTTTACGCACCACCTTACCAATATTCCGTTCCAGTTGGCGCACGCCTGCTTCCCGCGTGTAAAAACGAATCAGCTTGCGCAGCGCCGCATCTTCCAGCGTAATGTCAATGTCGGCGATACCGTGCCCGGCCAACTGCTTTTGCAGCAGGTAATTTTTGGCGATAGCCATCTTCTCTTCTTCGATGTAGCCCGGCATGTGGATTGTTTCCATGCGATCCAGCAGCGGGCCGGGGATGGTGTTGAGTTGGTTGGACGTGGTAATGAAGATGACGTCGCTCAAATCGAAAGGCACTTCCAGATAATGGTCGGTGAACTTGGCGTTTTGTTCCGGGTCCAACACTTCCAGCAAAGCGGAAGCAGGATCGCCGCGCCAATCAGTGCCTACCTTGTCAATTTCGTCCAGGACGATGACCGGATTCTTCGTACCGGCGTCCCGCAAGGCCCGGATGATGCGGCCGGGGATGGCCCCAATGTAGGTGCGACGATGGCCGCGAATCTCGGCCTCATCCCGCACCCCGCCCAGACTGATGCGAATCATTTCCCGTCCCATCGCGTGAGCGACGGAGGTAGCGATGGAGGTTTTGCCCACGCCGGGCGGGCCGTACAGGTTGATGATGGCCCCTTTCATGTGGCTGCCGGCCAGTTTGCGCACGGCCACGTATTCCACGATGCGGTCTTTCACATCTTCCAGGCCGTAATGGTCTTCATCCAACACCTGCCGCACGTGGGCAATGTCCAGGTTATCTTCGGTAGTTTTGTCCCAGGGCAACTCTACCAGCCATTCCAGGTAGGTGCGAATAACGCTGGATTCGGCCGACTGCGGCCCCTGGTAATCCAGCCGTTTCAGTTCTTTCAGCGCCCGTTTTTTCACACCTTCGGGCATACCCACCGCTTCTACTTTGTGATGCAGTTCGTCTACGGCGCTCTCGGCGTCTTCACCCAGTTCTTTACGGATGGCCCGCATCTGCTCGCGCAAGAGGTACTCGCGCTGGGCTTTGTCGGCCCCTTCGCGGGCATCCTGCTGGATTTTGCTGCGAATTTCGGCGATGCGCAGTTCTTGCTTCAGGTAGTCGGTAGCGATTTGCAGCCGCTCCAGCCCGTCGGTAGCGGTGAGGATTTTGATTTCGGTTTCAAAGGGCATGTTGAGCAGCCCGGCGATGTAGTCGGCCAGTTCGCCGGCAGTCGTTTTGCTGCGCATGACAGCCATGATTTGCTGGTTGGCTTCGCCCAGGGTATCGGCGTATTGCTCCAGGTAGGCAATGGCCTGGACGATGGCTTCGTCGTCGCTGGTGTCGGTGAGGTTGTCCAGTTCGCTGAAACTGGCCGCCAGGTAAGGTTCGCTGCTGTCCAATTCTTCCAGCCGGACGCGGCGGTGCATTTCTACCAGCATTTGCACGCCCATGTGCGGCGTGCGCAAAACGTCTCGCACCGTCGCCAGGACCCCAATCGGCACCAAGTCGTTTTTGCCGGGCAGTTCGATTTCCGGGTCTTGTTGGACGAGAATGAGTAAATTGCCGCCTTGTTCCACCGCGGCCTGAGCCGCAGCCAGGGAGCGACGCCGTCCGATGGATATGGTTGTGGTCACACCGGGAAAAACAGCGCCGCCGCGCAAGGGAACGGCGGGTATTGTTTGTCTAAATTTTTCGTTTTCCATAGTTTTCCTTTACTGCAAGTTATTTATCGCAATTGACCTGTCTATGAGGCCGCGCCTCGTGTGTCAGGTCATACTTTTAGTATGAGATTTTTCCGTTACTTTACAATAGGCCTACAGTATTCTTTCTCATAAACATTAGTATTACGATAGTCCTACGTCAGAATTATGTTAGATTTGGACGGCCGTATTCAGTGATGTGGGGATGGCTCCATCCTCTATTTATTTAGACGGTTGGGGAGGGAAAATGTTACGGGTATACGGCCGTTTCTTATGCAATATTTACGCGAGAAGAGGGGCTCTCACGGATGAATAGACCGCATTGCGGAAGTAGGAGGCAGGTGGCAAGTAATAAAACCAATTCCTACAAATTTTGCAGGAATTGGTTTTGCGGAATTATTGGCTTGAATGTTTGGACAAATTTAATTAGTCGCACCCCGGTGAGGATACAAAAATGGATCCTGTTTCTTTTGTGTGTTCATTTTGTACTTCCATTTTGGTTTTATCGCGGAACACACGTAATTCTTGTACTAAAGGGCCTTCGCAACTCATACCGGCTATTGAAACATCATATTGTACGTAACCATTGTCTAAAGCCTTAGGGCCTGTCCAAGTGATAACTAGATTATCTATGTCGAACTCATAATTCCCGCTAGTTGGAACACGTATGGCAAGAATAGCTTTCCATTTCCCGTCATTGGTTGATTCTATTGCAGTTTCCTGCCAATAAGCAATCATTAGTGTTGATGGTGAAGTAAGGGTAGATACAGGAGTGGCTGATGGGCCTTCTCGCGTTACAATTACATCAACAATTTCTATACTGTCGATTGGCTGACTGACATTGAAATAACTGGTTGTTACCCAGCCTTTTTCTCCATCTTGGTTTTCTACAAATAACCAATGTCCTGTCTCGTTCCTGCCTAAAACGGTTACTTCTTCGCCGGGTGTAGTATAAATACCGATTTGCTGGGAACCTACTCGTGGTGAACCAAAAAATGCCGCATTTTGCGGATCGCAAATACAGATGGCAGATATTATGTATGGTGTTGGTGAGGGAGTAAGACTTAGCTCTGGGGTAGTTGTTGGTTGCAGCGTTATTGTCGGTGATGGACTGGCCATTTTAGTAGCCGTATTTTGTGGAAAGAGCGTAGCAGTTGGCTCAAGCGTATTTGTAGGGAGGGGTGTTTTAGTAGGCGATATTGTTTTGGTTGCCTCATTTGTGATGAGAACAACAGGAACGGCCGTTGGCGTAACTGTTTTACCAGGACTCTTTTTCAATATAGAAAAGTAGACAATTATTACTATAAAGAGAAATACAATGAATACTACTGCGCCAATGACAAGTAGTTTGAGGTAGTTTTCACTTGGATCTTGTTCGTATTTTCTTCGGATACTTTTAAAATTTTTATTGTTTTCAGGCACAAGAACCTCCATCGAGTTTTTAACCAGCAGAGAGATTTATTTTATTCAATATTTTCAAGCCGTTCGCCCCGAGCGGCGATTTCTACTATACGATTTTTCAAAGTGTTTCTTAAATCCTTTGTTGCTACTTTTGTCAGGGGGTTACCATTTAGCGTCTCAATTGTTAATTGCAAATCATCAAGGTATTCGTACAATCGATCAATAAGTTCTTTACGTAAGGAATTTATTTTTTCTTGTTTGGATTTTGTTTCTACTTCCAATTGCTCAACTCGTGTGTGAGTTTGTGATAAACTCTTTTGCAGAGACGCGATTTCTTCACTCTGAATTTTAATCTGCTCCATTTTTTCCTTAATAGTTGTCTTGAATCCAGCTTCCGTTGTTTTGATGTTGTTTCGATCTTCTGTGATTTTTTTGACCAATTTCTCGATGCGCTTTAAAAAAGAGTCTACGCCTAATTCTTTCCTGGGAGCTAACTCCAGGATTTTTTTACTATATTCATTAACCGACTTTAAATTGCCTGCTGCCAAAGCGAATAAGGTTTTTTCGCGCAAGCGGTTTAGCTCATCCTTGGTTTGGTTACGCCGAAATTCTTCCAATCGAGATTGTACGTCTCGGTAAACGGGGTTTTCTTCCGCTATTTTCGTAAACTTTTCTACGGCGACGGCATAATCTTCCTGTTCAAAGGCAGACTCTCCTTCATCGTATAGTTTCTGCCACTTGATTTGTTGGCGGGCTTCCTCAAGTTTTTTTGGAGCATCGTCATTACGAGAATCGATTGTCAAGATTGTATTGAGGGCGGCAACAGCCTCATCCCATTCCGCTTTGGCAAAACTTTCAGAGACTATCGTCCAGGCATCTTCTAATTTGATTTCGCGCTTGGCTTTCTCCAGATTTTCTTTTGTAATATCAGACGGGCCTATTTTAAGCAGGTTTTCATAATGAGTTTTTGCCTCTCTCCATTTCCTTTGTTCCATGGCCAGATGGGCCAAACCAGCCAGATCTTGCTTGTCCCGATTTTCGATAGTGCTGCGTTCCCACTGCTGGATGGCTTGTGTTAACTGTTTGGCGAATTCGCCAGCCGAGCGTGTTCTGTATTTTGCTTCGGGGTGTAAAGCCTTTTCAATGACGCTAAATACATAACCCGGAACAACACCGTCAAGTTGTCTTAGCTTGCCTTTCCGTTTGTTTTGAATCAAGGTGGTTAGGTCACCGCCGCCATCGTCAAAAGGCAATTCATCTGATAACATTTCGTAAACAACAATGGCCAGCGCGTACACATCTGATCGCCGGTCAATAATTTGGCCGGGAGTGGCTTGTTCCGGTGCCATATAAGCAAGCGTCCCCCTAACTGTTGTTGAAACACCCATCGTTGTGCCTGCTGTACGTTCTGCTTTGGCAATGCCAAAATCAGCCAGTTTGATCTTTTTATTGTACCCAAGTAGGATATTGGATGGCTTGATGTCCCGATGAATAATGTTGTTGTCATGGGCAAAATCTAGAGCTTCTGCGATTTGGCTGACTATATTTCGGATGTCCTGCCGGGTGAGTTTTTCCTGTTGCTGCATAAATTTACGCAATGTACCTTCCGGTGCGTATTCCATTGAGATGAAGAACCGACCTTCTTCGAGATTACCCCGGTCAAAAATTGTAATAATGTGTTCATGGTTAAGGTGGGCGGCCATTTGTGCTTCTTTTTCGAACTGTTCCAAAAACAAGTCGTTATAAGAGTATTGTTTTTTAAGAATTTTTAGGGCAACGTCCCGATCCAAGTGGTCATTTGCTAGGTAGACTCTGGCGTAAGTACCCTCTCCTAGTTCACGAATAATTTTATAGTCACCGATCCGCTCAGGAATGGTTAATCCGGCTTTTTGCGGGGCTGGTTGAGATTTATTTGTATCAGTGGTTGGTGTTGTTTCCATGAGAGTATTCTCCAGCAGAAAGGGTACGTGGAGCAAGCTGGACAAGACGCCCGTTCCTGTCTGCAACATATATGTACTTGGCGGTAGTTATAACTGGCCGCGCCCGGATACCTCGACTCATCTGGTGTGTCCATTGGATAGTCCCATCAAGAGGGTCTAAAGCGTATAAATGATGATCGTCACAACCGCATAACAAACTGTTTTGATACATGGTTAATGGCGTCTTGAAATGCCTTTTGGCTGCAAAGGGCGTTTCCCAGGCGAAAGCACCATCGTTTTGACAAAGTGCAATTATCTCATACCGTTTTGCTTGATAATTTTTACTGCCGGCATACAAGTTGTTTCCCCAAGCAAGAAGTCCGGTTGTTATGCCGCGGCCCGGTTGTTTCACCCAAACTTGTTTTGCAGATTCTTTGTCAAACGCGATAATGTGCCCATTAGATGTGCCAATAAATAAATGTGTATCGGTAACAGCGAATTGGCCTACTGCGTTGCCCTGCTCCTGATGAAGCTGATATTGTTTTGTTTGATGGCCATTATCTTGCTGATACCGTAATATATTTGATTTTCCGGCGGAAACATATATCTGATCACTGTCACTGACGGCCGTTTGCGCTCTTTGCCAATAAGGAAAATCATATGCCCATACTTTGGAGAAATTATTTTCATATTGTAAGAGAATGCGTTGTTTCTTTGAGGTTGTAATGAAAATGCCGTTGGATGTTATGACAGGCGTAGATACATCCCCCTGCAAGTCGGTAATGCAGACTGCTTTTCGGGTTTGTACGTCCACGGCGTATAATCCACCATGTCTTTGGTTCCATTCAAAAACCGGGTTTAGCAGCAAAAGATTTTGTTTTTCCAAAAAAACAGGCTGAGGAAGAATAGCTACATTGCTTTCTGACCATAACTTATGCAGCGCACCTGTAGCTTCATTCAGTTGATAAACGGTAGCTTGATTTTGTTGGGGAAAATCATTTACGCTGATTATTAAATTTTGCGGCATACTTGTCAGAATTAGGTTTTTATCTGAATTATGCTGGCTGCCAAATAACCAAGCAGTAGTTTCAGCCAGGGAGGAAGGAGGAGTAGAAGATGGAGTGGTGGGAGACTGCAGAGCAAAGAATCTCTCAAACGGTTTTTCTCGTTCCTGTTTTAACAAGCGCATCAATTTTTCTTCTTGCTCGCGGCGGATACACCATTCTACTAACTTGAGTGCTTTAGCCTGTTTGTCAGAGATTGATGCAAACCTGTTATGAAAGTCAGGAAACTCGGTGAACGCAAGTGTGTTCAGGTCGGTATCGCTGAAGTAGGTGGTGATGAATGTAATGATTTTCCTTCGGTATTCTACGTTCATTTTGGCTACATCAAATGCTGTAACGTTGAGGTATTTAGTTTTTATACTGCGTTATTATTTATGGTGGCACTATCTGGCAAAACAGATGGTGAACCCTGTCTCAAAATCACACAAATTATAACTTATGTTTAGCTATTTATCCAGCAGGACTTTTGTTTATTTGTGTTCTTCCCAGACCATGACGGCCAGGCGGCGTTTGTGGCGGGTGAGTTTGAGGTAGAGGTTGAAGAAATGTTTAGCGCGGCGGAAGTAGGGGGGCATATGGACCGGATCGGTGGCTTCGACGAAGCCGAATGGTTCGTAGAAGGGGACGAGTTGGTCTATGCAGGTGAGCCAGAGGGGACGGCCGTACACCTTTTGCAACTCTTGAATGATAACGCGGGCAATCCCTTGCTGACGCCACGCTTTCACCACGGCAATGGAAGCCAGCTCGCGGGAGCCGTCCCGGTGGGGTTTGACCTGACCGCAGCCGATGATACGGCCGTTCCCATCCACCGCTACCATAAATCGCTGCCATTTCAGACCCAACGGGTTGATGCCCACTTCCTTGATTAGTTTTTTGATGGCCGCCTGATTGCTTTTGTCGGCGGGGCGTAGTTGGTATTTCTTGCTCAAGGTGGTTTCAGGTGACAGTCACTTGGGAAGTGACTGTCACCTTTGAAAGCGGAAAACCATGTGATTTTCCGGCGTCGGGTTAATCTGGAAGCCGAATTGGGCGTACAAACCTTGCGCGTCCCGCGTGTCCAGGGTGAGCTTGCGCACGGTTTGCAGGGCGGGATGGGCCAGAATGACGGAGACGAGCCATTTGCCCAGCCCTTGCCCGCGCCATTCGGCTAAAATGTACACATCGGACAGGTAGCCGAAGGTGGCGTAATCGGTAATGACCCGCGCCAGCCCGATTTGCTGCCAGGCACGACCGTTGACTGCATAAACGCCAAAGCAAAGGGAGTTTTCCAGCGAGCGGGCTACAACTTCCCGGCTGATCTCTTTGGCCCAGTAGGAATGGTGGGACAGGTAGTCGTGAACGGCCGTCACATCCAGTTTGGCCGGGTCTGTGCTGATGAGGAATCCGGGACGGCCGTATTCTTGAATGGGTATCGAATTACTCACTATCTTCCCGCCGCAAAGCCCACCCCGTCGCCAGTGCGCCCACCAATTCCCACAGAGCCACGCCGATAAACCTGACCGGCGCATAGCCGCGCAGGACGGCGGCGGTAAACACGGAGAAGGTGACCAGGCGGAAGGGGACTGTCCAGACGAAAAACTGCCGGAAATTGGTTACGGCCGTGAGCATATAGTAGATGCCCATGTTGACAGAGGCCATCGAGGAAGCCAGCAAGAAGACGGGTGTGTAGTCGTGGCTGGCCCGTTCTTCCGGTTCGGCCGCTTCAAACCCCATGCTTTTCAGGAGCAGTTTGGGTTTGCGTAAGCCTACCAGCCCCAGTAAGAAGGCCAGTAAACCAAATATGAAGATCGTCCAGCGGGAAAGATTGTTTGTGTTCATGTTTTTCACCTTAAATAGTCAATGTGCCGCGCAGGACAATTACGGCCGTACCCCCCACCTTCACCGTTTCCATATCGTCCCGCGGCCCGACGACTTCTACAAATGCCTGCCCCGGCCGGTTCAGCCAATGCCCCTGTTCGGCAATGAAGGCGGGCTGATCAATCAGGCCGTAATGCCACAGGTAAGCGGCCATGCCGCCGGTGGCGGAGCCGGTGAACGGGTCTTCCATCGTGTCCGGCGGCAGGCCGAAGTGGCGGGCAAAAGTACGGCCGTCCGGGGTGATCCCCTCCAGGCAAAACAGATGGGGGCTGAAGAAATCGGCCGTTTCCCGCAAGGTACTGTAAGCCGGAATGTTCACCTGCGCCCGGCGCAATGCGTCCAGATTGCGCAAGGGGATCATCAGTTGCGGCGTGCCGGTGCTGACGGTTTGGATAGGCGCGCCGGGCAGTAAATCGGCCGGCGTCAGGCCGAAGGCGGGCATTACCTGAGCCGGGTCGTGGAGTGCGCCGAATTGGGGTTTCTTTTGGCTCATAACGATGCGTGGGAGACGGCCGTCCGCCGCAAAAATCTCAATCTCAATGGGGCCGACTTGCAGTTCAAAGGTGATGTTGGTTTGGGGGCCGGCGAGGGGGAGACGGCCGTCGTCAATCAGCGTGTGGACGGTGGCGATGGTGGGATGGCCGGCCAGGGGGATTTCTTCGGCGGGAGTGAAATAACGCACGCCAAAATCAGCCGCGTCTGAATGGCGCACAAAGGCTGTTTCTGACAAATTCATCTCTTTGGCAATCGCCAGCATTTGCGCATCGCTCAAATCATCCGCGTCAAAAAGAATGGCGCACGGGTTGCCGGCCAGCGGTTGGTCGGTGAAGGCGTCTACTTGGGTGAAGGGGTAGGTGGGCATAGTTTTCATCCTGTAAAATCCGCGAAATCCGCGGCTAATTTGATTACGTCGCCGACGCGGATGAGGCCGGGAGCGTCTGGCGTGCCGCCGACGCCGCCGTGGTTGTTCCGGGTTTGGGTGATTAGTTGCAGAACGGCCGTATCCGGGTCCACGTTAATCACCTGGCGGAGCGGTTGATGGGACGGTTGAGCCGGATGCACGCCCCGCTCCGGGTAACGCCATATTTCCTGCACCGCGCCCACTTCGATAAAGTCGTCAATTATCATTCCTTTGCCTCATTGCGATTCATTTGAGATTATACGGTAAAGTTTGTTTTCCGGCTCAGGAGAAATCTATGTCATCCAATCTACTGTCTGCTTCCCTGGTAAAAAGGATATTGGCTCATTTGGCGGTGAGGCCAGCCTCGCCGCGTCTCTCATTTCTGGATGAATTGGTGACGGCGTATACCCGCACAGTTCCCTGGGAGACGGCTTTTCGTATCGTGCGCCGGGCGGATGTGGCGGATACGGCCGTATGCCCCCGTTGGCCGGAGCAATTCTGGCAGGAGGCCATAACGCTGGGCAGCGGCGGTACCTGCTTTGAGAGCAATTACGCCTTTTTTGCCTTGCTGCAAACGTTGGGATTCCACGGTTATCTGACCATCAATAACATGGGCGAAAAAATTGGCTGTCACAGCGCCATCATTGTGTTGTTGGGGGAGGAAAAATGGCTGGCCGACGTGGGGCTGCCGTTGTACGCGCCGTTACCGGTTAATCCGGGCGGAGAGACGCGCCGGATAACGACGTTTCAACATTACACGGTCAGGCCGGACGGCCGTAACCGTTACCAGATCGAGCGTTTTCCCCATCCCAACCGCAACGCCTTCACCCTCATTGACGAGCCTGTGCCGGATGATGTTTACCGGGTGCGGGTGGCGGCCGATTACGGGGAAGACGGCTTGTTCCTGGAGAAGGTGATTGTGCATAAAATAGTAGACGGCCGTCCCTGGCGGTTTAACATGGAAGAGACGCCCTGGGGGCTGAGTCTGTTCGGTTGGGGAACCCGTGAAGATTATGATTTGGACGGCGATCCGGCCACGGCCGTAGCGGAACATTTTGGGATGGATACGGCCGTTGTCCGGCGGGCCTTTGCCTTGACTGGCGGTTGAATGGATGCCCGGATAAAATGTATTTAACGAATTTTCACAGGACAGAGCCTTGAAGACGATGAATTACAAAGGGTATACCGCTCGAATTGAATACAGCGATGAGGATGGTTGTTTTGTTGGGCATATCGCCGGCATTAGAGACATTGTCGGTTTTCATAGCGAATCGGCAGCAGAGTTACGACTTGTGTTTGAAGAAGCTGTAGACGATTATTTGCAGACTTGTGAAACGTTAAATCGTTCCCCACAAAACCCGCAGACGAAACCACTCATTTCCCCGTAAACTCAGGCGTTCGCCGCTGCAAGAAGGCCATTACCCCTTCCATATGATCCTGGCTGGCGATGGTTTGTTTTTGCCGGCGGGCTTCAAATTCAATCGTTGCCGGTAAATCGTGCGCGGCGGCGAAATTGAGGGCTTGTTTGGTCAGTCCCAGCGCCAATGTGGGCCGCTGCGCCAGATTTTGTGCCCAGGCCAGCGCTTCTTCCCGCAGTTTTTCGGCCGGAACCACCTTGTTTGCCAGTCCCCAGGCCAAACATTGCGCCGCCCCGATTTTGTTCCCTTCCGCCGCCATCTGGTAAGCGCGGGCGTACCCTACTTCCCGGATTAAAAACCAGCAGGCCCCCGCGTCGGGAACCAGGCCGATGTTGCTGAAGGCCATCATCAGGTAGGCGTCTTCGGCCATTACCCGCAAATCGCAGGCCAGGGCTAACGCTGCGCCCGCGCCGGCCGCCGCGCCGTTGATAGCACCGATGACCGGTTTGGGGACGGTGGTAATCGCAGTCATCAGCGGCGTGTAGTTGGCGATGACGGTTTCGTACACCTGCTCCGGCGTGGGCATTTGCTGAAAATCGCCCAAATCGGCCCCGGCGCAGAACCCTTTGCCGGCCCCGGTGATGAGGATGGCGCGGATGGCGTCGTCGTTGGCGGCCTGGGCCAGGGCGGTGTTCAGATCGCGCAGCAGGGTCATGCTCAAGGCGTTGCGGCGGTCGGGGCGGTTCAGGGTGAGGACGGCCGTAGCCCCCTCTACCTCGTACAAAAGCGTTTCCAGTTCAGACATGGCGTCTCCTTTGTGGCGGGTTGTTGGTTCACAGATACAATATGCCTGATTTATAGGCGATACGGCCGTTTCTGGCAACATCAAACGTTATGTTGACCATTGGTATAATTATTCTGGACAGTTCCCAAAAATTCTTAAATATGTAGTATACTATTTGGTAGAATACATACTCCGGGAGAGATTGTTTATGCAAAAAGTAATCGGCGTTACCGAAATGCAACGTCATTTCCGACAGATATTTGATGAAGTGGCGCATGATCATGTGCCATATGTTTTGACTCGCGGCAGCCGCCCGGAAGCGGCGCTTATTCCGTATGAGGAATTTCTGCACTTTCAGGCATTGCAAGAAGATCAAGTTCTGGCAGAGTTTGATAGCTTAATAAAGCGGATGCAAGAAAGAAATGCCCGTTTTAGCGATGAAGAAGTTGCAGAGGATGTGGCTTCTGCTTTATCTGAAGTACGGCAGAATTAATGAGAGCAGTTATCGACACAAATATATTGGTGCGCGCTCTCATTAAACCGGGAGGAACTGTCGGGCCGGTTATTGTTTCGCTTAGAGACGAAAAATTTACTCTGGTATATTCCAGAGAAATTTTGGAAGAATTGGCAGACGTTTTGAGTCGTCCGCGTATCGCTAAGAAATACGATATTTCTGAACGAGATATAGCAAGAGTTCTCCGCCTGATTTTGACACGTGGCGAGATGGTAATTCCCCAACAAAAAATTGAGGTTTGCAGGGACCCGCAGGACAACAAATTTCTCGAAGCGGCCGTTACCGGAAATGTAGATGTAATTGTTTCCGGTGATAATGATTTGCTTGTGCTGCATCCATTTGCCGGTATTCTCATTATTTCTCCTCATGAATTTTTACAAAGAGTGGAATCTGAGGAGTAGGTGATGGTTGCCAGAAGGTGTTCAGTCATATTTGGGGTTGGTTTAGCCCTTTTCCTGTTCCTGGTTGGATGTAGTGCAAAAGATGGGGGCGGTGTTGCTGAGACAGCAACGGCAACGCCGGTATCCCTGCCGACAGCTACGACCGTACCCCCCACGCCAACCACAGTCCCATCTCCCACGCCGCTGCCCACCGCCACACCCGATCCCTTCGTCCGCGGCACAGACGGCTACCCCTGGTGGAATGATACGACCTTTTACGAAATCTTTGTGCGTAGCTTTAAGGACAGTGACGGCGACGGCAATGGCGACTTGAACGGCGTCATCGAAAAGCTGGATTATCTGAACGACGGCGATCCGGCCACTACCGACGATTTGGGCGTCACCGGCATCTGGCTTATGCCCATCTTCGCGTCTCCTAGCTACCACGGCTACGACGTGACCGATTACTACAAAGTCAACCCGGATTACGGCACGAATGAAGATTTGCAGCGGCTCATCGAGGAGGCGCACCAGCGCGGCATCCGGGTGATTATTGATTTGCCTCTCAACCACACCTCCACGCAGCACCCCTGGTTTGTGGAATCGGCGAGCAGCCCCAACTCGGATAAACGGGACTGGTACATCTGGGAAGACGAAAATCCCGGCTATCGCGGCCCGTGGGGCCAAAAGGTGTGGCACAAGGAAGGGGACGCCTGGTATTATGCCGTTTTTTGGGATCAGATGCCTGATTTGAATTACGAAAACCCGGCAGTAACGGCCGAAATGATGAACGTCGTCACCTTTTGGCAAAAAGAGATGGGGGTGGACGGTTTTCGGCTGGATGGGGCCAAACATCTTATCGAAAATGGCGAGGCGCAGGAAAATGTGGCCGGGACGCACGAATGGCTCCGGGAATTTTACAAAACCTACAAAGGGAATGATACGGACGCCTTTGTTGTGGCGGAAATCTGGAGTTCTACGTCCCTTGTGGCCCGCTATCTCAGGAATCAGAACGAGATAGACGTGGCTTTTGAGTTTGATTTGTCCGAAGCGATTTTGAGCAGCGTGAGGGGGGGCTATCGCAATCAGGTGAGTGACCAGATGGATCGGGTGGAGCGGGCATATCCGCCGCTGCAATATGCCACGTTTATTGCTAACCACGATATGAACCGCACGATGTCCCAACTGGAGGGGAATGAGGGGAAGGCGAAGGTGGCGGCGTCGCTGCAATTGACGCTGCCCGGCGTGCCCTTCATTTATTATGGGGAGGAGATTGGCATGACGGGGGTGAAGCCGGATGAGAATATTCGCCGGCCGATGCAGTGGGACAGTGAGAGTACAAAGGTGGGCTTCAGCAACGGCCGTCCCTGGCGTGCTGTTTCCCGTGATTACCAAACCCGCAGCGTGGCCTTGCAGGAGGATGACCCGGATTCATTGCTAAACCATTATCGCCGGTTAATCCATCTGCGGAATGAGCATGAGGCGCTGCGGGTGGGGGATTGGGCGGAGGTGTTGACCGGTAACGGCCGTGTCTACGCTGCCCTGCGTACCAGCGAGAACGAAACCATCCTCGTCCTCATCAATCTGAGCAGTAAGGAGCAGGGCGATTACACTCTGTTCCTGGAAGAAGGCCCGCTGACCGGCGCTATCACCCCTATCCTGCTCATGGGCGCAGGCGACATTGCCACCCCCGAACTCAATGCCGCCGGCGGCTTCGACGAGTACAAACCTTTACCCCTTCTGCCGCCATTTAGTACCACAATTATTCAGTTGGGTAATTGAGTTTCAAATGAGTTGGAGGAGGGGGCATCCTCTTACCGATTACGGCCCAACCAAATCATTCTCCGCGTCAAACCGTTCAAAATAATGGGTGGGGTCGGACGTGTGGACGTAGACCCACAAATCGTTGGGTGCGCCTTCAGACCATTTGAAAACCCATTCGGCGTCCAGTGGCGGCATGTTGACGCAGCCGTGACTGTGCTTGTAGCCGAAGCGGTCGTGCCAGAAGGCGCCATGCAGAGCAATGTCCTGGTCAAAGTACATGGTGTAAGGGACGTCTTCGATGAAGTAATAATCCACCTTGCCTTCAGCCCCGGACATTTTGGTTTTGGTCCAGCGTTCCCACACCTGGAATAATCCTTCGTGCGTGGGCCAGCGATTCAGTCCGCTGGAAACCAGCCCGGCGTAGACCATACGGTCGCCCTCGTAAGCAGTAAAGGTTTGTTCATACAGGTCTATTTCCACCCAGTATTCGTTTTCGCCCACTTCTTCGGGACGGGGATCGGCGTCAATCAGGCTGACGTAGGTCTGGCGCATCCAACGGCCGCCGCCAATGTTGTACCAAATCCAGCCCTGATCGTCTGTTACCGCGTCATAGACTTCGATGAAAGTGTAGCGGGGCAGTTTGACGGCGTCTTCCGGCGGTTCTGCGCCCGGTTCTTCGCTGTACCAGTAATCTACGACCATCCAGCCAAACGGCCGTTCCACCGGCCCGTGTATTTCCACACCGGAAAAGTCAGACATTTCCACCAATGTCAAATCTTCGGCGCGCATCCATTCGCCCCAATTGATGTTGTACCAGAGGCGGCCTTCATTTTCCCGCGCGCCCTGAATGGTGGCAAAGAGGAAGCCGTCGCCCACATTGCGCACAATGGGGCTGGACATACTGGGTTCTGTATACACGTTGCTCAGGTCTTTCAGGCGGGCATACTGTTGGGAGGGGAGGATGCTGTCGGCAAAGGGGTCTGCTTTGACAAAGATGGGTTGTTCCGGTTCTGCATCGCAGACGTAGCCGACGCCTTCTTCAAAATAACATTTGGCGGCTGCGGCTGTGCTGGTAAACAAGATACCGCCTAATATGAATAAGCTGGCAATGAGGCCAAGTCGTGTGGTTCGCTTCATGTACTGTTGATTCTCCTGTTTACTTCCTGATTTACGCTTCTATTATACCTGAAATGATGACGTTTAACATAACGGCCGTAACTTAACGAGTGTTCGGGGAGCATAAAGTCTAACCACAAATCGTGGAGTACACACAAAACGTTGTTATATCCGGGAGCATCATAGCACGGATACGGCCGTAAAAACAAGTAAGATTTCTTACTATTGGCAGAGTTGGTTACAATTACCGTCTTATGTCTGAACGAACAATGGAGTGCATATGATTGGCACAATTATCAACGTCATCACCGTATTTATTGGCGGGATGCTGGGGCTGTTTTTGGGTCACCGCTTTCCGGCCCGAATGCAGGAGACGGTCTTGGCTGCTTTGGGTCTGTTTACCATCGTCATCAGCATTGCCAGTTCGCTGCAAACGGGCAATCCCCTGATTGTGCTGGGCAGTTTGCTGGTGGGCGCATTGATTGGCGAGACGCTGCATCTGGAGGAACGGCTGGAGGGATTTGGCGGCTGGCTGCAACGCCGCTTTGCCGGCCGGGGTGGGGATTCTTCCCGGTTCATTGAAGGGTTTGTCACCGCCAGTCTGGTTTTTTGCGTGGGGCCGCTCACCATTCAGGGGGCCATTGAAGATGGCTTGCTGGGGGATTACACTAAGTTAGCGATCAAGGCGATGATGGACGGGTTTGCCGCCCTGGCTTTTGCCAGCACGTTGGGGCCGGGGGTGTTGGCTTCCATTATAGTCATTGTCGTGTTTCAGGGGGGCATTTCTTTGCTGGCCCGCTGGAGCAGCGGTGTGTTTACGGAGGCGATGATTGCCGAATTGACGGCGACGGGCGGGGTAGTGCTGCTGGCGATTGCTTTTCGGCTGCTGGACGTCAAGAAAATCCGGGCGGCCAATTTGCTGCCGGCGTTGTTTGTGGCTCCGGCGGCCGTTGCCCTCATGGACGCGCTGGGGATTATCTACTACGTTTCGACGTGATGCGTGATGCGTGATGCGTGGCGAAAACCCGTCACGTATTACGCATCACGTATCAATACGGGTACAAAATCCGGCCGCAGCTGCCGCAATAAACCTTCTTCCCCTCCCGCGCTTCTTTGATTTTGTTCGCCGAGACGGTCAGGCGGCAGCCCAGGCAGGTGTCGGCCCGCACACGAGCAATCGCCATGCCGTTTTTCTTTTTCGCCAATGTCTCATATTCTTTCAAGTCACGGGGATCAATCGCTTTGGCCTGCGCCTGGCGCACACCGTTCAGTTTGTGGATGGTCAGCGCCAGTTCGTCTTGCTCAACTTTGAGATGGGTGACTTTTGCTTCCCAGGCAGCTTCGATTTCAGCCAGACTGGCGGCGGCGGCTGTTTCCTCCGTTTCCGCGTCTTCCAGCGTGATCATCGCTTCCAACACTTGCTCCTCTGATTTCTCAATACGTCGCCCCAATGATTCAATCTTGTGTTGTAGATCGGCCAGTTCTTTGGGGTTGGTCACTTTGCCGGAGTAGAGGCGAGTTTCCGCATTTTTTGCTTCGCGGCGCAGGCTTTCCATTTCCAGGCGCAGTGTTTTGTG
This sequence comes from Ardenticatenaceae bacterium, assembly GCA_027054335.1. Lineage (GTDB taxonomy): Bacteria > Chloroflexota > Anaerolineae > Promineifilales > Promineifilaceae > JAJRTP01. The sequence continues at coordinate 23,181 of JALUPA010000490.1, forward strand.
TTTGGTTTGCCATTCGTGGAGGGTGGTTACGGCCGTATTCCGCCTCTCCCGCGCCGCCAATAATTCTGCAGATGGCTGCTGCCCAGCCAAAACTTCCCGCAAACGCCGCGTCTTTTCCCGAATTTCCGTATCTGTTTCCTGCAGTTTATAAAGCTGGTGAACTTGAGTCATAGTTTATAAAAGAACGGGCTGGAAACAGCCCGTTCTTTTATTCTTCCTTTTTTCTCTGCTGGATAGCCGGAATAACCGCCGCTGCCAGAACCAGCAGCAAAGACGTTCCCAGACATATCAAAGCGATAGGTTCCATCATTCGTCTCCTCGTAATTTTCATTTATGTTGGTAAAGCAGTATGCTGTCAATTGTAGGGTGTCGCCGTAGTTCCGGCAAGCTGGTATAGTGAGTATTGTCAGGGTGAGTTAGGTTGTATGTCACTGTAAGAATCCTGGTATGCGCTTTATAATGCCCGTTGGTATAAATCGGACGTAACTATGCAGGTGACAGTCGTAACTATGCAGGTGACAGTCATTTTTGCCAGAGGCGCTAGACGAAGCTGCGATGTTTGTAAATGACTGTTACCTCTGGTAGCTGAATAGTTACAATCAGACTATTATGCGGATGTAAAATCTGCCCTTTGGAGGAATAAGATGTCAACTGAAGCAGTACCAGCAACTCCGGTTGTGTCGGAAGCAAAAGAAGCAGAGGCCCATCATAATGGGAAAGCGTCATTGAAATATGTGTATCTTTTCCACGAAGTGGATCAGGTAGAGGAGTTGGTCGGCGGCGACTGGGAAGAGGTGCGCGGCTTGTTGGGCGGCAAGGGGGCCAATCTGGCCGATATGACCCGCCTGGGCATTCCCGTGCCGCCTGGCTTTACCGTAACCACTCAGGCTTGCAATGCTTATCTGGCGGCTGGAGAAAAGTTTCCGCCCGGTATGTGGGAGCAGGAAGTAGAAGCCGTTCAGGCCATCGAGGAAATGACCGGCAAGAAATTCGGTGATCCGGAGAATCCGCTGTTGGTTTCCTGCCGTTCCGGGGCCAAATTTTCCATGCCTGGCATGATGGATACCATTCTGAATATCGGCCTGAATGACGATGTGGCGGCCAGGATGATTGAGCGCAGCGGCGACGCCCGTTTTGTCTATGATTTGTACCGGCGTTTGGTGCAAATGTTTGGCAGCGTGGTAATGGATGTGCCGGATGAGGTGTTTGAAGCAGTGATCACCGGGCGGCGGCGCAAGGCTGGCGTGGAATCGGATGCAGAACTGTCGGCCGAAGATTGGCAGGTAGTCACACGCAAGTTCAAGGAGATTTTCCGCACTTATACCGGTATGGATTTCCCAGCTGACCCATATGAGCAGTTGCGTCTGGCGACGGAGGCTGTTTTCAAATCCTGGAACAGTAAGCGGGCGATTGCGTATCGTAATGCGGCCGGTATCCCCCATGATTTGGGCACGGCCGTAAACATCCAAACGATGGTTTTCGGCAACATGAGCGATAACTCTGCTACCGGCGTGGCTATGTCCCGCAACGCCTCTACCGGCGAACCGGAACTGGAAGGGGACTTCCTGATCAACGCCCAGGGTGAAGACGTGGTGGCCGGCATTCGTCACACCGAGCGCCTGAGCAAACTGAAAGAAGAAATGCCGGAAATCTACGCCGAATTTGAAGAAATTTCCCGGAAGCTGGAAAAGCATTACCGCAACATGCAGGACATGGAATTTACCATCGAAGACGGCAAGTTGTGGCTGCTGCAAACCCGCGACGGCAAACGCACGGCACAGGCGGAGGTGCGCATCGCTGTAGACATGGTGGACGAGGGCCTCATCAGCAAAAAGGAAGCAGTGATGCGGGTGCAGCCGGCGCAGGTTGACTTTTTCCTCCATCCCCAACTGGATGCGGCGGCAGTGAAGGCGGTGACGCCCATTGCCAAAGGATTGAACGTGTCGCCGGGCGCGGCCGTCGGCGTGGTGGCTTTTGACGCGGATACGGCTGAACGGTGGGCCAAGGAAGACGGCCGTCAGGTCATTATGGTGCGCCCGGAAACAAAACCGGACGACGTGCATGGCATGTTGGCCGCCAATGGTATTCTGACCAGCCGCGGCGGCCGTACCAGCCACGCCGCTCTGGTAGCCCGCCAGTTTGGTAAACCGGCTGTGGTGGGTGTAGGCGAAATGGAGATTGATCTGGACGGCCGCGCCATGTCCATCGGTGATCTGACCATCAAAGAAGGGGAGTGGATTTCCCTGGATGGCACAAACGGGCTGGTGTACGCTGGTAAACTGCCTACCGTCGTGCCTAATATCAACAACCCCTACCTGCTCAAACTGTTAAGCTGGGCTGACGAATTCCGCAAACTGGGCGTCTGGGCCAACGCCGACTACCCGCGCGACGCCGAGCGCGCCCGCGAATATGGCGCCGAGGGCATTGGCCTGTGCCGCACGGAGCATATGTTCTTTGAGCCGGAACGGATGCCCATTGTGCAGCAAATGATCATGGCCAAGACCAAACCGGAACAGATTGAAGCGATCAACAAGTTGCTCCCCTTCCAGCGGGGCGATTTTGAAGGGTTGTTCCGGGCGATGGATGGCCAACCGGTTATCATCCGCCTGTTGGACCCGCCGCTGCACGAGTTCCTGCCGTCTTATGATGATCTGGTGCTGTCGCTGGCCGATCTCAAAGTGCGTTTGCAGCATGGCCATACCATGGCTGAGATGGATGAACTGCTGGGGGAGATCCGCACCAAACAGCGTTTTCTGGAGCGGGTAGAGGCGCTGCGCGAGTTGAACCCCATGTTGGGCACGCGCGGTGTGCGCCTGGGCATCCTCATCCCGGAATTGACGCGGATGCAGGTGCGAGCTATTTTTGAAGCGGCTTGCAACTGTATCAGAGAGGGTGTAGATGTTCGGCCTGAGGTGATGATTCCCCTCATTTCTCACGTAAATGAGTTGAAAGTTCAGCAAGCGGCTTTGGAAGAAGAAGCGAAACTGGTGATGACGGAGCAGGGTATGGAGATCAATTATAAGTTCGGTACGATGATTGAAATTCCCCGCGCGGCGTTGACGGCTGGTGAGATTGCCGAAGTAGCCCAGTTCTTCTCTTTTGGCACGAATGACCTGACGCAGACGACGTTTGGCATTTCCCGTGACGATGCGGAGTCCGGTTTTCTGTTGGAGTACCAACACCGGGGTATCCTGGACGCCAATCCGTTTGCTACGATTGACGCCAATGGGGTGGGCCGGTTGATGGAGATTGCGGTGACAGACGGCCGTAATGCCCGGCCCGGTCTGGAAGTAGGCATCTGCGGCGAACATGGCGGCGACCCGGCCAGTATCGCCATCTGCCACAAACTCAACCTGAACTACGTTTCCTGCTCCCCCTTCCGCGTGCCGATTGCCCGGCTGGCGGCGGCGCATGCAGCGTTGGCGGAGGAGTAATTTGTAATTATGTAATTCGGTAATTGGGATATTGAGA
>JALUPA010000491.1 GCA_027054335.1 Ardenticatenaceae bacterium
TGCCTCGTTATGCCAAAGCAGCTTCGTCTCGCTGGCGGGTTCCTTCCAGCGCATCGCCTCCAGCGTGCGGAGCAGTCCGGTCTGGGGATCGAAGGTAACGGTGAACTGATCCTCGTCGTCCCCGAAAGGCACGATCAGGCGGGCAGTGGTCTCGTCCACGGCTTCCCAGCGCACACGGGGATCAGTGACGAAGATGGAAGGCAGCCACACGGCTTCGCCCCACAGGCTCAGATTGGCCGCCCTATCAATCTTAGGCTCGTTCTCAATCACGCCTGCGGGCAGTTCCAGGCGGGCTTTACCGTTCAGATACCACTCATTGACTTTCAGCAGCGGGTAGCCAAAGAAGGTGGCCTCGATGGTGTGGCGGTAGCCTTGTCCGGCGATGTGGGTGAAGCGAAAACGCGCCGGAAAGGTGATGCCTTTGATTCGCAGCCGACCGCGCCCACTGATTACGGCCGTTTCCACTACCGGAACCCGCTCCCCCATGCTTGTGTTGAGCGAGGCCGAAGCAATCGCTTTGTAATAACGGGCTACCGGAACGGGCAAATCAGGCGGCAGGGGAACGGCCGTTAATGTCTGAGTTGGTTCCGGGTACGGGGGAAACGGCCGTGGCTGAACCTGCAATCCCCAAACCAGCAGCACAGGAATGAGGATAATCAAGCTGATAACGGCCCCGCGCCAGGCCTGCTTCCAATCCAGTGCGGTGATGATGAGTGAGAGGATGACGGCCGTTCCCAACAGTGACAGCCACCAGGATTGTTTGCTGAGGAGACCAATCGCGGCGGCAATGAAGGCAACGGCCGTTACCAACCACACCACACTGTACACCCGCATCCCCGATGCACTTAGAGGGAAACGGCCGTTTAGCAGCGTCGTCTTGTATGGCAGTTCCGCTAATTCTGCTAGCGGCCAGTAAGCCACAAAACCCAACAGATGCACCAGTCCGTGTAGAATAATGATGGCAGCACCCGCAAAAATCAGAACTCGTAACATTTTGCTTTCTCCTTGCCCTGTTGTTAGCAAGGGTAAAACAAAAACTCCCCAGACACATCAGGCATCTGGGGAGAATTGACCCTGGTCAGGTGGACAGGACTAGCGAGCGAGTATGTGACTCTGGTTATTTATTAGCAAGGTGTCGGTATTTCAGGAGAATAACCTGTTCACTGAAATCAATATCAGATTGAGCCATGAATTTTGTTGAGTACGCCGAAAAGGGCCGCCTGGTCAGTCAATAGGCCACGCAGTGTCGTCTCGCCATCTACATTATTGTGAATCGTTAGCCCAGCAAACCATTCTGACCAACGCTCAGACAGATGCCCTTCAACCCGAATTTCATAAATGCGGGGGGCATCCATCACAGCATCTCCGACGCTAACAAAACAACGTTTCCGGCAACCGTTCCGCTTTCCAACAATTCATACGCTTTGGGCGCTTCCAGAAGCGGAAACGTCTTGACAACGATGGGTTTTATTTGCCCTGTTTCCAGCAGCTTGAACGGCTTCGTCCAATCTTCCTTAAACAAATCCGTGCCTAATCTGTGGGTGCCGTACCCTACAATTTTCTTGCCGTTGGGCAGCAAGTTGTACCAGATCGGTCAGGATGGCGTGCTTGCTGACGGAGGCCAATCCATACATGTTGAGGCCGGCCAACCGGCCAAGTTGGAGAAAGGCTGTGCCCACGCCCCTGCTGGCGCCCACGATGAGTGCCTTTTCGCCCGCCTTGACCTGCGCCACGCGGTGCAAAATCTGGTAAGCGATCAGGTAATTCAGAATCAGCGTCACAGCCTCCGCCGGGTTGAGTGAGTGCGGTACGTGAACCAGCTTTTCTGCATCCCAATAGAGAAACTCTGCATGGCTGCCATATTGGGTTAAGGCGGCGACACGATCGCCAATCGTCACATCGGCGACTTGCTCACCAATGTCATCTACAATGCCGATACAAGCATAGCCCAGCACGAAAGGCGGCTTCTTCAAAAACTGCCGTTTCCCCTCAGCTAAAATTGCGTGCGAGGTGTGGGGATAACGGCCGTTACATCGTCCTTTTCCGCGATTCCCTCTGTACTATTGAACAATGTACGCTTGTTAGCCAACGATTACAGCGGTAGTGATGATGATCAACGCCAATCCATTAAACAAAAAGTGGGCAATAAACGCTGGCCAATTGTTCTTGGTGCGCTGCGAGACATAAGCGATGCCCAGACAGACGGGTAAGAGACCGATCAAATCCCACCATTTGAAGACGTGAAACAACGTCCACAACAAGCCGTGCAAGACCCATGTGAAACGGCCGTGCCTTAACTCCTGTCGCGGCAAAATGTAACCGCGCCACCACAACTCTTCACTCACAACGTTAAAGATGAACATGATGGCGTATAGAATGACTACGCTCCAGTTGCCCGCAATTTGGCCGCCGACTGTTTCGTTGAGAACGGCCGTTGACAGACCAATGCGCGGGTCAAAAAAGGGTAATAAATTGTCTGGCAAACCGATCCAACCTTGCTCAATCAACCACAAACTCACGCCGTTGAACAAGCCATATCCCAGCATCACAGCCACAAACAACCCTACCCCTTGCAATCCCGCTTTCAACGTTAAACGCGGGTAGCGAAAGCGCCGGCTAAACGCCCGCCACGTCAACGGATAGCCATCTACTTCGTGATACATCACTAGCGCGGCGGTGAACATCAGCGCCATCGGCACGACATAAGCCACAATCATGCTCTCGAACGGGGTTAGCCCCAACGCTTGCAATGCGGGTATTGCCCAATGAAAGCTGATTGCCATCGCCACTGTGGGAATGCCAAAGGCGAGCGCGGTTTGTTTAAGGGAAAACGGCCGTATTTCAGCCATCCCCCCATCAAACCCTTGTACATTTCCTTCTTCAACTTTGTATAACATTATCATTCTCCTTAATGATACATACATGATTGTATGTAATTTGATAAAAAAATATCACCCAAGCGGTCGGGGATTGCACACGCCGCGTAAAAAAATCTCGGCAAGCTGGGGAGCGCGTTCCCCTATTGAAAACGCATCCCGATTACTGAGCCAGAGATGAATCAGCCCCTTTTGGTAGGCAATAAACGCCCGCGCCACATCAAAAGGGTCTAAATCTGCCCGCAAATCGCCGTTTTCGATGCCTTGCTGCATGAATGTGGCAATGCCCTCAACCATACTGAGCGCTTGCTGTTGACGCATTTGCTCCATTTCCACTAAATCCGAGTCAACGCCTGTTTTGAACAGCGATAGTTCCATAATTTGTCGCATTTTGCGACTCTGCTCTAGTAATGTGAACGAGTTGATCAAGATAAGGGCGCATGTTTCAGCAAAGGTACGACCGTTGGCAATCGCCTGTTGAACAGCATCTCCACCCGAGTCCGACGCCTCTTGAATCAGCGCGGCGTACAGCTTGGCCTTATTGTCAAAGTGGTGATAGATCGCCCCCCTGGTGACGGCGGCGGCGGCGGCAATATCGGTTAGCCGCGTGGCGTGGTATCCTTTTTGGCTGAACACTGTCAGGGCGGCGTCTAAAATTTCCTGGCGCGTTTGCGCGGCATCTTCGGCGGTGCGTCTCATAACATACATACTAGCATGTATGTAAGAGATTGTCAAGAGAATGCAGATCAATTTGCAGCAGCAGAAACGCTTCCAGCAGCACCTCATCCCCCGGTTGCAATTGTCGTATCATTTGCCTAATCCCGCCTGGCGTGCTTTGATGATGGCTTCGCTGCGGCTGGCGACTTGCAGCTTGCTGAAGATATTGGAAACCTGATTGCGGATTGTTTTTGGGCTGAAGGCAAGTTTTTCGGCGGTGGTTCTGTTCGTCAAGCCTTGCGCCTGGTGTAGTCGCGCTTTGTGCGTATGTCCGGTAGAAAGACCGACCAATCCACCCTGACGGCAAAGCGTCATCCCTTGTTGTAGATGGGATACGGCCGTTTCCCGTTCGTTCCATTCCAGGTAAATACCTGCCAGACCGATTTGTCCCTGGCCGGCCGGGAAAAACAGCTTCTGACCCGACCGCTCCCCCATATCAATGATGGACTGGTAACTCCTGGCGGCGGCGTGCAACTGCCCGTAATCAGTCTGGCCCATAGCCAGCATCATCGTGGCGTGAGCGGCCAGACTGTAATTGCCGGCAGCCAAAGCCAGGGGCATACATTGGTCATACGCCTGCCTGGTTTTCTCGGCATCCCCCTCTATCCAGTGGGAGACGGCTAAGGCCGACCAGGCGCGGGCGCGGAAGGCCGCCTCATCTGCGGGAAGACGCGCCAGCACCTGGTCGACCAGCCGGATAGCTCTGGCGCTGTTTCCCGAAAAGGCCACGAAGCGGCACAGAACTGCCAGCAATTCCACTTGCAGCCGCTCATTTTCCGGCGATGGCGTCAGCTGACACTGTCTGTGGCAGGCGAGCCTGGAGTAAATCGGCAAACAAGTGATGATAGCGAAACCACTGTCCCGCGTTGTCCAGCGGAATGACGAAGAGGTTTGCCCGGTAGAGGGCAGTCAGCGTCGCCCGCCCATCCTGGCGGCCGGTAACGGCGTCGCAGAGCCGGGCATTCATCCGTTCCAGAATCGAAGTGTGCAGCAGAAAAGTTTGCACATCCTGTGTTTGTTGCTGCAGGATTTCTTCAACCAGGTATTCGGCCACATAGAGGTGGCTGCCGGTAAAAGCCTGGATGAAAGCAGCCCTATCGCCGCCCGGCTGCGGCGTCTGCATGGCAATTGCCGCCATGCAAGCCGGCCGCCCATCCTTCGGTGCGGGCCTCCAGGGCTGCTACATCTTCAGCAGACAGATTTAAGCTCATCGTCTGGTTGAGAAATACCGCCGCCTCTTCAAGATTGAACCGTAAATCCTGGGCGCGGATTTCAACCAGTTGGTTACGGGCGCGGTAACGGCCCAGCGGCCAGGGGGGATCAATGCGGGTGGAGATGATGAGGTGCAGATTGTCAGGGAGATGCTTCAGCAGAAAGGACACACTTTCGTGGATGGCCGGGTTTTGGATAACGTGGTAGTCATCAAGAACGAGCGCCAGCATCCGCTCTCGACTGATGAGATCGTTGATCAGAATGGTGGGGATCGTATCGTCAGGCAGCGGCTGCGGCGCTTTAAGCAAGGCCAGCGCCGATTCACCTACCCCGTCCAGGACAGATTGGCAGGCAGCGATCAGGTATGTCCAGAATTGGCCGGGGTCGTTGTCCGCTTCGTCGAGCGACAGCCAGGCTACCGGCTGCTGGAAGCGGGCCGCAGATTGGCTCAACAGGGTAGTTTTGCCCGACCCGGCCGGAGCGGAGATGAGGGTGAGTTTGCCGTTTAGGCCCTGGTTGAGTTTTTTGATGAGGTGGGGGCGCGGGATGAGAGACGGCCGAGTTGATGGTATGTAGAGTTTGGTTTGCAGAATAGCATCAGTCACATAAGCATTATAAGGGAAATCGTGGGGGGAGGGAAACGGCCGTTTACTCAATCAGATGTTGTTGCAAGGCCAGGGCGACGGCTTCGGTACGGCCGTTTACCCCCAACTTAGACAAAATACTGCTGACGTGAAACTTGACCGTGGAACGACTGACGACCAGCCGTTCGGCAATTTCCGGGTTATTCAAGCCCTGCACCATGAGGGCCAGCACCTCTTTCTCCCGCGGCGTCAGGTCATAGGTCGGTTTCGGGGGCTGGGTAGCAGCGTGGATGAGGGCGGCCGTGGCTTCGGGAGACAGCGTTGGCCGGCCGGCGTGGGCGGCGCGGATGGCTTCCGCCAGTTCGTCAGCGGAGACGTTTTTGAGCAGATAGCTGATGGCTCCGGCGGCCAATGCGCTTTGCACCAATACCTCCTCACGAAAACTGGTCAGGGCGATGATTTGGCAGTGCGGGCACTGCTGGCGGATGGCGCGGGTGGCTTCCGCGCCATCTATTCCCGGCATGACCAAATCCATCAACACCACGTCCGGCGACTGCCGAACCGCCAGACGCACAGCCTCCTCGCCGCTGCCAGCCTCGGCTACCAGTGCCAAATCGTCAAAAGCCAGCAAAAAAGCGGCCAACCCACTGCGCACAACGGCATGGTCATCCACTATCATTACCCGAATTGGTTCTGTCTTGTTCATGTTTCCCTCTCGTCAGTATCCGGTAATCAGTAATCGGTGGCCGGTAAACCGATTACCGTTCACTGTTCACCGATTACCATCTACCGGCCAGGCAACCCTCACCCGCGTCCCTTTGCCAATTTCACTTTCCATGTGGAAATCTGCGCCGATTTTGGCGGCGCGTTCACGCATGATGCTTAAGCCAAAGGAATCGGGCGGCGTATCCTGCACGTCGAAGCCCCGACCATCGTCCTCGACCGTCAGACTGACCCTATCCGGCTGAAAATCGAGGCGCAGTGTGACCCGGCTGGCCCCGGCGTGTTTGCTGACGTTGTGCAGCGATTCCTGGGCAATGCGGTAGAAGGCGACCTGCACGTCGGGGGGTAACGGCCGTACCTCTCCCACCGCCGTCACATCCACCTGCAAACGGGAACGGCCGATAGCTGCTTCGGCTAACTGGCGCAGCAACTCTTCCAGGCTAAACTCGGTCAGGGTTAACGGCCGTAACTCCAACAGCAGCGCCCGCATCTCTGCCAACGCCCCCCGCGTCAACTCTCGTAGTTCCTCCAGACGGCGGCGGCCCTCAGCCGGGTTCTTTTCCCACAGGCGCGGCAGCACCTCGGCAATAAGGCTGGCCGAAAAAAGCGTCTGGCTGACCGCATCGTGCAAATCACGGGCCAGCCGGCTGCGTTCGGCGGCAGCGGCAGCCTGTTCTGCCTGTTCGTAAAGCCGGGCATTTTCCACCGCCATGCCCAGCTGGTCGGCAATAGACTCAAAAAGCGCCTGATGCTGCTCGCTGAACACCTTCCCCGGCGCGCCGATGATGGTCAGCACGCCCAACCCCTGCCCCCGTACCCGCAATGGCAGCAGCGCCCCCGGCTCCGTAAAACCCCGTTCTGCATCCGGGGCGATGTAAAGCGGCCGTCCGCTGTCCAGCACGGCGCGTCCGGCAGCGATAACTTGCGCCATATCTTGCGGCGAGATGTGTTGCGGCGGACGCAGCATTCGCGGTTCTAGTTCCCCCGATACGTTGCTGCGCAGCATCACGCCCGCCCGCGACGCCTGCACCAGAGCCACCAGCCGGTCCAGCGTGGCTTGCAGCATCTCATCCAAATCCAGCGAGGTGATGGCCGCTGAGGTCACGTCCAACAGGGTTTGCAGCTCCCCGGTGCGTTCCCGGACGCGCTGCTCCATCGTCTGGTAAGCCAATTGCAGCACCTCTTCGGCCCGTTTTTGCTCAGTGATGTCCAGGATTAAGCCGTTAAAATGGGTCAGGTTGCCCGCCGCATCAAAAACGGGCGTGGAGGCGACGTGCAGCCAAATCCATTGTTCCCTTTGTGGATGGTAGACGCGAACGGCCTGACTGTACGGCCGTCCCTCCTCCATGGCCCGCCGGTTCGCCTCCACCGCTTGGGATAAATCCTCCGGGTGAATGGTTTCAAACCAGGATTCAAAGCGGTAGGGGTCAGACACCCCGGCAATCTCCACGATGGAAGGGCTGACCATCACCACCCGGCCGGCGTAGGGATTGTCTTTATCTACGGCGATGCGGTAAATGGCGAAATTGGTGGCGTTTTCCATGAGCGAGCGCAGATTGGCCTCGTTTTCCCGGAGGGCTTCTTCTGCCCGCCGGCGGTCGGTAGCGTCGGTCGTCATTTCGGCCAGACCCACCACGCGCCCAGCCACCAGCAGGGGCATAAAGACCACGTCCCACCAGGAAACACTGCCTGCGCATTCCCGGCGCAGCCCATTCAGGCGCACTGTTTCCCCGGCCAATACCCGCTCGAAAACAGATTGCATCTCAACTTCAGCGCCGGGCGCCAGGTCAAAGAAAACGCTGCCGGGCTGAATCGAGGCGGCGGATGAGGGGGAGCAGCGCGCCATATAGTCGGCCCAGGCAGGATTGCAGCGCTGCAAGCGCAGGTCGGTATCAAAAACGGCCACACCCATGGGCATATGGTCGAAAAGGTATTCCAGAAGGGAGTCGGATACCAGGTTCATCATAGCTATGCGGGGCAACGGCGTGTTGACCCTGACGCGCATATTAGCACATCCTGCCTGTAGGGTGTAGTGAGGATAAGCGTTTTTACGGGTAACAGAAATCAGGAAGTTTTCAAGTCATCATTCAAAATATCTTTCGCGGGCCAGTTGGTGACCAGCGCATTCACAGCTTCCAATGCCGGAGGCCAGGATGGCAAGCTGCCTAAAACATTCTATAATCCCAAACATAAACAAATGGCAAAGTAGTAAAGTGGTTGTTCATCTGGCAACCCGGCAATTTTGCCACCGTTTAGGAAGAAGATTGGATGCACCAACCCTACCAGATAATTCATACCAAACTGACCCCACCCCGGCCCCCGCCTCACGTTCTGTACCGGGAACAACTTACCCGACGCTTGCTGGAAGCGCGGCATTATCGTTTAACGTCGGCGCTGGCCGGGACGGGGTACGGCAAAAGCACGGCATTGGCGGCGTTGGCTCAGGAGGCGCTGCCGCTGGCCTGGTACCATCTGGGCGGTGAAGACACCGACCCGCAGACATTTTTGCTGCACCTTTATCACACCCTGACGACGGCCGTACCCCAACTAGGCACAGCCCCTCTAACCATTCTGGAACAATGGGATGGTAATCAGGCAACGTGGACGGCCGTAACCAACGCCCTGACCAACGAACTGGCGGCGCACATCTCTGCCCCCCTTCTCTTAGTGATAGACGACGCCCACCTGGCCAATCAATCCGGCATAACTCTGCGCATTTTAGACCGTTTCATCAGCCACGCCCCCCACAACCTGCATACCATCCTGTCCACCCGTCACCCCGTCCAGCTGCCCTCTCTGGTCAACTGGCGGGTTCACGGCCAGTTACTGGAAATTGGACAGGCCGATTTTGCCTTCACCACTGCCGAGATCGAAACACTTTTTCAGCAGCATTATCATTGGCCTTTGACGCCGGCTCAGGCCGATTTTCTGGCCGGGCGCAGCGAGGGTTGGCCGATTGCCCTCTATCTGGTCTGGCAGCGCCTGTCCAGCGGCCGAGTATCTCTGCCCGAAGCTGTAGGGCAGTTGTCCGGAGGCGACTTGTTCACCTACCTGGCGCAGGAAGTGCTGTCCCAACAACCACCGGACATTCAGGCTTTTTTGCAGGATACGGCCGTCTTGCGCAACATGACATCAGCCCTGTGCGACGCCTTGCGCCACAGCAACGACAGCCGCCAGATACTCGACTACCTGCGGGAAAACGGCCTGTTCGTCGTAGATTTGGGCGCCGGGCATATTCGCTACCATCACCTGTTCCGCGAATTTCTCTGCCACCAGTTGCCGGAAGCAGAGGCCCGAAGTCTCCACCTTCAGGCCGCGCAGTCTTACCGGGCGCAAGAGCAGATCGAAGAAGCTATCCACCATTTTCTGGCCGCCACAGCCTACCATGAGGCTGCGGCCCTTTTGGTCAATACCGGGCGGGAAATGGTGCAGGCCGGTCGTTTCAACACCTTATCAGGCTGGATAGCCGCCTTTCCGCCGGAGATTTTAGCAGACTATCCGCCACTTCTGGTTTATCTGGGTGACATTGCCCGGCTACACAGCCATTTTGAAGAAGCGCTGGGCTGGTACCAACAGGCGGAAGAGCGCAGCCGCGCCCAAAACGACATCCCCGGCGTCGGGCAGGCGCTGCGCGGGCAGGCGCGTATTTACCTGGACACGGTGAACCCCAGTCAGGCAGAACGCCTGCTGCAAGAAGCGCTGCGTCTGGCAGATGGTCAGGCAGATCGGGCCAGCCAGGCCAAGCTGCTGGAACTGCTGGCAGAAAATATGCTCAATCAGGGACGGATGGCCCAGGCGGAACAACTACGCCAACAGGCCCAGGAAATGCGGCGGGAAGGGCCGGGGGAAGCAGAACTACCTATCCGGGTTTTGCTGCGCACCGGCAAGCTGGCCCAGGCGCGTCGTCTGCTGGAAAAGCAAGTGGAAGCGGAACTGCGCGAACCTGTTTTACGCCCCCGCGCCCACCGGGAAACGCTGCTGTTGCTTTCCCTTATTTTGGCTATGCAGGGAGAGGCGGAAAAGGCCAGGGAAACGGCCGTTGCCGGTACAGAACGCGGTAAAGTGCTGCGCTCACCTTTTGTGACGGCCGTGGGCTACATGCGGCAAGGGCACGCCTGGCTGCTGCAAAAAGACGCGCCCGGCTTTGCTCAGGCAGAACAATGTTTTCAGGAAGCGGTGCAAATCAGTGAATCTCTGGACATCCCCCGCCTCAAGGTAGAAGCATTCTGGGGCTTATGCCAGACACATGGTTTTCGCGGCGATCTGCCTGCCGCGCTGACTACCGCCGAACAAGGGTTGGAAATTGCCCGGGCTGCCGGAGATGAATGGGTGATGGCTTGCATTCAGGTGACGCTGGGAGCCAGTTACGCCTTGAGCCAAAAATACCCGGAAGCCCGTCACTGGCTGACCCGCGCCTCTAATAGCTATCGTGAGTGCAGCGATACGTATGGGGAAACCCTGGTTACCTTATGGCGCTGTTTTATCTGGCAAAAAACAGATGACGCCTTGCGGCGGGAACGGGACGTGACTCACCTTTTGCAGCTTGTACAAACG
>JALUPA010000492.1 GCA_027054335.1 Ardenticatenaceae bacterium
GGCCGTATTTATCTTCGTGGATGTGGATAAGCTGGGCAATCAGAGCATGCAGAATACCGCCGTGGGTGACGATGGCGATCATTTGCCCGGCGTGAGCGGCCATGACTTTGTTGTAGGCGGTCAAGGCACGTTGGTAGACGGCCGTGTACGGCTCGCCGTTGGGCGGGTCCACCTTGCCCCGCTCCGCATTGGCCCAAATTTCCGGGAAACGTTCCTGGAGTTCAGTGAAGGTAAACCCGGAAAAATCTCCCACGTCCCGCTCCCGCCAAATCGGGTCATACGTCAGTTCAATACCGGGGTGGTGCGCGGCCACAGCCTGCGCTGTTTGGGCGCAGCGCTGCAAATCGCTGCTGATGATGTGTTCAATCGGCCAATCGGCCAGGCGGCGCGCCAGGGCGTTGGCCTGGGTATGCCCCATTTCGTTCAGGGGAATGTCGGCGTGACCCTGCCATCGTTTGCTGGCATTCCAGTCGGTTAGTCCGTGTCGGATAAATAAAAGTGTTGTGGGCATAGGCAGATTTTTACAGAAATTGTTTTATCTCGGTAAGCAGAAATGGTAAATTGGGCCGGGTAAAGGATATATTGGGTGCTGGTATGCGGTTGCGTTTTATATTGGGATGAATGTGTTTGTGATGCGGATCGGTACTGGCAAGTTCAGGAATGTGTGGGTGAGGAAATGAATCATACCAATACAGTTTTTCTTTCTGCGAAAAACTGGCTTTGCAATAAGTGTTCAGGGTCGGGAAGTCGGGGCTGTTAAATGGTATTTGTGTGCGAGATAATTCATATCCATATGCTTCGATAACGCCTAACTCAAAGTTAAGAAATTCTTGTATACACAAAATCAGATCGGGAATAAAGAATATGGCGCCTTCCACCCGGCCAAAACGATTGCCGGTAGGAATGTAGGCCAGATTTGCTTGGTGAATCCAGGGATATTGTTCCGGTAACGAATACAGAAATGATTGGTATGTGTTGGGAGAGGATAGAAAATCAGGCATGAATTGCTTCGAGATTGGTTTTGAGTTGGACAGCTATCGGTTGCCGGTGGGCCAGTTGCTGGTATTTTTCATCCAGGCTTAACCATGTTTTGTACAAAGCCAACCATTCCAGAAACGTCATGCGATATTCGTCCAGCGCGTCAAATTCTTCCAAATCGCCGCGCATCATTGCCTGATAAAAATCAGCCGAACGAATGCCGAACTCAAGTTCAAAGCGCCGCAGCTCGGTTTCTAATTGTGTCAAATCTTGAAGTAAATCTTGCAAAGCTGTCATACTGTGTTCCTCAATCGGTATGAACGCTTGACGCTGAGTGTCAAACTGTTCTGGTTATTATAACACAGATAAATTCACCTATATGTTTGTTTGATGGCAAAGCGTACTAACCAAGAGGTTTGGGCGGTGTGGTCAATCCAGCCATCTATGATTTTGAAGGCGGTTTTGGCCAGCAGTTTGTCCAGTTCGGCGGGCTGCCAGTAGGTGAAGAAGCGGGGCAGGGCACGGCCGTAGGCCGCTTCCGTCCATTGTTCTCCTTCGCCCATCTTCACAGATAGGTACAGAATGCCGCCTGGCCGCAGAACCCGGTAAAACTCCCGTAAGGCGGCCGGGGCGTCGCGGCGGGGCAGGTGCAGTAGGGAGGCACAAGTCCATAACCCGTCGGCGCAGGGGCAGAGAGGCAGATGGCGCATGTCAGCCTGGATGAAGATGTTTTGCCAGCCCAGGCGTTCCCGCCCGGCAATGATCATGGGGTGTGAGTAATCGAGACCAAAGGCGCGGAGATGGTGTTGGCGCAGGATGGCCGTATCAAACCCCGGCCCGCAGCCCACATCCCATACCAACCCACCCGGCGGAACCAGTTCTACAAAGCGGCTCACGTGCCGCGCCAGCATATGCCGGTGCTGCCGCGCCTGGGCGTACTCGGAGGCAATCTGAGTGTAAGTTTGATTGGTCTTCTTGATCTCATCCATGTTTACCGTGCCGAAAACGAATAAGCTCGTTCCACTCTGGCTACTCTGACATGGTATTGTTCGTACCATTTGTCCTGGCCGGCTTGTTGGGCGGCCAAATGATCCATTTGCTTTTTCCAGGCCTGGATAGACGCTTCATCTTGCCAGTAGGAGACGGTGATGCCCAATCTGCCTTCGCGGACGGATTCTACGCCTAAAAAGCCTGGTTGCTGGGCGGCCAGCTGTAACATCCAAACGGCCGTTTCCCCATAACCATCTACTGTACCAGTTCGGATAGAGGTGAAAATAACGGCATAGTAAGGCGGTTCCGGCGTTTTAGCTGGTTGTTCCCTCATTTTGTAATCCCTCGCTGAAAGTGGTAAAGTGAGATAGTGGAAGATTACAACGAATTGGGGAAAAAACGAATTATTCTAAATTGGTTGTGAGGAGAATGTTATGTGCGGCCGTTTTGCTTTAATCTCGGATACGGAACGTTTGGCGGAGATATTTGGCCTGGATATGGCGGCTGTGGTGGGCATTCCACCCGCCGTGCCCCGGTACAACATTGCGCCCACGCAGCCGGTCATTGCCGTGCGTCTGTCGCCGGAGACGAGACAGCGGGAATTGACCTTTTTTCGCTGGGGCCTGATTCCCTCCTGGGCGAAGGATATGAGCATGGGAGCGCGGCTGATCAATGCCCGGTCAGAAACGGTGGCGGAGAAGCCATCCTTCCGGGCAGCCTTCAAGCGGCGGCGCTGCATCATTCCGGCGGACGGGTTTTATGAGTGGCAGAAGCGCGACGGCCGTAAACAACCCTTCTACATTCACGCCACCGATGATGGCGTGCTGGGTCTGGCCGGTTTGTGGGAGGTGTGGCGCGACCCGGAGGGGAACAGCTTACAAACCTGCACGATTTTAACGACTCGTCCCAATGAACTGGTAGCGCCTCTCCACAACCGGATGCCCGTCATTCTGGAGCCGGAAGATTACGGGACGTGGCTTGATCCGGGCGACCAGCCAGAATTGGGATTGCATTTGTTACGGCCGTATCCCGCCGACAGACTGGACGCCTACCCCGTCAGTACATTGGTCAACAGCCCCAAGAATGATTCGCCGGATTGTATCAAGCCGGTGGAGATTGGAGATTAGTTAGCCGCGGATTGCGCGGATTTGGAGGATTGATTGTAAAAAATCCGCGTTAATCCGCGCAATCCGCGGCATGAGCCTTTGAGGAGATTGAAGATTGAGCAGACAGCCGGCTATATTTCTGGACAGGGACGGGGTGATAATTGAAAATCGGGCAAATTACGTCCGTTCCTGGGCGGATGTGGCATTTTTCCCCCAGGCGTTGACGGCGCTGGCCCGGATTCGGGAGACGCCGCATAAGATTATCCTGGTAACGAATCAATCGGCAGTGGGGCGGGGGATTATTTCGTATGAAACGGCCGTATCCCTCAACAACCGTATCATAGAAACGGTGCGGCAGGCGAACGGCCGTATTGACGCCGCCTACATCTGCCCCGCCGCCCCCGGTGAAAACGCCCCTTGCCGCAAACCC
>JALUPA010000493.1 GCA_027054335.1 Ardenticatenaceae bacterium
GTGGCATAATGGTTGGTATTGAGTCTTTGACTCCAATTATAGGCGTCTGTAATGACGTTACTTCAGCCTTCATTATGCTGCAAGGATGGACCGCCTTTTTGGTTGCGGCCAAGAGGCCGCGCTATGTATGGCGATTTGGAACGTATCGCCCTTGATGAATTTGACGATACGGTGATGAGCAGCCGGCAAATTGGCCGTCGCGCTCATACGACTCTCAAACTGCGGCTGAACGTGAGGGATGGCACGTTTGTAGACGTTTGGTTGAGTCCAGATGGCGCGCGATACGCTTTCCATTGGGAACAACGAGCCAAACGGGGATTGATTCATCGTCACGACAATGCGCCTGATCATCCGCATATTACTACACACCCCAAACATTTCCATAATGGCAGCGAAGACAATGTCGAAGAAAGTCACATTCCCGACGATCCTCTGGATGCCTTGCGTTACTTTCTCGCTTTCGTCCGTAGTCAAATCCAATCCGGTTAATTTCAAATCACAGGCCGTTATCTGGGCAATCTGCCTGTCGCGTTCAATATCCAGCGCATACATTTGTGGCCGAAGTCCAGGAACATCATGGGGCAGCCGCCAGCAATGACGGTGATGTTGTGGTTGCGGCAATATTGCACGGCCGTATCCGATACACTCGACGGCAAAAACCTGGTAGCCGCGCTCTCGCAGCGTCCGGTAAATGCCGTTGGCCGTTTGCTCGCCACTCCGCGATACACCAGCCACGGCGATGCGTTTCTGGGCCAGAAACTCTTCGGCCCTTGCCTTAAACGAACTCATATCCTTGCGAATGGTGAATTGCGAATTGTAAATGGTGAATTGTGAAGGGCGGCATTCACAATTCACCATTTACCGTTCACAATTCACAATTAAAGCGCCTGCTTCATAAAACTGGGCAAATCCACCGCTTCCCGCGGGCCGACGCGGATTTCCCAATCCGGTAGTTCTTCTTCTAATTCACCGGAGAGAACGGCCACGTGCCCCGGCAGAACGAGCTGCTTGTGGCTTACCTTTTCGGCCACGCCAAACCGCTTCACGTCTTTGGCAATGCCTTCCGCATCAAACTTGCCTGCAGCCCAGGCGGTGAGAACGCTCATCCCCTCGGCCTCGGCTACCAGCAGCCAGGCGGGCAGGCCGGCGCCATCCACCTCGTTGGCGACGCTGAAATAGGTGATGGAGAAGTTGGTTGTCACCAGCACTGGGTCTTCCGGCGACGGGTTGTTGATTTCGTACAGGCCGGGCTGTACCTGAATCGGTTTTTGCGGGTCGGTGTAGATGTTTTGCCGCAAGACCAGCAGGGGGTAGGCCAGTTCTGGCGCAAAATGGTCCAGGACGATAAAACCACCGTATTTGGCAATGCTTTGCGCCGCCAGCATGGATTCATAGGCCATGTCTGCGCCCAGGGGCGGCGCGGCGAACAGGGGGTAGCCCAGGGCGCGTACGTTTTTCTTGAGGGCCAGGCGGCGAATCTGGGTGTTCAAGGCCAGTCGTTGGCTCAGGGTGTCGCCTACGGGTTCCAGTACCAAATCTTCCACACCTTTGCTCTTGATTTTCTCGGTGAGATCGGCCAGATCGTCCAATGAGTTGCCGCGGACGACGAGGGCAGCTTTGTGTTGTTGGGCCAGACCGGCCATGGCTTCCCAGTTGTCGTTGTCGGCAGCGTAGAGGAGGGGGACGCCTTTGGTTACGGCCGTTAACCCCGCCGCCAGCACAGCCACATCCCGGCTCATCAAAATGAGGGGACGCTGGCTGAGATTGGTGACGGTTTTTACGGCCGTTACAAAATCAGCCGCACTCCCCGTCACTGACTGCACGGCAAAACCGTCCAGCGTCAAATCCAGCCCTACGTAATCCACGTGATACGCTTCGGTCGGGGCCACCTTCGCCTCGACTTCCGCCGCCGCTTCATCATCCCCCACCCGGATAAACAGCCCCGGCATATGGAAAAACTTCTTCTCGTGCCGGAACAAAACCACTTCATTCCCCGCCGCCACTTCGTACCCGTTAGACTTCAGCGTGACCAACCTGACCGGCGGGGCTGACGATTCGGCCAACTGCGCTTTGGCTTCTGCGCTCACGTGGGGGCAGTCAGCCAGTTCCACCTGTTTGGCCGCCAGCTTCATGGCAAACGCCAAACACGTAGGGAAGCCGCAATCTTTGCAGTTGGTCTTGGGCAACATTTTGTATATTTGAATTCCGCTTAGCGCCATTTTTTGACTCCGTTTTTGTAATTGGCAATTGGGTAATTACCAATTACCGATTACCCAATTACTGGTTCCGCCACAGCCATCAATTCCGCAATGGCTGTTTTCACCCGCCGAACAGTTTCGGGATGGCGTAAGACCAGAATGTCTGCGCCGGATTCCAGGAGGGTGACGGCCGTTAACGTTTCCCAGTTGATCGCCCGATTCAGCCAATCGCCCCATTCCGGCGGCACGTCCGTACCCACTTTGGCTTCCTTCGTCTTCCAGGCTTCAAAGCCGGGTGTGACCAGCATGGGCAGTTGGGTCATTTTATCCCCTTGTAGAGCCGCCAGCCGCAGCCGCTCCATGGCCGAATAGCCATACTCGATGCCGTAACCCAGCGCCCCGGTGGTGGGGTCCATGATGATGCGGTCGAGAGGCATACTCATGTCACTGATCAGGATGTTGAGCTGCTTGGCCAGATTGACATCCATGGGTGAGCGGGCATTTACCAGATGACCGTTGGCCATGGCCGCCGCCACGATGGTGCGGTAATTTTTGTCTTCGCAAATGCCCAGGACGATGCGTTCCCCTTTGGCCGCTTCGGCGACGGGGACGAGCAGTTCGTTGTCTAAATCGGCCTGGCCTGGCCCGAACACCAGCAGCGGCAGCCCGGTGGAACGCAGGACGGATTGCACGGCCGTCACCGCCATTTCCGGCGTGGTGGGATTACCTGCCGCATCGGTGGGGCTGAGGGAAAGCTGGATTAAATCCGCTCCGGCTGCCTCAGCCTCTTTGGCCCAGGCCCCCGGCGCATCCATCACCTCGCCCCATTCCTCCAGCAGCAGTGCTGACCAGTCATTTGGTTTTCGATCCTTGATCTCAATGGCTACCACCGGGGCATAAGGCATTTCGGCTTCAAAGTGCATAAAAGGCAGCGCTTTTTCCCCGCCCACAGTAACCGTTTTGGCGCGTGTGCCCCCTTCGGCCTCCGTCGCCCCAATCGTCACCGTATGCACTTCTCCAGGCCATTTATCTTTGGGAATTTCAATTGGCATAATGGTCTCCTTTTTAGTGTGCAGTGTTCAGTTTTCAGTGTTCAGTTGTCGTTTCACTGAAAACTGAACACTGATTACTGGTAACCTCGCTTCGCCCGCCGCAGCGCTTCATCCCGCCGCCGGGTAAAGGTCTCAATCGGCGATTCGCGTTCCGCTTTGATGCCTAAATCTTTCAACTCTGTTTCGTCTTCGGCCGCCAGATGGCGCAGTAGGTGGTTGTAGGTGAGGTAGGCGGCCGGGTACTCAATGCCCCCGGCGTGATGGGTGACGTAGATGATGCGCGTGTTCAGGTCTTGCATAATTTGGGCTACGGCCGTTAGGGGAATATCCGGCGGCAGTTGAGGCATACCGGGACGCATCACCTCTTCCGCCGTCAGCATTTGCCAATCCCCCCGCGCATACGCCCGCACCAACTCATTCCGGCTGACAACCCCGGTACCGTGCCCGTTTTCATCCAGCACCACCGCCCCCTCCACGTCCTTCTCCAGAAACCAGCGCGTCAAATCCACCACCGAATCACCCGGCGCGCACGTAGGCACACCGACAGACATCAAATCCCGCACAAGTTTTGGTGTAGTCATTGGTCGCATAGTCGTTAGTCTGGTAGTCGTTAGTCGAGTAGTCTGACAGTCGAGGCGACTAATTGATTACCCGACTACAGGACTATCCGACTACAAGACTACCCGACTACCAGACTAAAAAATTGGATCCATGATTAAGGCCGGATGATTATGTTCCTCCAGCCAGGCCAGCAAATCATCTACGTCTGTCACGCTGCGTTCGTCGGCGATGCGGTCAATCAGGTCGGGGTCGCCTTCCCGCTCGGCCACGGCTTGCAGTTCGTCGCGCATGGATTCTTTGAGGTAGCTGCTCATCCAGATCACCCGCTTAAAGCCGCCATCGGCGGAGATAAATTTGGGGCTGATCAGGTAATACTTGCCCACACCCATCACCCCCGGCGTCTGCATCCCGCCGCCGGCCATACCGGCCAACGTGCTGAAAGTCATCCCCGCCGGGGTCATACTGGTGTCCTCGCGGCTGACCACCATCACGCCGTTGCCTTCCGGGATGAGCATGACAATGCACTCAAAGCAGCCGCAGGCCGTCATCGGGTTTTCCATGATGGAGTACATGGCTACTTCTTCCACCACGCCGTGCGAGCCAACGGCCGCATACTCATTCGTGCCTTCCCAATACCCCTTCTCCAGGTCAACCGGCCGCCCCAGTTTGATGGGCTGGTTGGGGCCGGTGGGATTGATGCTGTACGAAGCTTTGCAGTCCAGCCAGTTGTACGCGCCGCACAAACCCAACCGTTCCGGGCTGACGATACATACGTGGTTGGGGGCAAACGATTGGCACAGCGTGCAGGAGTAGAACTCCTCCACGGCGTCATCGGTCAGATCGGCCAGCCGCCGGTTGCGGAAGTCATACGCTTCTCTGGCTTTGCCCAGCCATTCTTCCAATGGTTCCGGTTCGGTGATAATCATCACCTGCACCTTGTCTACAATGGCGCCAAAGTCGGCGTGGAAGCGGGCGTGCAGGATTTTACCGAAATGTTCCAGATTGAAGCCTTTGTCGGCGGCCGCTTGCGAAATACGAATCCAAGCAATATCCCGCTGGCCGATGTGCTGGATGCCGGACGCGCCGTTAATGAAGTAGTGAATCTGGCGTTCCAGAACCGGCTCGAAATCTTCCTGCATTTTGCGGCCGGCTACTTTGACCACAATGCCCATGTCCATGTGCCCCTTTTCTTCAACGTCTTCAAAGTCGGGGCCAATGATTTCGATTTTGCCATCCACCACATTATCCAGAGAGGTCATGTACAGATATTCGAAAGCGCGGGAGTATTTGCCGCCAAATTCGACGCGCATGTCGGTTTTGCGCACCACTTCCCCTTCAAAGGCAGAGCCGTAAGGTACGGGCACAGGCACATCGGCCACCTGCACCTTGACGCCGCGCACTTCGATGCACTTTTGCACCAGCCGCTCGGCCCGTTCCCGGTCATCTTGGCCTTCAATCTCATCAAACGGCATGGAGACGACATGTTCGTAAGAGGTAATGCCGGTGGGTAAAATTTCCGGGATGATGGTATCGGCGATGACGGGGAAGCCGAAGTTGATGGCCCCGGCGGCGGCGGCGTATTTTAGATCGTCTACTTCGCCCAGGGCCAGGACGAAGGCGAAGACGCGCTCCCGGTTGTAGAGCAGGATGTCGCGGGCCTGCCCGGCCTTCAAGCCGCCAAAGGTGAGGGCGGAACGGGTGGCAAAGCCGAGGGCGTAGATGGCGCTGATGGTGTCAGTGCCAAAGGGGACGGTGTAGGTGTCGTAGCCCAGTTCGACGCCTTCTTCTTGCAGTTGGTGGATGATGGAACGGCCGTTCACGTTCCCCGACAAAAAGGTTAAGATGTTGCGCCGCTGTAATTCCCGCACAATCTGCACCGCTACTTCATTGGATTTGGCGCAGCCGACAATAGCGGCGAAACCGGGCATACGGCCGTCTACCAACTGAATCCCCCACGAGCGCAACTGAATATCGTCAATCGGTCCATTCAAGTGACCGTCGCCATTAGCCCCGTTGTTGTCCGGGCTGGTAAAAGCGGTACCGCCTGCCGGATGAAAACCAGGCATTGGTTCTGGCTGCAAGTCATAAACAAACCGGATCGCTTCAATTGTCTCCGCTGCCAGCAGGGTCGCCATACCGCTGTCCAGCGTTTCCCCCAGATAAGGCGTCCAATGTCTGGGGGAAGGGATAGGATGCAGCAGCGTCCGGGCGTGTTCCAGCACCGGCTGCAACTGCCCAATCGTTTCCACTTCCTGACCGGTCATGCCATAAATCAAAGGTAAATAGTAGGCAGTATTGGGGAAAGAGACCGGCGTATCCGGCCCTTTTTCCGCAATCGCCTTGTGGAGCATCATTTCCGCTTCTGTTACCAGCGCGTTTGCGCCGCGAATGGCGCGGGTAGCAATATATCGAGACATATCATTTCCCTCCTAATCGGCAGCGACGCCGTATAATGCTTCGCGTCGTTCAGTCCAGGGCAGTTCTTCCAGTTCCAACATGCGCGCGTCACCGGAACGGCCGTACCTGTTCGGGTCATATTCCGGCAAGCCCAACGCTGCCCGCTTCTTGTCAATGTGTGCCAGCGTTTTCCGAATCATCTCATCCGGGTCGGCGATAAACTCCAGCTTGCCGCCGTAAATCTTTTCCCAGCCGTCACTGATGAGATGGGAAACCAGATCGCTATCCGCTACCCGATCTGGCATCCCGCTGACTGGCGATGTGCCGCCAAAGATGACGTAAGCGCCGGAAGCCACGCAGTACGCGCCAATAGACAGCGCCTTCTCGCTCATCCATTCCGGGGCCAGACCGACGGCCGGAACCTGGTCAATGTCGTCACCCAGGCCGCCTTCGGCCACAATCTGCGTCAGCACCGTCAGGATGCGGGTGTTGTCCACGCAAGACCCCATGTGCAGTACCGGCGGGATGCCAATCGTCTCGCAAATTTCGCGCAGGCCGGGGCCGACTTGATCCAGGCCGGCTTCACCCAGAAGCAAGCCTAGTTTGGCGCTGGCGATGGCCCCGCAGCCCGTCTCCACCACCAGCACGTCCTGCTTGAGCAGTTCACGGGTGATATAGGTGTGCAGATAATCGTGCTGGCTGCGCGGGTTGTTGCAGCCGACGATGGCGGCAATGCCCCGAATCCGCCCGGACATCACCGCATCATTCAACGGCCGGAATGACGAGCGATAGCTGCCGCCTAACATATAGTTGATGTATTCGTGGGAAAAACCGGGAATCAAATCCTCGCGCACATTGGGAATCTTCGTCTCGCCCCGATTCTGGAAATTATCAATAGCCGTGCGTAAAATGTCTTTGGCAATGGTCAGGGCGTGGTGTTCGTCAAACTGGATATGCGTAGCCCCTTTAATTTTCACTTTGGGTGAGGTGGTGATGATCTTGGTGTGGAAATTGCGGGCCAGTCCCACCAACGCCTGCATGATGCACTGCACGTCCACCACCATCGCTTCCACTGAGCCGGTGAGGATGGCTAACTCTTGCTGCAAGAAGTTGCCCGCTGCCGGGATACCCTGGCGCATTAAAATTTCGTTGGCCGTACAGCAAATACCGGACAAATTCACACCGTCCGCTCCGGCGGCTTTGGCGTAGGCGATGATTTCCGGGTCCTGGGAGGCGGCCACAATCATCTCGCTCAGGGTGGGTTCGTGGCCGTGGACGACGACGTTGACCATGTTCTCTTTGAGAACGCCCAGGTTGGCCTGGCCTAAAACCGGCGCGGGTGTGCCGAATAAAATGTCGGAAATATCAGTCGCCAGCAAACTGCCGCCCCAACCGTCGCCTAAAGCGGTGCGAATGGCGTGTTGCAGGATGTGTTCCGGGTCCTGGTCGTCACCGATGTGGGTGCGATGCAGCGCCTCGACGACTTCGCGGTCAATGCCGCGGGGGATGACGCCCTGCTCGCGCCAAATCTTTTGCCGTTTTTCCGGGGCGCGCTTGATCAGGACGACTTCCCCTTTTTGCTGCCCAAATTGGGCAATGTATAAATCGGCCAGATCGTTGGCAATTTCTTTGGGAGGGCGGCCTTCGATAGGGATGTCGTAAATCTGGGCGATAGTGCGCAATTTGGCCACGTCGCGGATGACGTACCCTTCGGTTTCGTCGTTGGCCACGGCTTTGAGGGTGAAGGCCATGTCACGGCCGTGATCGGAATGCGCTGCCGCCCCAGCCGAGATAGCCCGAATCAGATTGCGGGCCTGGATGGTATCAATCGTCGCGCCACAAATACCGGTGGAACCATCTTTGGTCAGGCGGCACGGCCCCATGCCGCAAATTTTGCAGCACATCCCATCGGCGCCAATGGGGCAGGGCGCCATATCGTCGGCCCTGGTAAAAGCGGTACCAATGCCCAACTCATCAGCCCGGATGAGCATTTGTTGGGCGGCGGGATCAATGCTGAATTCTTCAGGGGTTCGTTTTTTTCTAGCCATGAGCGGGTTCCTCCTCCAGGTTTACGATTGGCCCCATTCCGGGGCAAGGCCATAGGGGACGGCCGTCATGCGGCACAGTCTGACCAAAATTGACAACCTGACCTGTTTGCTGGAAAACGGCCGTGTGACGGAACCAGGTTTGCTCGCCATTTTCCGTGGCGGCCCGGCCTGTTTCGGCCGGCATGGGCAGTTCACCCATGTAGCCGGCTTCATCAAGCACAGATTCGATCTGGTCAGGAGTCAGAAGCGCATCATCATACTGCACTTCTACCAGGTGAAAACAACTACTGGCGTAGACATCTTCTACGCCAGGGAGATCAAAAAGGAGACGACGTACTTCCAGCACGTGATGGTCTCCATACAGAGTGGGGAGTTCAATGGTTACAATTGGCACAGGGCTGCCTCCTTTCCCAATGTCAGTAGACATACCGGGTTACGGCGACATTGATGGCTGCGATGACAGCAACAATAAGACACACTTATACGCCTTGATCATTCTCGGTTTGAAGCTGTATTGGCAAGTGATAAACTCCATAAGTTATTGTGACGAATGTCACAGGCAGCAGGATAACAACAAATTCAGGGAAGAAATAGATGTTTTACGGGAAGAATTTGTTCCGTTTTCTCTCAGTTGTGGGATTTGCTTTACGGCCGTAACCCGGTTACAGTCAAAAAGATGGACGCCAACGAGAAATGCCCCGGATTTGACTTGTTTAGCCCGGATTTTAAGAAAAATCCCTTCCCCACTTTTGCCCGGATGCGGCAGGAGGTTCCTGTCTACCGGCACGTCTCGCCGCGCGGGGTTGTCACTTGGTATGTGACCCGCTATGAAGATGTGCTGGCTGTTTTGCGGGATAACGACCATTTTATCAAGGACGTGAGCCGGATACGGCCGTCCACCAAACCCAAAGCCAAAGCCAGCATTCACCAACGCATCAACGAAAATATGCTCTTCGCCGATCCGCCGGATCACACCCGGCTGCGGGCGCTGGTCAACCAGGCGTTCACCCCGCGCCGCATAGAGAAGATGGCTGGACGCATTCAGGCCATTACCGACGGCCTACTGGACGAGAATGTGCGGGGCGGCGAGATTGAACTGATTGCCGGTTACGCCCTGCCCCTGCCCGTCAGGGTCATTTGCGAGATGCTGGGCATCCCCACAGCCGATCAGGCGCAGGTAACAGATTGGTCCCAGGCGATCATCTCGCCGGGGAGCAAGGGGTTGAGCTACCGGGCGCGCCGGCGGAAGATGCGGGAATTTGTGGCCTATTTGCAGGGGATGTTTGCTGACCGGCAGCAACAGCCGCAAGATGATCTCATCACGGCGTTAGTTCGGGCGGAGGAGGCCGGCGACCGGTTGAACGCGGCGGAACTGTCCAGTATGGTGGCTTTGCTGCTGGTGACGGGGCATGAGACGACGGTGAATCTGATCGGCAACGGTGCGTTGGCCTTGCTGCAGAACCGGGAGCAGTTGGCCTTGCTGGAAGAGAATCCGGGATTGTGGGATACGGCCGTAGAAGAACTCCTGCGTTACGACGGTCCGGTAGAAACCTCCACCACCCGCTGGGTGCGGCAGGATTTTCTTTTTTGCGGCCAACAGATGCACCGCGGCGACATTGTGCGCGTCGTTCTCAGCTCTGCCAATCGGGATGCCGCCAGTTTCACTTGCCCGGACGAGTTGGACATCCGACGCGGTGATGTGAAGAGGCATCTAGCTTTTGGTCATGGTATCCATTACTGTCTGGGCGCGCCCCTGGCCCGGCTGGAAGGGAAGATTGCGTTGGGGACGTTGTACGGCCGTTACCCCCGCCTCTGCCTCAAAATCCCCGCCGACCAACTCCACTGGCGGCCCGGTATTCTCTTTCGCGGTTTAGAAACCCTGCCGTTGCTTACGGAGTCATTGAGTAATTGATAATTTTCCTGACCGGTTTCACGCCGTCGCTGGGCAATAAGGTATGAAGACGCAATGCGTGATATAGTTCCAATCGTTAATCAAAAATTGTTATTCGAAAGGAGTTCCGGTATGGCACAAGTAATTCTATCCCCCAGTATATTATCGGCCGATTTTGCCCGGCTGGAAGAACAGGTGGCCGAGGCGGTGGCGGCGGGTGCGGAGTACATTCATATTGATGTGATGGACGGTCATTTTGTGCCGAACATTACGATTGGGCCGTTGGTTGTGGGGGCGTTACGGCCGTTGGCCGATAAAACCGGGGCCATCCTGGACGTGCATCTGATGATTGAAAGTCCTGATCGGCACGTGGCCGATTTTGCCCGCGCCGGGGCGGACATCATCACCGTTCACGTGGAGGCTTGCACTCATTTGCACCGCACCGTCCAGGCCATCCGGGAAT
>JALUPA010000494.1 GCA_027054335.1 Ardenticatenaceae bacterium
TGCTGACACTGGGACAGCAGGAACGGCCGTCATCCCTCAACCCGTTCATCCAGGATTGGTTTGACGGTAAAGTGGGCTGGCGGGGCATGGATTGGAACAAAACGGCCATGCGGGCCATCGTTGGCCTGGCCGACGACCCGTACAACGCCAGCAACCTACCCCTGGTGGTAGACATGACCAAAGGGCACGTCGTTCTGTTCGGCGCGTCCGGCTGGGGCAAGACCACCTTCCTGCGCACCCTCATCGTCTCCCTGGCCGCCACCCATTCCCCCGACGAGTTTCACGCCCACGTGCTGGATTTGGGCGGACGCAATCTGGAACCGCTGCGCGCCCTGCCCCACGTAGGCAGCATCATCATGCCCGACGAGCGCGGTTACGAAGAGCGGGTGCAGCAGCTTTTGCGGGAGCTAAACGATATTGTGGACGCCCGCAAACGGCTGTTCAGCGAAGTGGGGGCTACCACCCTGTACGAATATAATCGCGGCCAGCCGGACCGCATTGAACCGGCCATTCTGGTGGTGATTGACAACTTCCTGGAATATATCGAGACGTTTGGCAACGACACCGGCCGGGACGACGACGACAATTTGCTGGAAGCGCTGGTGCTGCTGATGCGCCAGGCCAAGGCGTATGGGCTGCATTTTGTGATCACTGCTTCCCGACTGAACGTGCTGTCCAGTAAATTGTACAGCCTGTTCACCGAGCGGCTCACCCTGCGCCTCTCCGATTCCGACCAGTACCGCTCTATTGTGGGTGGCTCTGTGGCGGAGATTGACGAGATTGCCGGCCGGGGCTACGTGAAGGCGGGCCGCCAACCGCTGGAGTTCCAGACGGCCGTAGCCGTAGGCCGCTTCGATGAACAGGGGCAAATACAAGACGAAATTCAGGAAATCCGCCGCCTGGGTGAGCAAATGAAGAAAATCGGCCGTAAAGTGTGGTCCGGTCGGGAGCCGCTGCGCATTGACGCCCTGCCCAAAACTTCTTCCTACCGCCAACTGCTCACTGAAGAGATGCGCATTGACATGGAACGGCCGTTCCCCGACGCCCTGCAAGTGGAAATGGGGCGGTTATGGGTAGAAAATGCGGACATGGATCGGGCAGACTGGCTGCGCGTGCCCATGGGCATCGTCTCCGGCAACCGGATGCGCGCCTTGCAATTGGAAGCCAAGAAGGACGGCGTTCACGGGTTGATTGCCGGCGGTACCGGCTCCGGTAAGTCGGAACTGTTGATGACCATGATTGTGGGGCTGGCGGCCTACTACCCGCCGGAAATCCTCAACTTTGTCCTGGTGGACTACAAGGGCGGCGGCGCGTTCAAGCCCTTCGAGCGGCTGCCCCACTGCGTGGACATCGTGACCAATCTGAACAAAGCGGCCGTGGCCCGCATGTTTGCCGCCATCAACGCGGAAATGCGCCGCCGCCAACGGCTCAACGCGGAAACCGGTACTAAAGATATTGTGGACTACCGGCGCAAAAATCTGCACAAAACCCACGAAGCGTACCCTCATCTTTTCGTCATCATTGACGAATATTCGGAAATGATTGACGACAACCCGGAATACAAGGCGGAACTGGAAAGCATCACCCGCGTCGGCCGGGCACAGGGGGTGAACCTGATTCTGGCTTCACAGCGGCCCAAAGGGGTAACGGATCAGATGCGGGCCAACATCAAGTTCCGGCTCTGCCTGCGCGTAGAGGAAATGGACACCAGCCGGGAGATGCTGCGCCGGCCGGACGCCGCCTTGCTGCCCAACGGCTTGCCGGGACGGGGCTATTTACAGGTGGGCAACGAGAATCTGGAATTGATCCAGGTTTCCTGGACGGGGGAAACAGTGCCGGATCGCGGGGACGCGCCGGTTTTGTGGCCGGATCGAGCAGCGGAGGAAGCAGCAGAAACGGCCGATGAACCGCCCAAAATGTTTGAAGTGGCCGTAGCCGCTGCCTCGGAATTGTATGGCGGGCAGATGGCCCCCAAGCCGTGGCCGGGCTTTTTGCCCACGCAGTTCAGCTTGCAATCTCCCCTGTATGACGCGCAGAAGAATGAGACGTTTGTGTTGTCTACGGCCGTTACCGACTGGATGAATGGCGACGTGGACGGCTTGTGGCCCGGCGTAGATTGGGAAACAGAAGCAATGCGCCCGGTGGCCGGCCTACTGGACGACCCGACCGAAGCGCGGCAGATTCCCTTGCGCTTTGAACTGAACCGCTCCCATCTGGCCGTTTTGGGCGACTCCGGCTGGGGCAAGACCTCCTTTGCCCGCACCCTGCTGGTCAGCCTGGCCGCCACCCATTCTCCGGCAGAGTTTCACGCTTATATCCTCGATTTGGGCGGGCGGAACTACCGCCATCTGGAAGATTTGCCCCACGTGGGCGGAGTCATTTACGCAGACGAGGAAGCGTATGAGGAGCGGCTGCAACGGCTGCTGGACAAACTGGCCCAGATTACGGCGGAGCGGCAGCAGCTTTTCAGCCACGCCGACGCCGGCGATTTGTACGAATACAATACGAAAAACCCGGACAAGGCGCTGCCGGCCGTGCTAGTCATTATTGATAACTTTGCCGAACTGCGGGAAAATTACGAGGCGCTGGCAGAAACGACGATTATCCCCCTGATGCGCCGTTCCTTGAGCGCCGGGATCACCTTTGTGGTGACGGCCAACGCGCCAAACAATATGATGAGCAAGCTGTACAATCTGCTGGGCGAGCGCATCACCTTCAAGCAGGCGAACCGGGACCGGTACATGGACATTGTGGGCCGGGGCGCCATTGAGATTGACGACATTGCCGGGCGGGGGTACATACGGGTGGGGCGACGGCCGTTGCTCTTCCACGCGGCGTTACCGGCCGGTATTTTTGACGCGGAAAGCGACCGGGATACGTTGACGGAAGCGGATGAAGTGCGCCTGATGGCCGCCCACATGCGGGCGCGTCTGGAAAAGATGACGTGGCGTCACCGGCCCGATCCTATTAAAACACTGCCGGAAATTGTACCTCTGGTGGATATGCTGGAGCAGACGGCCCCGGCCCACGCCCGTCGCATTCAGGCGGTTGTGGGGCAAAATATCAATTTGCAGCCCGCTTTGTTCAATTTGAAGCGGATGGGGCCGCATTTTGCCGTGGTGGGGCCGCCGCTTTCCGGCAAGACGACGACGCTGTACAACTGGGTGCTATCGCTTTCTTACCGCTACGCGCCGGAGCAGTTAACAATTGTCCTGGTGGATTTGCAGCAGCGGTTTGTCCTGTACGGTGGCGAACACCGGTTGGATGAACTGCCTCACGTGGTGACGGCCGTAACCGAAATTGAGCAAATTGAAGAACTGACGGCCAACCTGAAAAGGGAGTGCGCCGCGCTGGCCGCCGAAGATAGCGACCGGGAACTGTTCGTTTTCATTGACAATTTTGACGATTTTGTGGACGAGATCGAGCGGATGCGGGACGTTTCGCGTGATCTTTCCTCGCTGGCCCGGCGATACGGCCGTGAGGGACTGCATTTCATCGTTGCCGGGGCGCTGGACAGCGCCAGCGACTTACGGCGGCGGGTGCAGGCGTCCAATTACGGCATCGGCTTACGCTCCGTCCAGGCGGTAGACACCCTGCGCGTCGCCCGCCGCCCGGCCGGTTTGCGCGGCAAGGAACTGCCTGTGGGCCGCGGCTTCATCGTCAAATCCGGTATCCCTACCATGATTCAAACGGCCACACCCTACGAAGGCATGGGCGTTTCCTTTGCCGCTGAAGAAGCGGAAGAAGATGAGGAAAGAATGGCCCTGGCGCTGGACGTATGGGTGGAAAAAATCCGGGAAATGTACCCCGACCAACAAGGGCAATGGTCGGAACTCTCGCCGGAAATGGCAGAAGCAGCCCAAACGGCCGCCGACGCCGAAATCAAACCGTACATCGAGATGATGCGCCGCCTCCTCTATCAGCAAAGCAATGGGGACGCCGACAAAATTGCCCAACTGGAAGATGAAGCGGTATTGATTGAATTTGCCAGAGAAGCCCTGCGCGAAGCCACGGGCTTTGACCCTTACGAGATGTTCGGCGATAAGCCAAAAGATATTTTGGATAACGTGCATGGTATGCTGCCTGATTTGTCGGAAAAGAGTAAGTAGCAAGTTGCAAGGGGCATGTGGCATGTGGCAAAGTAACAACCTGCAACCTGCAACCTGCAACCTGCCCCTCCAAAGGAGAAACTTATGAGCGCCAGCCAAACGCGATTGGACGTACGCATTGACGTTTTTGAAGAAGAAAATCAATGGGGCAAACCGCTTTCTTCCCTGAAACCGCCGGAACTAATCACCGCGATTTTGCAGGAGTTTCGGGAATTGGAATATCTGAGCGGGGAAGCGGACGATTATTTGCTGGTTAAAAAGGAAGATATGTCTCCGCTGGACCCGGAAGAGCCGCTGAAAAAGCAGTTATCGAATGAAGCGCCTCTGGTTTTATGGGAACAGGAACGGCCGTTGCCCCCAGGCACAAAACGGCCGTCTCACCCCCTTTACTTGCGGGATCAGGCGGCCGGCAAGGTATTCAAGCTGGATTGGCTGCCGGCGATCATCGGCCGGCCAGACAAAAATCAGCCGCATGACGATTGGTTGGCAGTCAATCTGGAATCCTACCCCACCGGCCTGCGCGTTTCTCGCCGCCACGCCCAAATTACAGAGAAGGACGGCCGTTACTACATCAACAGCCTCTCCCGCAATCCGGCCATCCTCAAAAGAGCCGCTGGCGGCGACGCCCCCATCGGCGAAAACAGAACGCCACTGACCAATGGAGACGTGATTTTTCTGGAACGGAGCAATATCTCTTTGAAATTTATTGAACGTAATGCGTGAAAACGTGATGCGTGATGCCGGATACGTCTTCACGCATCGCGCATCACGTATCACATCTGCACGAGGTGCATAATGGCAAAAATAATTCGCATAGATTACGAAGCGTTAGCCAAAATAGCCGACCGGTTCGGACAGGAAGCGGAAGCGATAGAGCAGATGCTGCAAATGGTGCGTGGCGCTATGACGCCTTTGCAAAATGGCGGCTGGGTCGGCCGCGGCTCTGACGCTTTCTTTGCCGAAATGGAAAGTGACGTCTTACCGGCTGTCCGCCGTCTGGCAGACGCTTTAGGCCAGGCAAACGAAGTTTCCCGCAAAATTGGCGACGTTATGCAAGCAGCTGAAGGTGAAGCCTGTTCTCCTTTCCGGGCCGGCGATTTGGGCGGCGCGGCCGGGCAGGCTGTCGGCGCGGCCGGCGGCAGCATGAGCAGCGGTGCGGCTGGCGCAGCGCCCGGCGGCGGTATGTATGTGCCCCAGGATTGGCTGAACAACGTGCGCAGAACTGCGCCGCCGGCCGGGAACGGCTTCAATGATTGGGGCATCCCGCAAAATTGGCTGGACGGCGTGGCCGGCACAATGGGCGTAGGCGGCGGCAGTAATAATTGGGGCATTCCCAATGATTGGCTGGGCGGCGTCACGGATGCTGCGAATGCTTTGGGCGGCAGCGGTGCGGCAGTCGGGGGGGCAGCAGTGGGGAGCGCGGCTGGCGACGCGGGCAGTGTTGGCGGTGCAGGCGGCGCATCCGGCGCGGCCGCGGAGCCGCCGCCAAACATGCCATCCGGTGGTGCGGGTGGCAGCAAAGGAACGGCGGCGGCGGATATTAGCTCGCCTTACGGCCGTCAGGGAGTCAAGACAGGTTCCAGCACACTATTTGGCGGAGGAAAAGCGGTGGCAGAAGCGCAGAACGGCCGTGTGTCGTACCAATCATTGGGCGCAGCCGCGTTTGGTTCGGCCGCCAACGCTGCATCCGTGCCCGCTGCCAGCGGCGCGGCCAGAGGTGCGGCTTCGGCCAGTTCAGGCGACGCCAGCGGCAGTGCCGGTATTGGCCTGGCAGTTGCCGCTTTAGCGCCCCTTTTAGGCATCATGGGCAAATCTGTTAAGGACGTACTGGGTAAGGAATAAGGGCTGACGGCTGGCGCACGTTTTACCAATCTCTTGCGACCAGCCACCAAAGGAGAAGACATGGCAAACGAAACACAAACTTTTCTTCTTTCCCGCGAGGAAACGCTTTTGCTTCTGGATTTACTGGAAGCAGAAAGTATACCGGGATTAGACCCCGATCCTCTGGGAGAGCTAAATGACGACCAACGGGCGCTGGCGCTGATTTGGGCGGGGCGGGCCTTGCGTGCCCGCGAGCTGGCGGCCATCGGAGAAAATGGGGAACTGCTGGTGGATGAACGGTTGCTTACGGCCGTAGGCGGCTGCATCTACTGGCAAACGGCGCTTTATGCGTACCATTGGCCGGAACCGGGCCAGGCGCCCCTCCGCTTTTTTGGCTACGTGCGGGACGGGCAGGCCGTTGCCCATACCCGCCCGGCAGACGTGCTACATCGTTTTGCCGTTTTGCCTTCGGCTGAGGCATTGATGGAAGAGGTGACGGCCGTATGCCAATGCCAAACCCTGCCCGACGCTCCCGCCACACAATTTACCTTACCCCGCGACACTTTTGTACGCGCCCGCGAACTGGCGGAGGAGCAGGAGACGGATGCGGCGGCGCAAACGCTGCAAGAGGCAAGCGTACCGGCAGAAACGGCGCAGGCGCTTACGGCCGTGCTGGCCGGCGCGCCCCGTATGTCCATTTGGCAAATTGTAAAGCGGGACGAGGACGGCGAGACCGAGACGCGCGATTACACCTTACTGCACAGTGACGAGGCGGCCTGGCTGGTTTCTCTGGCTGCCGGGGCGGATGATTTAGCAGTCAGGACAGTGACGGCCGTTGACTTGCGGGAATTATTAGTCGGCGGCTAGGGGGGGGCGGGAAATGTAGAAATAGCTGCCTTTGCCGGAGAACAAGAACCGGTGCAGATGACCAGCCACCGGCAGCATTTACAGAGAGGTAAAGAAGTGAGTGGAAAAGTCATATCGGGGCCGGCGGCCGTATTGATTATAGCCTTTTTCTTTTTCCCCTGGATTTTGGTTTCCTGCGAAGGCATGGCCATAGGGGAATTCAGTGGCTACCAATTGGCGGCCGGTGTCCCCCCGGAAAGTATGGGAGGGTTGGTATCGGCCGAAGATATGGCAGGGGAACCTATTTTGTTTGCCGTACCGCTGGCCGGTATCATCTCCCTGATCTTACTCGGTATCACCTTGTGGAAAGCAGATTTTGAGCAAAATGCGGCCTGGGGGCAAATTATCCTGGCTGCTGCGGCCCTGCTGATTCTTCTTTTGGAATGGTGGCAGTGGCAACAAAAAAGCGATCCAATGCTGGAAATAACGATACGTCCTGCTTTGTGGATGAGTTTTATCGCATTACTCGCGTTAATCGCGGGCGCTGTTATAGATTTGATTCTCTGGCGTCGGGCACGGCCGTCTTCCCCGGCCGCTCCCTCTGCCCATTTACCCCGGCAATCTTTTTCTTCTCCGACGCCCTTGCCGCCCAAAAAACCTTATCCAAACGACAGTTTCCCCAATGTTATCCCTCCGGGCAAAGCTACTATTGTAGATGATAATTTGCCGGAAATGCCAGGCGTCGGTCAAGAAACCATCGTGGAAGAAGATTTATCCCGCCTTCCCGGCGCCGGCCAGGAGACCATCGTGGAAGAGCCGCAGCCCGACATCTCCGGCGCAGGCCAAGCCACCATTGTGGAAGACGATTTACTGACCAGAGGGTTGGAGGGCAGCGGTGGAGCGTCAAGCGTTAAGACAGAGGTGTTATATTTTGAGCCTGAACCATTGGCGCAACTTGTAATTGACGAGGGAGAATCTCCGGGGAAACAATTCGACCTGTACGGCGACGTATCTATCGGCCGCGTCCCGGAGAATGACATTATTATTGACGACACCGCCATGTCCAGTTATCATGCCCGTATTACAGAAGAAAATGGCCGTTTCACCATCCTCGACCTGAACAGCACCAACGGCGTTTACCTTTCCAGCGCAGGGCAAAGCCGTTGGCAAAAACAGAACAGTTACGAACTCCATAACGGAGACAGAATAAAATTAGGCCGCACCATTTTGCGATTCAATATCCAGGGATAAACCATGATTGCTGAACACATAGGCGCCAGAAGCGATAAAGGTCCGTTTCGCTCTACCAATCAGGACGCTTATTGGGTAAGCGACGTCAGCGACCCGATTGATCTGGGCGAACTTTACATTGTTACCGACGGCGTAGGCGGACAAGAGTATGGCGCGGCGGCAGCCCAACTGGCAGCGCAGGTCATCAGCGCCGATTTTTACCGGCGGCGGCAGGCCGGCGAAGCGGTTGCGGATGCTTTAAGCCAAGCCATCTATCAGGCTAACGAGGCGATATACGAGCAAGCGCAAGAACGGGGCGGCATAAAAATGGGCTGCACTGTCGTCGCCGCTGTGCAGCACAAGGGAACGCTCTACGTGGCGCACGTTGGTGACGCCCGCGTTTACCTGCTCCACAAAAACAAACTGCGGCAGCTTACCCGCGACGACAGTTGGGTACAAAAGCAGATAGACGCCGGCATCATCACGCCGGAGGAAGCGGAAAACCACGAAATGCGCAATGTGGTAACGCAAGCTCTGGGCAACAAACTGGATATTACTGTACACCAGTCACAGCACCCAAATTTCCGCAAGGGAGACCGCTTGCTGCTATGCACGGACGGGCTGCATGGCGTTCTGAGTGACGCGGAAATGATCAAGCTGTTGAAAAACAACGCGCCGCAAACGGCCGCAGACGCATTAGTGCAAGCAGCTATTGACGCCGGAACGCAGGATAACGTCACGGCCGTTGCCGTACAAATGGGGCGGTCAAACGGCGCGGGTGGGGCGACGGCCGTGCCCGGCAGCCGCCGTTCTGTGCCTTTGTGGGCCATTGTGACCCTCATTACCCTGGCGCTTTTGGCGCTGGCCTGGGGCATCTACGCCCTGTGGCCCGCATCAGGCGCGCCCAATGACGCTGCGCCCGGCCTCAACAAGGGAAACGCACTGCCTACGTTGGCGCCCACAGCCCTGCTGCCGGCCGCCAACCAGCCAACTACCATACTGCCAACGGATACGGCCGTACTCCCGGTCGTGCCTCCGGCGGAACCCGCTGCCACAGAAACACCGCTGCTACCCACCCTTACGCCTTTGCCCACAGACACCGCCACACCGCTGCCCCGCACGGCCGTTGTACAAAGCGAACTCGGCGTCAATTTACGTCCCGCTGCCGGCATTGATAACGAACCATTGGGTTTACTGTTTGACGGCACGATTGTTGAACTGCTGCCGGGCCGGGAAGAAGACGAAAACCAACGGGTTTGGCAGCAAGTGCGCGTGCCGGATTCCGGCCAGGAGGGTTGGATCGCCGCGATATATCTTAAGTACAACGAGTAACTCTCAAAATCTGCGTTAATTCCGGGAACGCGCTTAACGCAGACAAATGCAGAAGTAAAAACAGCGTTCCCTGTCTTTTGGTTGCGCCTTTGCCCGGCAGCAAGGTGCAACCGTGTGCCACATTCGTGCAATAACATAAACAGTGACCGACTCACACAAACTACTGGGCCAACAAATCGATCAATTCCGCATCTTGCGGCACATCGCCCGCGGCGGTATGGCGGATGTTTATCTGGCGGAAGATGTTGACCTGCAACGCAAAGTCGCCCTGAAGGTGATGCTGGACGTGCTGGCCGCCGCCGACCTGCAATTTGCCGAACGGTTTCGCCGCGAAGCTATTACCGTTGCCAAACTGGATCATCCCAACATCGTCCAAGTTTACAACGTGGGGCAGACGTCGGCCGGACAGCCGTACATTGCCATGCAGTACGTCGAAGGCGGCTCGCTGCAAGACAAACTCAGGGAATTGGCTGACCGCAAGAAACTGCTGACCACGGAACAGGCACTGAACATTGTGCGGCAAATCACTCTGGCGCTGGCGGCGGCGCACAAGGCGGGCATTGTGCATCGAGATTTGAAGCCGGCCAACGTTCTCATTCGGCCAGACGGCGCACCGGTATTGGTAGACCTGGGCATCGCCGCCATCAAGGGCGGAGCAAAGCTGACGCACACGGGCAGCGTGATTGGCACGCCCGCCTACATGTCGCCGGAGCAGGTGCGGGGACGGCCGTTGGACGGCCGTTCCGATCTCTACGCCCTGGGCATCATGCTGTACGAAATTCTGGCAGGGATGCGGCCGTTTGACGCCGACGAATCCGTTGCCATTCTGCATAAACAAGTGTACGAAGAGCCGCTGCCGCTGGGCCACATCCGCCCTGACCTTTCCCCGCAAACAGTGGACATTGTAGCCATCGCCCTGCAAAAAGACCCGGCACACCGTTACCAGTCGGCAGAGGAAATGGTGCAGGCAATTGACCGGGCCATTGCAGCTGAGGGCCTGGCCCGCCCAAACCCCCAGGCCACTATTGTCCTGACGCAGATGACCGACAGCAAGTTATTGAGTCGCAGCGGTTTGATACGGCCGCCCGGTGCAGTCCGAAAGAAACACCCCGCCTGGATTTGGGGCATTGCCTTGCTGCTCTTGCTGGCGGCGGCTGTCTTTGCATTTTTTTCTTTTCGTTCCGGCAGCGAGCCGCCGGTTGTGGCGCTGGCGGTTACAAATACGGCCGTACCCCGCACCCAATCAGCCACCCTGCCCCCAACTACCC
>JALUPA010000495.1 GCA_027054335.1 Ardenticatenaceae bacterium
TCGCCGTTTGTTAGATTTTCCTCAACATTGCGATAGAGTTTCATTTGAATTTTGTCTACCGCGATTTATTGAGAAGATACAATTTTTCTCTATAAATTTTTCTTCGTCTTGCCAGGAGGGTCTGACTTTTAAGTAGCCTGATTCCTCCCTGGTTAACTCCTTTATCATAAACGAAATTTACATAATTTTGCAAGGTGTTTGGGCAAATCTGCTAAGCGCATCCAGGATTTTTTATGATTAGTATAACTTTTTTGGGGGGATAAAGCGATTGCCCTCTGGTCATAGGTATAAGTAGTCCAGTTTACAATTTATCTTGCTTTTGTTTATACTTTTAGTCGGGTTTTTTTGGTAATCTCATTGTGGGATGAAATGTACCCCCCAGATTTGTTCGCTTAAAACAGTATACGGTGAGACGGCCGTAAGGCAACGTTTGTGATTTATTTAGCGATGGGCCTGGGACGTTGTTACGCGGGAATGCTACCTTTTCTTTATAGGTCATTTGACCTATAGGGTGAAGAGCTGTTTTGCCAGTATATTGGTCATTGTTTACACACATTTGTTTTTACTCACTCTAACAAACAGGAGAGAATAATGAAGAATTTTAAACCCTTTGTTCTTATTGGATTGTCTGTTTTGCTGCTGGGCTTGTTTCTGACGGCTTGCGGTGGTGAGGAGCCGACGCCAACGCCGCAACCAGAGCCAACGGCAACAGACGTCCCCCCTACGCCGGTTCCGGAGCCAACGGCCGTACCCGAACCAACCGAAGAACCAACGGCCATGCCCGAACCAACTGATACCCCCGCACCCACCGAAGAACCAGCCGCTGCTATGACAGACCTGACCAACGCTGAAGGTGGCTACTCGCTGCAATACCCGGCTGACTGGGTCGCGGTAGATTTATTCAGTTTCACTATGATCGCCTCCAGTGAGGAAGCATTGAATGGAGATAATCCGGCCTCGACAGGGCCTGTTGTCATCGTTCTGTCTAGTCCGCTGGATGATCTGGAAACGGATGATCCGCTGGCAGCTTTGAATACGGCCGTGAAAGAAGGTATGACCGGCGATACAACAGAAGTTACCGAAGGGCCTGAAGCTATCACTATTCAAGGACAGGAAGCGGCAGTAGCCTCGGTAAGAGCCACGGGTAACGACGGTACACCACTGTCTGGTTATATGGCCCTGATTATCGGCCAGGGTGACGGTGCGGGCCGGGCCGGCATTGTTATCGGTATGGCTCCGGCGGAGATGGAAGATGACGTTTTGCCCATCTTCAAAGATATTGCCAACACCGTTGTCGTCACTGCGGCCGCGGAAGCAGAAGCGGGAGACGGCGGCGGGCAAACGGCCGCAGGTGTGCCGGAAAGCCAGGGCTTCCTGCTGTATGGCGACAATGTGTCCGGCGAAGTAGCCGCCGGCGAAGTTTCTGCCTGGGATTTCATCGGCCTGGAAGGGGAAACGATTGACATTATCGTGACGCCTGGCGACGGGCTGGACGCCATGGTGGACGTGCTGGACGAAAGCGGGGCTTCTATCCTGGAAGCCGGGCCGGTAGATGATAGTTTTGAGACAGAAGAGATTTTGGGACTGACTCTACCCGCTTCCGGTACTTATTACATTGTGATACGCGGTTTTGCCGATGGGGCCGGAACGTATGAGTTGACCATAGGTGAAGCAGGCACAGTAGGAACGCCTCCTGCCGGCGGCGAATCGGGCAGCATTGCTTTTGGCGACACTGTTTCCGGTGAAGTGGCGGAAGCCGGCGCGATCTCCTCCTGGAGCTTTACCGCCAATGAAGGAGACCTGATTGGCGCGGTCGTGGTAGTTTATGATGATTTTGATGCTGTGCTGGATGTGGTGGACGAGAACGGCAATTCCATCCGGGAAGATACGCGGGATGCCTCTTTTGGGGATGAAAACATGCTCATTGAGATTCCGGCCGACGGCGAATATGCTATTCAGGTAATGGGGTTTGAAGATTCCACCGGCTCTTTTGACCTGACGTTAGGCTATCCCATGAGCAACTCTGTTTTTGCTGCGGCAGAACTGACCGAAGATGAAATTGATCTGGGTGACGTGTATCCCTTTATTGCTGTGGCCGGTGATATGGTGGGTATTGTTGTAGCACCTGAAGAGGGGCTGGATACGGCCGTGCTGGTGGAACAAGACGACGTCGTCGTGGAAGGCCTCGGTTATACCCCGGATCGCGGTTTTGATACCGTGGCTGGAGAAGAGTACGTCTTCATTGTGCCGGAAGACGGCGTTTACCAGTTTGTGGTAAAAAATTCTGTGGATACCGAGTTTGGCGGCAATACCGGTACGTATGATGTGGATTTGCACAGTTCGGGCAATACAGTTTTTGAACTGGCCGACCAGGATGCTACGGCCGCAGTTACAGATGAGTCCGGTTTTGTAACATACGCTATCCGAGGCTTGCCGGGACAAACGTTGACGCTGGAAGTAGAACCGTATACTGACTTTGATGCGATCATTGCTCTGGAAGATCAGGAAAGCAATTTGCTGCAAGACGTGACTGACGAAGGCGGCGTTGGCGAAATCGAAACGTTGACGTACACATTCAGTGAGGATATGGTGATATTTATCAAGGTGCATGACGCAGATGGCGCGGCCGGGTCGGTTTATGTGATGACGGTAACGCTGCAATAACAGCGCATCTTCCCGGCCTCCGGCGGGTTATAAAAGAGCATAGATGATGAGAAACGGCCGTAATTGTTACGGCCGTTTCCTTTGGAGGCAGTATGAACGAGAAAAGGCGGCGGGTTGTCGTCACCGGCCTGGGCACGTATAACCCGTTAGGAAATGACGTAGAGAGTACCTGGGAAAATGTCAAGCGGGGGCAAAGCGGCATTGGCCCCATCACTCATTTTGACGCCGCCGGTTACAAAACCCGTATTGCCGGTGAGGTGAAGGGATTTGACCCCGTGGCCTTGTTTGGCCGCAAAGATGCCCGGCGTATGTCGCGGGTGACGCAATTTGCTTTGGCGGCCGCAGCGCAGGCTCTGGAAGATGCTCAACTAACAACCGGGGAGAGGAACGGCCGTAACGTCGGCGTTATTGTGGGCAGCGGTATGGGCAGTCTGGAACCGATTGTAGACAGCACCCAAATCCTGAATGAGCGAGGGCCGCAGCGGGTCAGCCCCTTCTTTGTCCCCATGATGCTGGCGGACACCCCGGCGGCTATGATTTCTATCCAATACAATTTAACCGGCCCCAATCTTTCAGTGGCCACGGCTTGCGCTACAGGGAATGACGCTTTGGGCCAGGCCGCTTCTCTTATCCGGCGCGGCGCAGTTGATGTAATGGTGGCGGGTGCGGCGGAGGCCTGTATTATCCCGGTGGCTGTGGCCGGGTTTGGTGTGATGAAGGCTATTTCTACGCGGAATGACGAGCCGGAAAGGGCGTCACGGCCGTTTGACCGGGAGCGAGACGGCTTTATCGTCAGCGAAGGGGCCGCTATTTTGGTTCTGGAAGAATTAGAG
>JALUPA010000496.1 GCA_027054335.1 Ardenticatenaceae bacterium
TTCCAGGCTGCCCAGCCGCGCTCGGAAAAGCCGGCGAGATCGTACTTCCCGCCGCCCCACGGTTCC
Source organism: Ardenticatenaceae bacterium (assembly GCA_027054335.1). GTDB lineage: Bacteria > Chloroflexota > Anaerolineae > Promineifilales > Promineifilaceae > JAJRTP01. The sequence continues at coordinate 67 of JALUPA010000496.1, forward strand.
GCAATGAGGATCACGTGGGGGTTGATCTTGCGCGTTTCCTCGGTAATGCGCTCCACGGTCTCCCAGTCCAGCATGGTGGCCAGGTCGAAGCGGAAGCCGTCGATGTGGTACTCCCGCATCCAGTAGGTGAGGCTGTCGAGGATCATGCGCCGGGCCATGGGCCGCTCGGTCTTGAAATCGTTGCCGCAGCCGCTCAGAGTCAGAAATTCCTGCTGCGGGTCCAACCGAAAGTAGTACTTCTTGTCGATGTACTTGAACGGATTCCAATCGTATTCCGACACGTGGTTGTACACCACGTCCAGAATTACGGCCAGGCCCTCCCGGTGCAACGCCTTCACCAGGTCTTTGAATTCGCGCACTTGCTCTCCGGAGACGCCTATCACCTCCCCGGGTCGCAAGTGGCCTCCGGCGGCGTAGTAGGCTTCCGGGGCGAAGAAGTAGGAGGTCATGTAACCCCAGTGGTTCCGCGCGTACGGGTTCCAGGTGTTGGTCACGCCGTTGGTTGCCACGCCAAAGGGAATCTCGATGGCGGCGAAGTCTTGGCACGGCAGCAGCTCCACCGCGTTGACGCCCAGCTCCAGCAGATGGCTCAGGCCGCCCGGTCCGGCTTTTTCCGTCAGGCCGCGGTACGTGCCGGGCGCGCGCACGCCGGCCGACGGGTGGACCGTCAAGTCGCGCACGTGGGCTTCGTAAATGATGAGGTCTTCGTGGGCGTGGGAAACGAATGTGTCCCCTTGCCAGTTGTACGGCTCGGGTTCGAGAATCAAAGTGCGGGCTTCGTGGCGGTAAGTGTTGCGGGTGCAGACGGCGCGCGCGTACGGGTCGGCCAGAACCTGTTGCGGGGCGAAAATCTCGGTGGGGTCTTCCGGGCCGGCGACCTTGTAGCCGTAAGATTGGCCCCAGTGTGTACCCGCCAGGTCGTACTCCCAGACGCCGTCCTCGGCCCGGCGCATGGCGAACTCACGGCCGGAGGCCTGGTCGGGCCGCTCGAACAGCACCAGGCTCACCCGGTGAGCGCGCGGGGCAAACACGCGGAACCAGGTGCGGCCGGCCTCCACCGTACAGCCCAGCGGTTTGTCGGATACCAGCTTGTCCAGCAAGACGCCCAGGTCCACCGGCAGCGCGCCGTATTCCTTGGTGCGCACCCAGTAGTCGCGGTCGATGCTCAGCTCCGACGTTTCCAGCCAGGCCCGCGTTCCTTCCGCGCGCACGTTCCGAATCTCCGCGTCGCCCTGCAGTTCGAGGGCGTCAGCGGTCAGGGTCGGTGCGGGCTGGTCGAATTCAAGCTCGATTTCGTGGGTGTGCGTGGCTCTGGCTGAAATCAGGCGAGCGTTCACGTGGTCGTTCCTTTCGGGTTGCTTTCGCCGTTGGCGGTTTGGAGGGGAGTGTAACAAACCCGTGGCGCAAAGTCAAGACCCTGACGTTGTGCTGTAGCAAAATTACAGAAGCTTCACGCCGCTTCCTTTTAGAAAATGACCTGGCCGTGCGATAACTAGAGGTGAGGCAACAGACAGGAATGTCTTATGTCCAACAGTCGGTTTGCGGTGGCGGTCCACATCCTCGCGGGCCTCACCATTGTGAAAATCTTGAACAAGGAAGACAGCGTCCCGTCGGAACGCATCGCCTGGAGCGTGGGCACCAACCCCGTGGTGGTGCGCCGCATTCTGGGGCAATTGCGCAAGGCCGGACTCGTGGCTTCGTCTTCCGGCGCCACCGGGGGTTCCAAGATTCAAGGTGATCCTCGTGAAATCACCCTCCTGGATATCTACCGCGCGGTTGAAAACGGTCAGGCCTCACTCTTTCCACGACACACTCCTAATCCGTCCTGCCCGGTCGGCGCCAACGTATTCGCAGCCGTAGAACCGGCGTTCAACCGCGCGCGTCTTGCCTTACAGCAGGCACTCGCCAAAGTGACCATCGAGGAAATCGCCCGGGAGATCATGGAGCTTTACCAGCGCGAGGCGGCGCAAAATGCAAAAAATAGAACACGGATGACACGGATTTAACGGATCGAAACGAATCGCTCTATCCGTTAAATCCGTGTTCCATTCATTTGCGGTTTCGCCGCGTTAGTCCGTAGAGAGTGAAATCTTGCCATTTTTTGGCAAGAAATGGAAAGCGTCCGCCTCGAGATAAATCTCAAGGCTGAGAGCGGAAGTCGCCTGAAGGCGACTGAGTTGCGCCGCTGAAAATGAAGTCCTGGCATTTTTTGGTAGGAAATGTAAAGACCTCACGCAAAGCCGGGAAGCGCAAAGCGCAATTTTGCCGAATGGACAAATCCCTCATCGGTTCCGGCGCGTCCGGGCTACGGAATTATTTTGACTTAACCCAAGTTTACCATCAGAGCTTGCTAAGTTCTACATTAACAATTGGTTGACAATTTTCATGGGGTACTACGGATTTTTAAAAGTCGACGCGTTTGCTTTTAAGTGGGTAGTAGCTTAACCCAAGCGCATCATAAATCAGCCTGTGAAACGGTTCAGGTTCGGTTGATTTTCGGATATGAATCCGTCGGCCATCTTTGGTAGTCATGGAGGTGGTGGTTCGCACATGGGAGGATAACTGTTCCCGTATGTTCCACCACTGCATATGAATGCCATGACTTCGTAATTGCGTTTGAATGGTGTTGAGTAAATGATACGCCAACACCGCGATAAACAGGTGCGCATCAGCGCGTTGCTCTTTTTGATGATAAATCGGGCGTAATGCCAACTCCGATTTTAACGACCGGAAGGCATCCTCGACATTGGTCAGCATCACATACAACGACCAGATTTCTTTTTCATCCAGGTCGGTGCGGCTGGTACGTAGAAAATAGGAACCCGAAAATCGTTCTTCGGCTTTCTCCGGTTTGACGAATTTGTATTCAATAGCCGTGGCCAAAGCGCCTTGACGTTTGACCTCAATTTCATAATAGCGAGCAATGGGCGCATATTTTTGTTGCAATCTGCCGATTCTTTGCAGCACTTTATCGTATTTTTTGGTGCCGCCCTTTTTGGAAAGCGCCGCGGCCACCTGCTTTAAATCCTCTTCAAATCGTTGCTGAAATTGACGTTTCATGCTCTGTTCTTTTTCGGCCTTTAAAAAGCTTTTGCAATAAAGAATATGCTCGCCGTCTTGTTTGATGAGTTGCGCTTCGACTTTATTGTTTTTATCTTGTTTAATGGTGAGTAAATCGCCCTGGTCAATTTCCGAGAACGCCACCGGTTGATTGCGGGCCACCACCAGGTACTCATAGCCGAGCTCTTTAACCAGGACGAGATTCTCGTCAGAAGCCAGGCCGGCATCCAAAACCACGGTGATGTTTTTCCTGGCATGGCCTGGCGAGCGGTGTGAGTCGCCATGCAGCGCTTTGATAACCTCCTTGAGGGTGCCGGGCTCCGAAACGTTGCCCGAGAAAATTCGGCTCATCTTGGGGAA
>JALUPA010000497.1 GCA_027054335.1 Ardenticatenaceae bacterium
GCCCCGAAGGGGCTTCACTTTTCCAGCTTTGTCTGGAAAAATTGCTAGATACTTATTAAAAAGTAAGTCTAGCAGGAAAATTCCTACTGACGGCGCCAAAGCAAGGCCCATGAATAGCAGCAGAAGTTTTCGGTTCATTTTTGACCAATTACGTATAATATAAATGGCGCTTGCTAATAATAAAAGGAATAAAATAGTAATGAAAATCAATCGTAGTTCCCGATGTCTGCCATACCCGATGACACGCAAGTTCGCTTTAACGATTGTTATTATCTCTGGAAACATGCCAGGAAAACCGGATGCCTGGTGGGGACGTGAACCTAACTGCGTCAAAAAATTTCGAAATCCTATAAGCCAGATTGATACAGTGGCTAGTGGCGCTAATATCGCTATATACCTGGATACAGACCAAAAATTAATCAGAAACCATACGAGAATAATCAATACGGGAAAGAGTGCCAGGTAATTTGTTTGGAAGGCTATCCCCCCGCAGAGCGACATCGCTGTAAAGTAAACCACCCGACGAAAACGACTTTCGTTTGTATCACAGGCGAGATATGCGAAAAGTGCTGACAACATTATTAACAGGGTTGTTAAGGCGTAGGCCCGCGCCTCATGTCCGGCAAAAACCGCGCCAGAGGATATTGCAAAAACCAAAGCTGGCACAAGGGGATGTTCAATCTTCCCAACCCGCAATAATATATAGAGTACCAATATGGCTCCGATAGAACAAACCAGGGAAAAGATGCGAGCTATTTCCAGGGAAAAACCAAGCCATCGTCGCCAGAAAGACAGCAGCCAGTAATACACGGGTGGGTGAACATCTGTTTCGTATAAGCCTGTGGCAATTTCATTTAGACTGGGAGTGCCCGTAAATTGATTCTTAGTTATCTTGGCGGGTTCTGGCTTTTGCGGCCAGGAAGGCTGCGCATTTCCAGCCGTTTCTAGCAATGTGATCGATTCGTCATACCAAATTGCACGGCTGACAAGGCCGGGGAATCGGACTCCTGCTGAAATAATTAGCAGAACAATCAGGCCCCATGTTTTACTAATTTTCATATTTTATTCCCAGAATGCAGTGCAGCAGTAGTTAATCGGGCGATAATTGGGTTCGCCATGTCAGGCGGGGACGCACAACACCGTTCAGGGGGCCCGCCCAATCACCTCGTGCTGAATCGCCATCCATACTGTCTACCACGTGGAAGGCAACCACGTCAGGCTCGGTAAACTGGACGATGGTTGGCTCCAGTGTAATGAGCGACGCCCGCACAAAGAAGGAACCTTCGGCCAGGAAATTGGCCGGAATTTCTACAACGCTGGTGTAACGTCCGTCCGGCCGGACGCGCTGCCGCCATTCCGGGTCCAGATCAACGGAAGTAAACAACGTAATGCCTTCTTCATTATAAAAATGGAAGTGTGGCAGCAAAATATAACCGCCACGCAAAACGTCATATTCCATTTCCAGGGTGAGCGGCCGGCGAATATCTATCGTAGCGGAAACACGCCCCTGGTCGTCCCGCACGCGGGCGGCGCGCAAACGGGCCACTTCTGCGCCTGGCGCGCGCACCGGATTGCGCCATACCCTTTCGGCAGATGTGCCGGAACCGGAAGCCATGTATTGGGCCACAATTTGATGAGCGGGACCGTCAGCAGCGATACGGCCGTCTTCCAGCAAAATAGTTCGTTCACACAGGCGGGTAATGGTAGACATATTGTGCGAGACAAAGATGACGGTACGGCCACTTTGCCCCACAGTCTGCATCTGGTTCAAACATTTGCGCTGAAAACGGGCGTCGCCTACAGCCAACACCTCATCCACCAGCAAGATCTCCGGGTTCAAGTGGGCCGCCACGGCAAACGCCAGCCGCACCCGCATCCCACTGGAATAATGCTTTACCGGCGTGTCAATAAACTTCTCCACTTCGGCAAAGGAAACAATAGCGTCAAACTGGCGGGTAATCTCTTCTCGCTGCATCCCCAGGATGGCACCATTCAGGTACACATTTTCCCGACCGGTCAACTCCTGGTGGAAACCTGTCCCCACTTCCAGCAGCGACCCAACCCGACCGCGCAGGCGGATGACACCTTCCGTTGGTTCCGTAATGCGGGAAAGCAGCTTGAGAAGTGTACTTTTACCAGCCCCGTTCCGGCCAATCAATCCCACCACTTCCCCCTCTTTCACCTCAAAGTCAATATCCCGCAAGGCCCAAAAAATCTCGTCCAATTCGGCTGCGCCGCTCGCCTGGCCGTGCAACAAGTTGTACGCTCGCCGGAAAGGAGCTTTAGTCTTCTCAGTCAGGACATCACGTAAAGTGGTGTATTTTCTTCTTTCTTTGGCAATATGGTATTGTTTACCGATGTTTTTTGCTTGTATAGCAAGATTATTCATAGGATCAGGCCACGTCGGCAAAGGTTCTTTCTGTACGGCGGAAGTAGTAAGCGCCGGTGAGGAGGAGAAGTACGGCCGTAACCGTAGAAATCATAGCCAGCGATCCGGGCGCCGTATCCGTACCCAGCAAAGCCCAGCGAAAGCCGTCTACGACGGTAGTCATAGGATTCAGATAGTACAACGGCCGTAACGCCTCCGGCACCAGACTGGTAGGATACACAATAGGCGTCACAAAATACCAGATGCGCGTCAGAAACGGCACTGCATAGCGCACATCCCGAAACTGCACATTCATCGCCCCCAGCCACAAACCGGCTCCCAAAGAAGTCATAAACGCCAGCAGCAAATAATACGGCAGCCACAAAACAGCCCACGATGGCGGATACCGGAAATAAATCAGCATCAAAACCAACACCGCAAAAGCCAACAAAAAATCCACAAACCCCGCCAAAACAGAGGCTATCGGCAGCGCTATCCGGGGAAAATAGATTTTCTTAATCATATTGGCCCCAGTCACCAGGCTATTGGAAGCATTCGTCAGTCCATTGGCAAAAAAGCGCCAGGGAACCTGCGCCGTATAATTCCAGATAGGATAAGGTACGCCATCCGAAGGCATTTTGGCCAGGTAGCCAAAAAAGAGGCTAAACACCACCATATCCATAAAAGGCACAATGATGGCCCAGGCCGCACCCAATACCGTTTGTTTGTAACGCACCTTAATGTCGCGCCAAACAAAGAAGTAGAGCAGTTCCCGGTACTCCCACAACTCCTTCAGGTTGAGAGACACCCAGCCATGCGATGGCTTGATGACGTACTCAGGCACATTATTTTCCGCCGTTTCTTTACCCTTGACAGTTGTTTGTCCCGGCAATACCGATTCCTCTCGAACAGCCATATTGGTTCCTAAAACAAGAGATTGGACTAATTTCCAATCTCTAATCCCCTCCATTCATCAATCAGCCGCAGTCAACTCACCCAGTCCATAAGTTACCTTCACCTGCTCTTCAATCCAGGCATAGGTGATGGCCAGCCCTTCTTCCAGAGAGATTTCCGGCTCCCAGCCCAACACCTTACGCAGCAGCGAATTGTCAGAGTT
>JALUPA010000498.1 GCA_027054335.1 Ardenticatenaceae bacterium
AGCGGACGGTAGAGGGTAATGTGCCCATGCCCAGACGAATAACCCCAAAATCATCATCCTCTACCCGGCGTTCCCACAAACGGGCCTCAGAGCGCAGGGTGCGTTCTGTTTTTTCCACTTCCTCACGAGCTTTTTGCACAATGCGAAAAACAGTTTCCCGATCAGGGTAGTTGTAACGGTAAAATCGCCTTTGCTGATCGTGGTATTCATTCATTTCCTTATTGAGTTCTACCAGACGGTCATTATACGCTTGCTCAATTTCTGCCTGTTTTTGTTTTTCCTGACGGTACAGGTAAATGGAAAAAATGGTAGAGGCGACGACGGAAAGCGCCATGGGGATCATCATCAAGGGACTGCGCCCGCGGCCGGCTACAGTAGATATGAGAACGTAGCCGATAATGGTCAATAAGGGCAAGGCAACTTGAATCAGGCGGGACATCCCGGCGCTTTCTTTTTCCGGCGGTGCGGGGATTTCGATTTCATCGAAAGGGAGTTCCGGTTGTATGCGTGGCGGGCGGTCAATGTAAATTGGTTTATTCATAGCTGGTTCTCACGTTTATACGACTTTGTTTGGTATTTGGCCGGTATTGCAAAAATTCCCGCTTGACAGGTTTTGCAGAAATAAGTAGCCTACGTAGCAAACATTGTTCCATCAATAAAGAGGAATGTCAACTGTTCTTTGCCCATCCGGAGGTTATTTGTGAAACAAATTTGTTTGTTGTGTGAGCGCACATCGCCTGATAATAATTTGTACTGCCAGGAAATTTATTGTCCTGCGGAAATGTCGCCTACCATCCTGGATTATGGGGAATGGATGGGCGATGTGGAAATTGTTAAGCCTGTTATGATTTTGCGTTCGGGTGTTCTCTATGAAGCAACGCATCAAAAGAAAAAAGTGTTTTTGAAAGTGGCCCATCCGGGTGAGGAAAATAAGGAACGCCTGAAACGGGAAGCTGAATTTCTGGCTGGCATACAACTTAATAAAGAACAAAATGAGTTTTTACCGGTGCTGCTGCCCCCTTATGCGAACACAACAATTAAGGATGATGCCTATGGCAAAACGATGCTGCGGGGGCATTTGCTTTATTTTTGTCTGTTTGAGTATGCGGAAGGCGAGCCGCTGCGGGATATTTTGACGGACAATCCGCAGTTGTGGATTAATCATGCCGGCTGGTTGATGATTAGTTTGGCTACGGCCGTAAACTTTTTACATATAAAAGGGTCGTTTCATTATGCCATTAGCCCCGACGCGGTATTGGTTTATTTCTACGAAACCGAAGGGAAATTTGATGCGCCGGGTATTTTACTTTTTGATTTAGGTATTGTCAGTGACGCCCAAAATGTCCGTCAGGATTGGTATCCTTTTGCGGCGCTGCCGGCGTACACAGCGCCGGAATTGCTCAACGCTCAAGCAGTCCAACCCACCTATGCTACAGATGTGTATGGTCTGGGGCTGACTTTGTACGAGATGCTGGTTGGTGAACCTGCTTTTACCTACAAGCTGCATAGCGATGAAGAAGTATATGAGGCGATTGAACGCAATCGCCGCATCAGAATGAACCGGGTTGAAGATGTCAAGAGCATAGCGGACATCGCCTTGCAGGCAGTCAATCCGCAAATCCAGGCCCGCCAACCGGACGCCAGTGTTTTTGCCCAGCAATTATCCACTTATTTTGGTCAGGTACCCTCCCCGAAACCCAGCCGGTGGCCAAGCTTACATACCATCATGGTCGTCGTTATCATATTATTAACGATTGCGTTTTTAATAGCTCTGGCTGTTTCTCTAAACGAATTTACTGCTTAGTTTTTCCCGGTGGCTGGCGGTTAGCTGTGTACCAACCGCCAGCCACCGGAATTTATTTAATAAAACCGGGTGGAACCGAGTTCATCACCCCGTTCGTAGGCATCCGCGGAAGCCAGCAAATCTTTGTTAAATTCTTCGCATTTTTCGGCCATATCTTCAATCTGCGGCCGGATGGAATCTATGTATTGGGCCACAGCGTAACCGCCAACCAATCCGACAAAGGCAGTCGCTTTTAATATGTTGGATAATGTTTGCATGGCTTTGTTAACCCCTTGCAACACATCGCCGATAGAGCCGAAAGTTTTGGCCATGCCGCGCACGGCCGGAATGTCCATATATACGCCTTGTGAAGAGTCCATATGTGCCTCCAATTATTGAGTAGTCAACACCGCTGGCGCGGTTTGGAAACCGGCCAGAGCATATTATTGTGGTTAAGATTAAAAAATGCTATCGAAAATGTCGCCCAGGGCGTTCACTATACCGGAAACCTGTTCATCAGCGCGGTCCATCACGTCCATGGCATTCTGGATATTTTTGCTGTATGTGCTAATGCCTTCGCCGATTTTACCGACGCCGGGCATCATCAGGCCGGATACTTCTTCAACGAAAGCGTCTGCCCCTTTGCCTACCCATACGCCGTCCATTACCTGCTGTACCATCGCTTGCATGGGACTGTAGGCTTGTTCCTGTATGATATTGAACTGTTGGGTTAACTGCGAAAGTATATTTTGCACCACCTGGCGCGCGAAACGAAGAATTGCATTGATCATAATTTACGCTCCTTAATACATACGCTCGGTAGAAGTATCCGCACTGCGCATATCTTCCATGGCTTTAGTAACGTCTTCCGATAGTTCCTGAAATTTTTCGGTAAGGCGGGAAATGGCCGGGGACAATTTGTTGCGGATGGCTTCAGTGAAGGCGTCGCCGCCCCGCCCCAATAGAGCGCCATCTTCCAGTTCGTTGGCAATGTTTTGTACGGCTGACAGCGTGTCCTGAAGCTGTTCAACGCTTTGCTGGAAGGTTTTACTCATATCTTCCATCAAACCGTAATCCATTCTGATTTCGTCAGTCATAATTTTCTCCTTTAGAAAAAAGATTCTAATCGCTTAGCAAATAGTTGGTTTGCTTAACGGGTCAATTAGCGCGGAAGGGGGAACAGGCTTCTTCTTCTGCTTGCCGGACTGTTTGCACAATTTGTTTTGTTACCCGGCTGGCTTCGTCCAGAGCTTGCCGCAAACGTTCTGTAGCCGGCAGTACTTCGCTCTGCATTTCAGAAAAGAATGCTTCTGAGCCGCGCCCCACCCAGCCACCACTTTCCAGGGGATCCATGCTGCCGCGTACTTTTTGCAGCATTTGCTCGATCGCCTGGGATTGGTTGGCAAATTGAGAGGCAACTTGCTCCATTCGATCATAATCTACTCTGATTTCATCTGCCATTTGTTACTTTCTCCTTGGAGGCGCCGAACTATTTTCTGGTGAAGATAATCCGGCCTAGCATCAACAGCGAACTAATTTAGTTGATATGTATCTTAATCGTTCTCGCAAACTGGCTGTGTAAAATGTGCCACACATAGGTTGCAAACTTTTTATGAGATGCTGGACATAACACTGATAGTAGTGTAAAAAAAGAACTGTGTGTTTGTCAAGTTGATTTTTTAGCTGGCTGTCCGGGCGTCGGGCACTTTTTCAGAAGATATAGGTGCGTTCCTCTATGAAAAAAAACAGGTTGCTTTTCCCATTTTTCCTGGCGGTGCTATTTGTGGTAACCGGGGTATTGGTTGTGTGGGCGCAGACAGCGCCGGATGATATTGTCATTAATTTTGTGACGGCGCAGGAGCAGGAGGAGGGGATAGCCCTGGATGTGTTTTTTACGTTTGTGGATGGCAACGGCCGTCCCCTTGCCAAGGCAAATATAGAATCCGCTACTATCCAACTGTTGGGAGAAGGATATGATCCGGTTCCCGTTGTGGTGGAAGACCCGCAAACACCGGTGTACGTTGCCCTGATCATAGATACGAGTGGCAGTATGCAGAATGTGATAGGGGATGTACGCCAGGCGGCTATCTCCGCCATTGATTCGGCCCCGCCTACCGCTTATTTTTCCGTTATTCAATTTAATGAAACAAACGAGGTGGTGCAGGATTTCACCAATGATTCCAGCCGGGTAAAAAATGCTATTGCTGCATTGGATTCTATTCCCAACAAAGGCACTTGTTTGTATGACACATTGTATGATGCTGTGACGCTGCTGGATGAGCAAATTCAGGATCAGCCGTACCGCCGGGCTATTATTTTGTTTACGGACGGGAAAGATCAATTGCGAATTGGGGACGATGCGCCTTGCAGCCGGTTCACTTATGATGAGGTGATTAACGCGGCACGGCCGTCCGGCATTTCCAATCCGCTTACCCCCATACACACTATTGGTCTGGCTGACGCCGCTGGCGGCAATTTGAATGAGGCTGAATTACGCAGTATGGCCGCCGACACCAGGGCTTTTTCTGCTATTGGCGGCGCGGCTAACCTGGGCGATTTGTTCCAGGAGATTTTGGACGGATTGAACAGCCAGTTGGTGGCGCGGGCGCTGTTGTGCGACGCGCAGGAAGGGGAGAATGCGGCCGTTTTGGCCATCAAAGTCAGAGAAAATGACGCTTTTCTGACCGGAGATTTTGGTTTTGTTTCCAGCCGGGAATATGTTTGCCAGGCGCCGCCTCCGCCAGCCAAAATTCGCATTAACAGTTTGCAGTATGACGCCGGTAACGATCTGTACCAGCTATCTTTGGGCATGGCGAATCCGGAGACGATTCGCCGCCTGATTATCAATGTGTGGGACGCGCGGGGCGGCGTTCAGGTGTTGCCTGACCGGATTTTTGAAAATCCGGATCAGACGATGATTGTGGAACTGGACGCTTCTGTTTTGGAAAATGATCGCACCTATCGTATTCAGGTACAGGCGGAAGACGAAAGCGGTTTGCTGATTGAAGATGAGGATGAAAATGTTGTTTTGGCGGAAAAAGAGTTTACCTACATCCGGCCGCAGCCCACTTTTGCCATCCAGTCGGTCAATCCTGATTATGAAAACGGGCAGCTTTTGCTTGATCTGGCGGTAGAGGGGCTGAATACAGAGGGAATGTTGACGTATGAGGGGTTTATTGTGGATGAAAGTACCGGCAGTAAGGTAAGCGATTTTGGGCCGGGCGTTCTGGACGGCCGGCAACTGCAAATTCCTTTACCGGAAGCGATAGCGGCGGCGGAAGAACCGACCGGCTACCGCGTAACGCTTACTTTGATTATGCCGGACCAGACCCGTGCGGAGGCGCTTTATGAATTTACGCCCATCCCGCCGCCGAAACCGGGTTTGGGTACGCGGGTGATGCAGGCGTTGGCTAACAATCCGGCTATTTCTGGGGCAATCGTGGTTGTTTTGTTGTTTACGGCCGTACTCATCCTCTTTCAGAACCGGCAAAAGAAAAAAAGCAAACCACAAACGCCGCGTCCGCCGGTGGACAAAACCAATGTTTTTATGACGCCGTCACCCATAGTGGCTGCGCCTGCTGCCTCCCGGCTGCGTTTGCGCGTCATCCAGTCTCCAGGCGCCGCTGCTGGTAAAGAGGTGGTTATAGAGCGTTTTCCCTACGTCATTGGCCGGGAGGGATGCGATTTGAATATCGCGGGGGATTTGCGCGTTTCCCGGCGGCATTTGGAAATTACCCGGCAGGGAGACCGTTTTTTTGTGACAGATTTGGGCAGCAGCAATGGCACATATCTGGAAAACAAACGACTGCCGGTACGCCAGCTCCTCCCCATTAGTGGTACGCAGGAAATCAGGTTGGGGGTTCAGACAATAATTGAATTGAAGACGTGATGCGTGAGACGTGATGCGTGTCACGCCTTCGCGTATTACACTAAATCATCTCCATTCAACTCCGCTTCCAATTCGTCCCACAGCCGGTTGAATGCTTTGAGTCTGGCTTTGGCCGCTTTTTTGGCCGGTTTGGTGTGCATACTGGCGACAGTCTTTTTCTGCCAGTCGGCTGCACGGCCACGTTGGATGAAATCGGCCGTGCTGCGCGGTTTGCCTTTACTTAAATCGTGGCCCAGCCAGTGGAATACGGCCGTTAACCCAATCTTCGATAACTTGTCCGCATCCCACAACACCTGCGATTCCAGATTCGTCAGCGGTTCATCCCGCCACAGACCCATATGGTCTGCAATGGCTTGGGCTACCCGCTCAATCTTCTTCGACGGGAAATCAGTTTGGGGCAGAAATTGGCGGGCAAATTCAGCCCCGGCACGGGGGTGGTCGTCTCCGGCGTCTTTGCGGATGTCGTGCAGCCAGGCGGCCGCTTCTACCACGTCCCGGTCCGCGCCAGTCATTTCTGCCAGCTTAGCAGCCAGAGTAACAATAGTTGTGACGTGTTCCCAGCGGTAATTGAAAGGGGGATTGGACGTGCCGTAGCGCCGGATCGCTTCTCTGATAGTGGCGGCTAACATCGCTTCTTGTACGGCCGTGCGCCAGGGCAGCTTCTTCTTGGCTTTTTTCTTTCCCAACCTGTTACTCCCACGGTAACGGCGTCAGCGGCGTAACGCCATAGTATAATTCGATAATCTGCCGGGTGATGGGTGCGGCTACAGCTGAACCGTCTCCGGAATTTTCCACCATAACCACGACAGCAATTTCCGGTTCTGTGACTGGCTCGCCATTTGATTTGGTATAAGAAGCAGACGGGGCATAGGCGGCAAACCAGGCGTGGGGTGTGTTAGGGGGCGCTTCGGCCGTACCCGTTTTGCCGGAAACCGGTACTTCCAGACCCTCAAAAACAAACTCAGCCGTCCCGGAGGGGTCGTGCGTCACTTTGTAGAGACTGTCCTGCACTATCGCCAACTGTTCCGGCGTGTAGGGCAGGCCGCCAATGACTTGGCTGGGGAACGGTTCTTCGGGCGCGCCGCCGCCTGCGCCGATGCGGTCTACCAGCGTGGGACGGTAGCGTGTGCCGCCATTGGCAATGGCCGAAAAGATGGTGGCTACTTGCAGCGGCGTCACCTGCACAAACCCCTGGCCGATACCCATGTTCACCGCGTCGCCGGGCACCCAGCCCTCCCCCTGTGTTTCGATTTTCCAGCTCGGGTCCGGGATGAGGCCGGCCGATTCGTTGACGCCGACAATCCCTGTGGGCTGCCCCAGACCAAATTCCCTGGTCACCGCCGGAAGAAAGTTGGGGTCATAATTATTCACTTCGTAAGCCACGTCATAAAAGCAAGAGTTACAGGAAACGACGAGGGCGTGTTTCAGGGAGATGTTGCCGTGGCCGCCTTCCAGCCAGTCATATTTGATGAAGCTGTCGCCTAACCGGTTCCAGACGCCGGTACTGTTGTAACGGGAATCGGGCGTGTAAAGGCCGCTGTTCAGCCCGGCGGCAAAGGTGACCACTTTGAAAAGCGAACCGGCAGGGTAGGCGCCTTGCGTCACCCGGTTGAGCAGCGGGTTGTTGGGATTGCTCAACACTTCGCCCAGGCGCACGGCCGCATCCGGCCGTTGCGCGTCAAAAATGGTGGGATCGTAGGTGGGGTAGCTGGCCATTGCCAGAATTTTGCCCGTGTTCACGTCCATCACCACGGCCGATCCTTTTTCCACTTCAGGTAATGTTTCGATAGCGTTGGCTAAAATTTGCTCCACACCGGCCTGAAACTCCAGGTCAAGTGTGGTGTAAATGCTGCGCGCCTGTTTTGGTTCTTGTTCCTGCAAAATTTCAATAAATTCGCCGGTAGGGCTGATGATGCTCAGGAGGCCGCCTTGTTCGCCGTTCAGATAATCTTCACCCCACTGCTCCAGACCGGCCAGCCCGACGATCTCATCGCCGGCAAAACCCTGCGCCTTGTATTCTTCCACCTGTTCTGCCGGGATGGGGCCGACGTAGCCAATGACGTGGGGGGCTGACCGGCTTTCGGAATAAAGGCGGGCCGGGCGGGGCTGTGGCGTCCCCAATCCTTTGCCGATGTACGGTTCCAGATCGGCCATATGGGCCCGCATACTTTCTTCGGAAATTTCGCCGATGGGCCAGTACCAATCCGGTTTGGCCGGCGCGTAAATCTCTTTGATTTCTTCCGGCGTTTTGTCCAGAACCAGGCTGAGGGCGTTGAGCATCCCTTCTTCGTCTTCGATTTTGCCGGGGATGACGCCCAGACTGATAACCGTGCCCTGGTAGGCCAGCGCCTTACCGTTCACGTCGTAGATGTTGGCGCGGGCCGGGATGTGCCGCTCGACGACGAGTTGGTTGCCCCCGGCCAGTTCGGGCAAAATCAGCCCTTCGTCCCACTCAATCCCCCAACGGCCGTCCCCGTAACGCATGGGCACGGTGATTTCCCGCACAATGTCTCCGGCAGCGGCCGTTTTCCAGACCACCTGCATCGCCATTTCGGCCGTATCTCCTTCCTGCAAGATGCCCAGGGGCTGGCTTTGCACTTCCTGAACGGTGGCTGCCTGCATCGTATCCTGGTAACGTGCCACAAATGCCTGGCTGCCCACAAGCGCCTGGCTTTGCGGCGTGAGCAGGCTGTACATCCCCAGGTAATCGCCCGTTTCCCACGCTTTGAAGAAGGCGATGCCAATGCCGGAGGCGTCTTCGGTGGCGGGCACGGCCGTAGGCAGGGGTGTGCTGGTAGGCGGCGGGGGCAGCGTCACCACTTCGCTGGCGTCCTGAATCAGCGGGACGTTGGCGTCGCCGCTGCCGCCGCAGGCCGCCAGCAAAAGGAGAAGGATGGGGAAAATAAGTTGTTTTCTGATCATGACGGAAGATTATAGCGGGGATGGTGGGAGAGGGGTATGGGTTACGGCCGTTGCCGGGCAGTTCTTAATTTATTCGTTAGGTTTAGGGGCCATCTCGTTCCAATTCTTTTTTCAGCGCTTCATGCGATATGGTAGGTTCATTGCGCCGTTTGGCTACAAGCGCCAGGTCTTCCAAATCTTCCAACAAAGCCTCAAAATCTTCAATGGACAAAATGACGCCGCTCCGTTCGCCGGATTCGTTGGTAATGTATTGAATGTCAATCTCTTTTATTTTCAACATATTTTATCCTGTCGTTCTATCTGGTCAGCCCAATGGTTTTTGGGTAAGTTCACTATAGCAAATGGTTGGGGCAGGTCAAGCGGGAAGATCCCCCCCCGTTGGGTGGAATGACGGGTGGAAGATGTTATTCCTGAACGTTGAACAGAGTAGTGAACAGTTCGCGGGTTTCGACGGGGCGCAGGTATTGGCCCAGGTAATGGTCGCCGCGGCGCAGTTCAAAGTGGAGGTGGGCGTCTTCCCTACCCTCGTTGCGGGCAGAAGGAGAGCCGGTGTTGCCCACTTCGCCAATGGGCTGGCCTTGCGTGACAGTGGTTCCCTTCACAATCTCCGGATAGATGGCGCTCAAATGGACGTAGCGCGTTACCGTGCCGTCTTCGTGCCAAATCCAGACCTGCATCCCCCGGTAAGCGTCCAGAACTTCTTCCGGCGTAGTGCCCAAGGCCTCGATTCGGGCGCGGCCTTGCTGGTATTCGTACTCCGTCGGCGGCCGGTAATCCCGGTTGGCGCGGATGACGACGCCGTCCGCGGCAGCGCGTACCCGGGTTCCCGCCTGCCAGTACATATCCGCCCCGGCCGTCACGCCCAGGCGGTAATGGCGGGGTGCGCCGGGCAGCTGCAAATCCCGGTGGGGCAGGCCGGAGCCTTGTATGGGCATGAGCAGGCCGGGCAGGTTTGCCAGCCAGTCCGGGTCGTGCGGCTGGGGATCGGGCAAGGCAGGGCCGCCGGGGATAGTTTGCCAGCGTTCCGGCCGGCCGGGGAAGTAGAGCCGCTCCTTCCCGGCCAGAATCAGGCTACCGCTGGCCGGATCAACGGCGAAGGCGCTTACGTCCGGGGGCAGTTGGGTGATGTGCTGTACGTACCCTTTGTCGGGATGCAGGGTGAGGAGGCGACGGCCGTTCCAGTCCAACAGGTAGACGGCCGTATCCGTGGCCCAAATCTGGCGTGGTTGGGTGATGTCCGTGTTGGGGGCAAAGCGGTAAATGGTGTTGCCGTTGACGTAGAGGGTGGCTCCGGCCGTGTCCGCAAACGGCCGCTGGGCCAACACGTAAAACCGGTCATCGAGTACACTCACGTCAATGGCGCGGGCGTCATCCGGGATGAAGATGCGTTCCGCTTCATCCGGCGCGTAAGCCAGGACGTAATTGTAGCTGGTTTCCAGCAGAACGCGGTCGTTGTTGGCCGGGTTGGTTGCCAGGGCGACGTAGTAATGGCTGGAAGTATCCCGCACCGGACGGTCATACCGTTCCACTGTCCACGTCTGGCTGTTCAAATCGTACCGGTACACGTCCGCGCTGCGATCCAGGACGAGAAGTTGGCCGTGGCTCAGAGCCAGGTCGTAAGGTTCCAGGACGGGGATGCCTGCGATTTCGTCGCCGGGGGCCAGGAGCAGTTGGGGGGGCGATGGTTCGTTCAGGTCAAAGGCCAACACCCGGCCGCCGTCCACCATCCAGGCCATTCCCCCGGCAGCAGCCAGGGCGGTGGGGTGGAGAAAGCTGTTGCCCGCATACTGCCAAAGGCCGGTGTTGTCTTTGTCTAGTAAGACAAAGGTGGCGTTCAGGAATACGGCTTCTGCCTGCATGGTTTCCCCAAGCGGGTTGATGAGTTCGGGTGTGGGGATAGGGGTGTTGGCGGCGGTGGGCACGGCCGTGGGCGGAGGCGGAGGTGAAGGGGTGGGGGTATGAGGGAGTGAGGCGT
>JALUPA010000499.1:0-2532 GCA_027054335.1 Ardenticatenaceae bacterium
AGGGGGGTAGCCGTCCAGGTTGGCCGGGGGTCGCCGGCCTTGCTGCCGATGCTTTTGGCGGGGATTTGGGGAATGGGGGTGTCGACGGCTGGTGGGGGCACGGCCGTAAAGCTGTCATTATCCCCGGCAGCGGCGATAACGGGTGGGTCTTGGGGGGATACGGCCGTTGTCCCGTCACTCACCTCCGCCCGCAGATTGCTCCAGACAAACAGAGCGGCCAAACCTAACAGCAACGCCAGTATCAAGACCAGACTCCCCTGCCAAATAACTGAGCGGGAATCTGATTCAGGCGAGGCATCTTGCGCCGCATTAGCCGGAGAGGCAGCGGCTAACCGTTCTTCTGCCCAGACCCGCGCTTCCCGCACTGCGGGATTATCCGGCTGCAACATTTCCGCCCGCGCTACGTAATCCAGGCTGGCCTGGGGTGTGGGGGCTATGCTGGCCAGCCACAACCAGGCCCGGTAATTTTGCGGGTCGCGGCGCACGGCTTCTTGTAACAGATGATGGGCATGCTGTGACCGTCCTTGCCTGACGGCCGTAGCCGCTTGCCTGACCAGTTTATCACTGGAAACAGCCGGTTGAGTGGGTGCGTCTGAATAACCAGTCATAGCGGGATTTTGGTAATTGGTAATCAGTAATCGGTAACTGACTACGCTTACCGTTCACCGATTACCGAATCCAAATAACACGCGATGCCATTGACGACGCCGTTAACAGGCCGGTCGGCGCCGGTGGTAAGCATTTCCCGGTCCCGGTTCATAAAACCGACTTCAATAATAACGGCCGGCACGCCTTGGGGCAGGGTACGGAAAGCGTGGTAATCGGTCATTTCGGGAGTGATGGTGTTGGCATGATAGCGCATTTGGGTAGCCTCACCATACGCCTGTTCCAGGCAGGCTTCCAGAGCAAGAGAATCGGTGTAGAAGGAAGGGGCAATCTTGTAGCCTGTTGCCAGCTCGTTAATGTAATCACACGAGTCGGAATGGATGGAGACGACGGCCGTGCCCGCAAAAGTACCAAGACGCGCGTCAAACTCATCCAGCAAAACCGCCTTAATACCATCCGTTTGCAACCGGTTCACCACCTTTTCCGCAATATTTTGATTCACCTGCACTTCCGTCAAACCATCAGCGCAAAGCGCCCCTCCACCATATCCCTTATGCCCGGAGATAATACCGATAAGGAGCGGTCCCGGACTTTGTGTCACCCGCTGCAACACCTGCCTGTCGGGGACAGGCTTATAAATGGGCGCAGATAAAGAATCCATACTGTTACCCAAAGCAATAACCTCGGCGCTGGCATCAGCCGGACTAAAATAAAGGTAGACAGCCACCATACCTACAAAAGCCACCAGCAGGAAAACGACGACGGGGACATTACGCCCCAGCAAATGAAGCATAAAGGGATATGCTGTATTCTGGTTCGAGTTGCTGTAATCTGATCGCATTATGTCTATTATTGTACCCTAAAAACACAAAGGCGTGAAGACGTACTGCGGATTCGTTGTCACACATCACGCCTTCACGCATCGCGCCCCACGTGTAAGATGCGCATGAGAAACAGTTGGTCACAAACCGATTTCCTGATACAAATAAAGAGGATATTGTCACCTTTTTGGCTCAAGTTGGCTCTATCTTATAAAGGCAGATTTCCTGACAGGTCTTTCGGCAGGCAAATGGGCAAGTCGGGGTAATGACAGACGGCAACAAAATGTCTGATCTATCAGGAAATACAGAGTATACCATGAATGATTTAGAAAAACTGATTCTGAGCGCCGGTAACAGCGAATTAAGCGCCAGCCAACGGCATCAAGCCTTTGGCGAACTGGTTTATCGTTTCCAGGATGCCGCGTTTGGCTGGGCTTTTGCCGTTTTAGGCGATGTGCATCTGGCTCAGGATGCCGTGCAAGAAGCGTTCGTCACCGCTTATCAGAATCTGGGGCAGTTACGCCAGCCGGTAGCCTTTTCCAGTTGGTTCAAACGTATTGTAGTCACGCAATGCCACCGTCTGGTGCGGGGCAAACGAGTGATCACGCACTCTATCGAAGCCACGGGCGACCTGCCTTCCCCGGAACAGCAACCGGCTGAGGTGGTGGAGGCCGGTGAGTTGGGTGAAAAGGTTTTGGCGGCCATTCAAGCTTTGCCGGAACCGGAACAAATTGTGACAGAAATGTATTATCTGGAAGGGTATTCCCAAAAAGAAATTGCCAAATCACTGAAATTACCTCTGACGACGGTGAAAAAGCGGCTGCAATACGCCCGCGGTCATCTGAAAGGGATTTTGTACACGATGGCAGACGCTCTGGCGCCACTCCCTCAGCCGGAACCTGTGCCGGTTACAGTTTCCGGACGCAGGAGACAGTAATTGGGTAATTACCCAAATTACTAGATTCAGTAGATCCAATTTTTCATCTTTTGGCCGCGGATTGCGCAGATTAGCGCGGATTTTTATATAATCAATCCTCTAAATCCGCGAAATCCGCGGCTTAAGTTTTGAAATTTGGATCTACTGAGATTACCAAATCGAACAATT
>JALUPA010000499.1:2542-10568 GCA_027054335.1 Ardenticatenaceae bacterium
AAACGGCGGTTTTGGAATAGGAGTTAAAGAAGATGGACGAACAACCTAACAACTCCCGGCCATCAATCCCCACGTGGGTGTGGATTTTAGGTGTATTTGCTATTATTTTAGCGTTGCAGCTGTTCTTAAGCGGCCGTTTTAACGGGCCGGAACAAAGCAGTCTGCAAGAATTTTTCGGCATCGTAGCCAGCGGTGACGTAGATACTATTGTTGTTTCCGGGGACAAGTTCGAAGCCCAAAAAGATGGAGAGACCGTTGCCGTATCTTACAAGTCTCCTGATGACAGCCTGACAGATACGTTAGCTTACTATAACGTAAGCAACGAGAGTCTGGCCGATCAGAACGTCACCCTCATTGTGCGGGACACCTCCACCTGGAACAGTTTGTTTAGTCTGGCGCTGGCTTTGGGGCCGGTACTGCTGCTGATCTGGATATTCAGCCGCGGCTTCCGCCAGATGCAGGGCGGGGGCAGCAATAGTATTTTTGGTTTTGGCCGCAGCAAGGCTAAAAACCTGAACGATGGCGATCGGCCGACGGTAACGTTTGATGACGTGGCCGGGGTTGAAGAAGCCAAAATGGAATTGCAGGAAGTGGTGCAGTTCTTGCGCGAACCGGAGAAGTTTGTCCAGGTGGGAGCGCGGATTCCTAAAGGCGTCCTCATGGTTGGCCCCCCCGGTACAGGTAAAACGCTGTTGGCGCGAGCTATTGCCGGGGAAGCGGGTGTGCCTTTCTTCCACATTTCCGGTTCGGAATTTGTGGAGATGTTTGTCGGCGTTGGGGCCAGCCGGGTACGCGACTTGTTTGACAAGGCCAAAGCAGCCGCACCATCTATTGTCTTTGTAGACGAAATTGATGCGGTGGGCCGCCAGCGCGGCGCCGGTATGGGCGGCGGCAATGATGAGCGGGAACAAACGTTGAACCAGATTCTGGTGGAAATGGATGGTTTTGACAATGAAACGAATGTGATTGTGATGGCGGCCACGAACCGGGCGGACGTTTTGGACCCCGCCTTGCTGCGCCCCGGCCGTTTTGACCGAAAGGTGTTTGTGGATTTGCCGGATTTGAACGGCCGTGAAGCCATTCTGAAAGTCCACGCTCGCGGTAAACCAATTGGCAAAGATGTAGACCTGGTAGACTATGCCCGGTTAACAGCCGGATTTTCCGGGGCGGATTTAGAGAATCTGCTCAACGAAGCAGCCATTTTTGCCGCCCGTCGCGATAAAAAGACCATCAATACGTCAGAATTTCAAGACGCTTTTGACCGCATTGCCATCGGCCCGGAGAAAAAGAGCCGGGTGATGAGCGAAGAAGACAAGGAAACAGTCGCTTATCACGAAGCAGGTCATGCGACTGTCAGTTATCATCTGGCTTATACGGACCCGGTGCAAAAAATCACTATTGTGCCGCGCGGGCGGGCGGGAGGCTATGTATTGCCTTTGCCGGAAGACCGCATGGTGGACAGCCGGGAACATTTTGAAGACCGCATCTGCATGGCGCTGGCCGGCCGGGCCTCTGAAGAAATTTTCCTGGGCCGCATTACGTCCGGCGCATCCAGCGACTTGCAGCAGGCGACCCGCATTGCTAAAGTCATGGTGATGAAGCTGGGCATGTCTGACAAATTAGGCCTGTCTATCTACGGCGGGGATGAGGTGAATCCATTTCTGGGCCGCATGTATGGCCTGGGCAGCCGGGATTACAGTGAAGAAGCCGCCAGAGAAATTGATGAAGAAGTCAAGCGTATTTTGGAAGATAACTACCAACGGGCACTGACGATCATTCGCAACAACAGTGACAAAGTCGAGCGGCTGGTAGAGGCTTTGCGGGAACGGGAAACGTTAGCTCGTGAAGCGTTTGAGGAACTGATGCAAGACGCGCCGCCGGACAATGGAATGAATAGTTCTGATAATGGGGCAGAGGCTAAAAATGTTGTTGGAGAAGCTGAACCGGTGGAAGCGGACGAACTGCCGGCTGCCGATGAAGAGGTTACGGCCGTTCCCGAACCACCACCCTCTGATTAACACGGCCGTTATTTGTAGAAATACAACTTAACCTGGATAATAGCCCTCTCAGTTTGAGAGGGCTTTTTTGATCGTGATGCGTGCAAACGTGAAGGCGTATTACGGAAACGAGGGTGACATGAGTGACGTAGAAATCAGACAAACGGGTGTAGTGTTGACGGTGGCCCTGAACCGGCCGGAAACGCACAATGCGATGACGCCGGACATGATTCAAGAGCTTAGGGTAATTTTTGCTGATCTGCCGGAACGGGACGACGTGCGGGTGGTAGTGTTGACGGGGAACGGCCGTTCCTTTTGCGCCGGAGCCGATCTGAATTTTATGCGGGCAGCAGCCGATTACAGCTTTGAGGACAATGTGCGGGACGGGGAAGCGATTTTTGACCTGATGGAGATGATTAACAACTGCCCCAAACCGGTGGTGGGCCGCATCAATGGGGCGACGATTGGCGGGGGGATGGGTCTGGTCAGTGTCTGCGATATTGTGGTGGCGGCGGAACGGGCCAAATTTGGCCTGAGCGAGGTGCGCCTGGGCATTGTGCCGGCGGTGATTTCTCCTTTTGTGCTGGCGAAGATTGGGGCGAGTAACGGCCGTGAACTCTTCTTGACAGGAGAGCGGTTTACAGCGCAGCAAGCCAAAATATATGGCCTGGTACACCACGTCGTTCCCGACGAGGAACTGGACGACAAAGTGGCGGAACGGGTCAGCCAGCTTTTACAAGCGGCCCCGGAAGCCCAAGCTGCGGCCAAAGCCCTCATCCGGGAAGTGACCGCCTGGCGGCATCAGGAAGCGCTACGCGAGTACACCGCCAATCTCATCGCCCGCCGCCGCGCCAGTGATGAAGGGAAAGAAGGAATGAGTTCGTTTTTGGAGCGGCGGAAGCCGTATTGGGTGGCGATTGGAGATTAGAGATTGGAAATTGGAGATTGGCTAAACTCTAATCTCCAAATCTCAAACAACAAATGAGCGAAGCAGACGTTATTCAGCAGTCAAAACGGCCGTATACCCGCCACGATCTGGCCCAGGATTTGCGCAACCTGGGTGTGGCAGCGGGGATGGTTCTGCTGGTTCACACCTCGTTGAGCCGGATTGGATTTGTGCCGGGTGGGCCGGTGACGGTAATTCAGGCGCTGCTGGATGTGTTAACATCGGACGGTACATTGATCATGCCCACCCACACCAGCGGCTATTCGGACCCGGCCGGCTGGGAAAACCCGCCCCTCCCACCAGACTGGGTAGAGACGGTACGGGAGGAAATGCCCGCTTACGATCCGGTGCGGACGCCGACGCGCCATATGGGGCGCGTAGCGGAACTGTTCCGCACCTGGCCGGACGTGTGGCGCAGCCCGCATCCGCAGGTTTCTTTTGCCGCCTGGGGGAAGATGGCGGTGCAGATTACGGCCGTACACCCCCTGCCCTACAGCCTGGGCGACACGTCCCCCCTGGCCCGCATCTATGACCTGGACGGCTACGTTCTCCTGCTGGGCGTCAGCCACGCCAACAACACCTCCTTCCACCTGAGCGAGTACCGGGCCAATTGCCGCCCCCGCACACAAGCAGGCGCGCCCCTTCTGGAATACGGCCGTCGCGTCTGGAAATGGTATGATGATATTGTATACAATTCCGGCTCCTTCCGGCACATCGGCACGGATATGGAAAAAACCTGCTCCGTCCACATTGGCAGGGTAGGGCAGGCGGAGGCGCGACTATTTTCTCAGAGAACGGCCGTAGATTTTGCCCAAAAATGGTTGATGGATAGATGTTAGCAACTGATGCCAACCACCAATTCATTATGAACCCGGCAAACCCTTACATCTGGCGCAATACCGTGCGCGATCCAGCCATGTTCTTTGGCCGGGTAGATGAGCTGAACCGCCTGTTTGCCCTGCTGGCTAACGGCCAGAGCGTCTCCATCGTCGGCGACCGGCGCATTGGCAAATCCTCCCTGCTCCGCTGCGCCGGCTTGCCGGAAGTGCAGGCCAGAACTGGCCAGTACAATTTTTCCGGCTGCCTGTTCGTCCACATTGATTTACAGGGCAGCCTGTACCGGGAACCAACCGCCCTGCTGGGCCACTTTCTGCGCCAGATGCGGCGGCAAAGCAACGGCCGTCTCCCCACCGCGCCCTTGCAGCCCGCCGCCCCGGATGATTTTGAAGAAGCAATCTTCCAGCTTAACCGGCAGCACGTCCGCGTTATCTTTCTGCTGGACGAGTTCGATTGCGTCACTCTGAACCAACGCCTGGACGCCACCCTGTTCAGCTTTTTGCGCTACATGGCGGCCAATTATGACCTATCCCTCGTCGTCGTTTCTCACCGGCGGCTGGCAGATTTGTGCCACGCAGACATTATGGATTCCCCGTTTTTCAACATTTTCGCTCTCATCTCTCTGGACGCGCTGACGGAAACGGCCGCCCGCGATTTGATCGCCATCCCTTCTCAACGCTACGGCCGTTCCCTGGCCCCTCACACAGACTGGCTGCTCGATCTGGCCGGGACGCAGCCGCTTTTCCTGCAAATTGCCTGTTTTTACCTGCTGGAAGCGTACCGGCAAGGAGAACCGGTTGATTTGGCCCGCGTGGAAAACCGGTTTTACCAGGAAGCGGCGGATCATTTCACTTACGCCTGGGATCACGCCGGTGAACCCACACGCCGCCAATGGCAGGCTGATTCGCAGCGGGAAAGCGGCCCCTACGGGCATTATCTGACGGCCGGCCGCGCCTTTCGCCAATTTGTGGGGGGGCAAACGGCCGTATCCTCCACTCCCCTTGCCATCCAGACGGCCGACGTGGAAGCCGCGCTGGAACATTTGTGGGACACAAACTGGCTGGCCGGCAGCCCCCTCATCCGGCTCCCCGCCGCGCAGCGTTATCTGGCGCAAAATGACCTGCCTCCCATCCCGCCCAACCAGGGCAAGGCGCTGCACCACATCCTCCGCGCCGCCATTGACCATTTACAGGCGGGGCGCTCCGCCGACAAGACCAGCAAACAATGGCGCGGCTGGCACATTCTCACCCACAAATACGTCCAGGAAGAAGCCAACCGGCCAATCTACCTCCGCCTCAACCTCTCGGAACGCACTTTCTACCGGGAACGGAAGGAAGCGATTAAGGCGGTTACGGCCGTGCTTGGTCAGTTAGTCGGATAGTCGTTAGTCAACTCATAAGCCACCGCCAGACTAACGACTACAAGACCAGCGACTACAAGACTAAACCCGGCAGTAAAACGGCAGAGTTTGGCATACCCCGGCAGATTGTCTCCTTTACGCTAAAAGCAATTGTATCGCGTTAGTCGTGCCTGATCAGACGACAGGTTACGACCAAATTCTGCCGCGCAAGCGGCAAAGGAGACAAAAAGTCCCATGAGCCAAAAAGAGACATCCCCTCCGGCGCAGCACTGGCGCGCCCTGTACCCCCTTCTCACAATCCTCTCCGGCGGGTTAATCCTGCTGCTTTTGCTGGCAGGGTTACGCAGCCCCCTGGCCTATGCCGCACCCTCTGCCACCATCCGGTACGTTGATGGCGGCGGCAGTAACAGCAGCGATTGCAGTGCCTCCTCCGCCCCCTGCGCTACCATTCAGTACGCCATTAGCCAATCCGCAGCAGGCGACGAAATCCGCGTCGCCCAGGGAACCTACACCGAAACCATTGGCATTGGCGTTACCCTTACCCTGAAAGGCGGTTACGAAGCGGCCGGCTGGACGCGGAACATTACCGCCAACCCCACCATCATTGACGCCAATGGCGCCAATGCCAGCGTTGTTAACATAACGCCCGGAATCAACGTCGTTATAGAAGGCTTTACCATTCAGGGGGCCAACAACGCCGGCGACAACGGCGGCGGCTTTTTGATCAATGACGCTACTGTGGTTATTAGCGCTACCGTCATACAAAACAATGCCACTTCCGGCGGCGGCGGAGGCGGCGTCTGGTATGAGGGGAACAACGTCAATGTTTCAGTCGTCAATTCATCGCTCCTGAATAATTCAGCCAGCGCTTCCGGCGGCGGCATAGCAGGTTGCTGCACCGGCAGCAACAGCGCTCTTGGCCTGGACAACGTAACAGTGCGGGAAAACAGCGCCCCGTCTGGCGGCGGGTTGGCGCTAAATGACGTCGTCGCAACCATTACCAACAGCCAGATTATCAGCAATACGGCCGCCAGCGGAGACGGCGGCGGTATCAATGCCGGGCCAAACGTTACACTCTCCCTGGCAAACTCGGCCGTGTTGTCCAATACCGCGCTTGGTGGCGGCGGGCTTTCCCTGAACAACAGCGCTGTATCGCTGGACAACGTAAACTTAACCGGGAACCAGGCCAGCGGAAGCGGCGGCGGCATGGCGTTGTCTCAGGCAACGGCCGTCATCACAGACGGTCAAATTGCCAACAACACGGCCGGCGCATCAGGCGGCGGCTTATGGTTAAACAATGCCAACGCCACCCTGACCAGCGTAACGGTACAGGGCAATCAAGCCGTTAGCAGCGGGTACGCCTCCGGCGGCGGTGTGGACACCACCAACAACAGCAGCCTGACATTAAACGACAGCGTCATCGCCAACAACGTCGTGCAAAGCACCGGCGGCGGCGAAACATTGGGCGGCGCTATCAACAACGGCTCCGGCTCGGTAGAGATAACGAACAGCATCATCCGCAACAACAATTCGCAGGGGACGCCTGCTTTGCAAATCTATCAGGCCGTGTTTACCGCCACCAACACGCTCATCGTCGACAATCAAGGGCCAGGTTTTGCCGGCACCCCCACCCAGGGGCGCTTCACAAACGTCACCATCGCCAACAACAGCGGCCCTGGGTTGGGCATTGGTCCCCTCGAACTCCCTACTGAACCGGCCGTCAACGTGACAATTCTCAATAGCATCCTGTGGGGCAATAGCGGTGGAGATTATTACTGCGACGCCTCCGTAGGGACGGTCAACTGCACGCTTGCCTATTCTGACGTGGGCGCAGGGAACACGAGCGGCACAGGCAACATCTCGGCCGACCCGTTCTTTGTGGACGCGGCCAATGGAAATTATCGCCTGCAAGTCGGCTCCCCGGCGATTGACGCTGGCACAGCCAGCGGCACGCCGGGCGACGATCTGGAAGGCAACCCCCGCGACACCGCGCCAGACATGGGCGCGTTTGAATGGAGCGGCTACCGGCTTTACCTGCCACTCATTTTCAAGCAGTAAAGCGGCCGGTTTTATAAAGCTGGAGACAGTTTGATCCAGGCTGTCTCCAGCACAAGGAGCATAATTAAAATGAAATTTCGACAAGACATTTACAAAATAGGGCTGTTAATTATTGGTATAGTTTTTGTCAGTTTTGTATTACAAGCCTGGCTACCACACAAATCCAATAATATTTTTTCCCTGATGATGGTACTCGTAGGCATAGTGTCTTTTTATGGCGCTATCGGTTTAGGAGTCAACGCAAAAGATAAAACCCTTTCTAAACCCGACATTCGTTTGGCAATAGCCATCTCTCTAATAACTTTCTATCTGGTTCTAGTGGGAACAACCAGCTTCTTTGTTAGGGCAAGAACGTTACCTGAAATTACCGAAACTCTAATAAACCACACCACAAACATTGTTGGAGTCGTGATCGCGTTTTACTTCGGAACTACTGCATATGAAGCCGTTCACAAATCTGGCACAGAAAATACTAAAGGAAATGAGGGAAAAGCGAACGGCGCAAGCGATTCTCCCGAATAATCTATCATAGCGCGGTAAACCGCAAGTGGCTGGTTACCGGTGGTTAGTACGAGCAACTAACCACCAACCACCAGCAACAATTGTGCGACCAACGCAAATGTTACCGGGCAATTCTATTAATATCGGAAATATTTACAGTATAATGAAGGAAACAAATACGGAGATGTCCCGATATTTTGTTTCCTTCAACTTTTTCTTTTCCCCGGCCGTTCCGCCAAACGGCCGTACTCATCATCACCCTTCTTCTGGCCGCCTGCGCCGAGCAGACAATCATGGTCAGTTCCACCATTGGCGTGGGGGAAGATG
>JALUPA010000500.1 GCA_027054335.1 Ardenticatenaceae bacterium
GGCAGGGCCGTACAGTATGGCTTTGCTGGCGGATGATTGCGCTGATTTGATGGGACATTTGAATGTGTTGACGCCTTTTGTGATTGGCGGTCACTCGATGGGGGGGTACATTGCTTTTGAGTTTTACCGGGCGTATAAAGAGCATGTTGGCGGATTGATTTTGACGGCGACGCGGGCTGCACCGGATACGGCCGAAGGGAAGGTAAATCGGGAGAAGATGATTGATTTAGTGCAGCGGCGGGGGGTGACGGCCGTCATCCAACCCATGCTCGACGTTCTCTTTTCCCCCAAAACTCGTGAGTCCGACCCGGAACTGGTGGCGTTTGTGCGCGATATGATGGAAACTGCCTCGCCCGAAGGCGTCATCGGCGCACTGCAAGCAATGCGGGATCGCCCTGATTCCCGCCCCACCCTGGCCGAGATTCCCGTCCCCGTTCTCATCATTCACGGCGCAGACGACCAGATTGTGCCGGTCAGTGAAGCGGAAGAGATGGCTGCCGCTATTCCCGACGGCAAACTGGTCATTCTGGAAGACGCCGGCCACATGCCTAACCTGGAACGGCCGAATGCGTTTAATGATGCGGTGATTGATTTTCTGGAGAGATTAGAGCTTGGAGATTAGAGCTTGGAGATTTGCCGCAAGCGGCTGCCAATCGCTAATCTCCAATCTCACACCTCTCTCCCCATCCCTCTAAAACCCAGCAGCCCATTCCCTGCGCCAGCCACGCTGGCCCGTCTACCCAAATGCCGTCTACCAGCAAGTCCCAATGTAGATGATTGCCGGTAGAGAGGCCGGTTGTGCCTACTGCCCCGACGATTTGACCTGGCTGCACTTGCTCGCCTACGGCCGTAGTAATCTCAGACATATGGTAAAAACCGGAATAGATGCCCAACCCGTGATCAATGATGACGGCATAGCCCCGCACGTACAGTTTTTCTGCCAGAACAACCGTCCCGGCAGCCGGAGCCGTGACCGGTGTGCCGCCATACGCGCTGAAATCCACGCCTTCGTGGTAGCTGCGGTAGGGGCCGCCGTTGTAGGAGCGGCGCGCACCGAAAGGAGAAGTTATTTCCAGGTAATCGGCAATCGGTAACTGGAAATTGGCCTGCCATTGGGGAATAGGGCTGTTTTGCTGCCAGATGGCAAAAAGGCGTTCCCGTTCCTGGGCAATAGATGCCTGGTCAATCTGGGCTGCTTCGCCGCTGAGGGTGATTTGTTGGTACACCCAGGCGTCGGGATCAATGAACTGCCAGGGCTGGCTCCACAACGGGCCGTCGTCTACTTGTATCGTCAGTTCCGGTTGGCCGCTGCCGTAAAATGCACCCGTACCGGTGAGGGCCAGGAAACGGCCGTTATTCTGAAACGTATCCATCTCATTGCCATCGAGTACGGCCGTAACCACTCCCTCTTTCCACATTTCCCCCCGCACACCCAACGCCTGCCCTGGCTGCGCCGGGGCCTGGGACAATTCCAGACGGGTCACGCCGGGCGGGAAATCTTTGGGCGGTTCCGTACCGCCGGGCAGGTAGAGGGGGCGGTAGAGGGGTGGGTGGTAGGGGGATGGCATGTTACTTTGCAAAGCGAGTGTCCAGGGAGAGGCGTTGAGGGCGACGGCCGTTGCCAGTAAATCCCCGTCGTTGGTGCGGAGGATACGGCCGTTTTGGGAGACGGCCGTATCGAGAATGACAATAGTCGTACCGATAACCGGCTGCCGCTGCCGGTTCATCTGCGGATTGGCGGCGCGTAACGTTTCTTCCGGCAGGTTATAGCGGTAGGCCAGGGCTGGCCAGGTGTCTCCGGGGGTAATGGTGTGGGCGGATTGGGAGAGGGCGGGATACGGCCGTTGCAAAAAGGCCAAAATTAACAGACCTGACAGTAACGTTAACGAAAATTTACGTATAGTTGAACGGTACATTTAGAAAGACAAGAACATTTCCAAAGGAACCGATTGTATGGCCTGAGACAAATAATCGGGAATTTCCGAACGTGGCATATTGACCAGAGGGTGATCAAACCCCATCCGTTCATTAAGAATACGAGCCACATCTTGGGGCCAATACGCCATACTCATTTGTACAATATCGCCGTCAACCAACTGCGCCAATTCCTGAATTTTGCTTTCCTTACCAATGCGATCCACAATGATAATTGTTGCCATATACCAGGTAGAACGCCCCATTTCCACTTCACGGGCAAATCGCGTTACCTTGTCCAGCGATATTTCCGGATTACCCCGCCCAATAAAACCAATGTCAAATCGCGCGCCCTGTCCGGTTTCCCAAAGAGCCGTAGCGTCACTCTCCCGGCGTGCGCCTTGGGAAGAAAGCCAGAACTCGCGCCGAAAATGCAATGCGCTATTTGTGTTTGTGTAAGAAAAGCCAAGAATGTACAGCAGGGAACCAAGAATTAATCTTTCAAAAAGTTTGCCATACACCGATTTTTCTGACCCGCGAATAGACAGGGTTTGTGCACCGACAATACCAGACAGGTACAGCACAAATTTCCAGCCAAAATTGGCGACAAACTCATCATTCAGACAAATATCTGCCTGAAATTCTCCGTAACTGGCAATGCTTTGCCTGATCACGTCGGCGTAAACGGCCTCATACCGCCGCCGATATTCAACCAGTAACTTTGCATCATCCCGCAAAACATTTTGTGAGGCTTTGTCAGTTAAACCCAAAACCCACTGGGCCACCCACCGTTCAGCTTTGGAAAGTCGTTTTCGTTGTAAAATCCTTTCTGCAATATGGGGGAGATGGTCAATAAAATCTGGCTGCACGGCCGTGCCTCGGAGCAGCATCGCCACTGTCGCTGCATTAAGGGCAGCCAATCTGCGGCGTGTAAGCATTTCCGTTGAATCTCGAATATTGCGACCAGAAAGCACATCCAAGACAACCATTCTTATCGTGTCAATGCCAATTTTTCGGATCAATTCCGGGCCACTGGTATTTAACAAAGCCAAGGCATCTTCATCCAGCAAATCCGTAAAGCTCTCCACTTGTTTATTATCAGGCATATCGTTTTCTAAAGCAGCATATTGTCAACCGAAATGGGGGGACAATTGACACATAATACATTAGCAGCATCTTTACCCAACCATTGTTTGGTTCGTTCCCGGATGATTTCTACATATTTGGTTTCCTGTTCAATAAGGACAAATCTTCTTTTTAATTTGGTAGCTGCCAGCCCTGTGGTGCCAATACCAGCAAAAGGGTCCAGAATGACATCATCTACAAAAGAGTAATAAGTGATAACTTTGGCTGCCAGTTCTTCGGGGAAAATGGCCGGGTGTTTTTTATTGTGAGCCGGTTTTATTTGCCAGATATTGGTTTTTTCGTAACCATCTTCTACTTTGGAGGCTTTAACTAATTCTTGGTTAGGATGTGTGCGAATGTTCCAATCAATCAGACGATCGGTATGTTTGCGGTAGACGAGGATATATTCAGTGACGGGGACAGGTTTATATTGCAGCGGGTTACGGTCAGCCGCAAAGCGGCGCCCCCGGCCGGTTGCCCAGCCGGCCCCCTCCGGTTTGACCCAAATAATATCGTCTATAAAATCAAAACCTTCTTCCACAAAAAGTCGGTGCATGTCAAAGGGAACGGCAATTCGTTTGGAAGAATGGCTGCGGCTGGTACGGCGGATAAGAACCGGAGAAATATTCATCACAAAGAAACGGCCTTCGTTCAAAATGCGGTGGCAGGCCCGAATAATTTTTTGCATTTTGAGCAGATACTCTTCATAAGTGACGTAATCTTCGTATTCCGGGCGAGCATTAAAATAAGGTGGGGATGTAAAAATCAAATCGATAGATTCATGGGGTAATTCAGATAGCATCTCTTCCGCGTCACCCAGAATAACTGTATTTCTCAAGCTGGAGGGTTTATAACTCTTCTTTTTGTAGGAGGTATTTCTTTTGGGTGTTGTTTTTCGATGCAGCAGACGCGCTTCCAACGTTTCCGGCGCGGTAGATTTATCTGTAATGAGGAGAGATGTGTAAGCATCTATAACTGCTTCCCCTATCCTTTCTTGCGAATATTTACCTACCAGAGGAACGCGCCAAACATGGTAGCGATCATCAATTTCCGGCAGGCCAAAATTAATGGCGTCAACCAAGTCTATACTTTCCAGCCACGTACGGGTAACTTGACGAGCCGCATCTACATTAAGGATGTTGTATTTCCGTTTTTCAGCAACAGTATCTTTGATTTGGGCTGGCGATTGTTTATCCGGTTCATATTTCATAGGGTAATGTTGCCAAATATTGGATGATAAAGCAAGTTTTGAGACAACGAGTTTGATTTAAGACCAATATGAGATTATCAGAGCAAACTTTGCCAGAAGCAAGAAGCAGTTATACAATCTCAGCTACTATTATTGTTTGGAGCGCCCGACCAGAATAGCAGGTCGGGCTTTTTTACGTATAGACGCAGGAATTATGACATTAAAACCAAGAGAAGATATCCGTAATATCGCCATTATTGCTCACGTGGATCACGGGAAGACGACACTGGTGGACGGAATGCTGAAGCAGACCAACGTTTTCCGGAAAAACCAGAAGGTGAACGAGCGCATCCTGGATTCCAACGATTTGGAACGGGAGCGGGGCATTACTATTCTGGCGAAGAACACCAGCATTGTGTATGAAGGCGTTACTATCAACCTGGTGGATACGCCGGGCCACGCTGATTTTGGCGGTGAGGTGGAGCGTATTGTCAATATGGTAGATGGCGTACTGCTGCTGGTGGATGCCGTGGAAGGGCCGATGCCCCAGACGCGCTTTGTTTTGCGCCAGGCGTTGGACACGGGGTCTAAGGTGATTGTGGTGGTGAACAAGATTGACCGCCCGGCGGCCCGGCCGGATTTTGTGGTGGACGCTACTTTTGACTTGTTTATTGATATTGGGGCAGATGATGAGCAAGCCAATTTTCCGGTGATTTATACGCAGGCATTGGACGGCCGTGCCGGATTTTCGCCGGATGAGATGGCTGATAATTTACGGCCGTTGTTCGACACCATCATAGAATACCTGCCAGCGCCCCAGGTAGATATGGAAGGCCCCACCCAAATGCTGGTCACGACTCTGGAATACAGCAGCTACGTAGGCAAAATTGCTATTGGCCGTCTGACTAGCGGCACGCTGCGGGAAGCCCAGCCGCTCACCCACATTTTGGCGGACGGCACGATGAAACCGGCCAAGATTACCAAGCTGTACACCTTCCGTGATTTACAGCGGCGGGAGCAGGAAGAAGTGCGGGCAGGAAACATCGTGGCTGTGGCCGGTATCCCCGACGTAGGCATTGGCGATACGCTGGCTGATCCGGATGATCCCCGACCGTTGCCCCCCATCACCGTAGAAGAACCCACCGTGCGCATGACCTTCCGCGTCAACGACAGCCCCTTTGCCGGGCGCGAAGGCAAATACGTCACCAGCCGCCAACTGCGGGAACGGCTGAATGTGGAATTGGAGAGCAATGTCGCTTTGCGCGTGCAGGAAACGGACAAGGCCAGTGAATTTGTCGTTTCCGGGCGCGGTGAACTGCATCTAGCCATCCTCATTGAGACGATGCGCCGCGAAGG
Source organism: Ardenticatenaceae bacterium (assembly GCA_027054335.1). Classification (GTDB taxonomy): domain Bacteria; phylum Chloroflexota; class Anaerolineae; order Promineifilales; family Promineifilaceae; genus JAJRTP01. The sequence goes on from JALUPA010000500.1 coordinate 5,585, forward strand.
GTATGAATTTGCCGTCAGTCGCCCCGAAGTGATTTTCCATGAAGGGCCGGACGGGATCATGGAACCGATTGAACACGTTTTCCTGGAAGTACATCAGGATTATTGGGGACCGGTGGCCGAAATGCTGGGCAAGCGGCGCGGCCGGGCCATCAACCTGAATTATGGGGATGATGGTACAGTGTACGCTGAATATCTGGTACCCACGCGCGGTATTCTCGGTTTCCGTCAGCCCTTTCTGACAGCAACGCGGGGGACGGGTATCTACAACACCCTCTTCCATGAATTTGAATTGTACCAGGGAGTGATTGAAGCGTATGAACTGGGATCGCTGGTCTCTCTGGAAACGGGTAAGGTGAGCGCCTATGCCCTGACCCATCTGACTTCGCGCGGCGTCTTCTTTGTGGAGCCGACAGATGAAGTGTATGCCGGTCAAGTGGTAGGTGAGCATATCCGGGACGATGAGTTGGTGATCAACGTTTGCCGCACCAAGAATCTAACCGGCCACCGGGCTGTGCCCAAGGCGATTGTGGACGCCTTGCCGCCCGCCCGCCTGATGTCATTGGATCAGGCAGTTGAATACTTGCACGAGGATGAACTGCTGGAAGTAACACCGCAGTCGCTGCGCATCCGCAAAAAGGAACTACACCATTCACTGCGGCAAAAGGGAGCCAAACGGGTGAAGAAGCTGGCGTAAAATCTTCGGCCTGGGTGATGGTGGGCAGGGTGGGGGTGGCTTCCGGCGGCGGCCGTGCCTATCAGCGCCAACAGCAAGAGCCAGACAGCTTTCATCACCCCAAACCGCGCATCACACGGGCAGTCATCTGGTTCAGCGTGTCCATTTTGGAAACGGTCAGATCGGCGTCGGGGATGTAGACGTCAAACTCTTCCTCGACGTAAACACCCAGTTCCGCCAGAGAAAAAGAGTCCATGAGGCCGTTGCTGATGATGCCTTCGTCGTCAGTCAGGGTGTAGTCGTTGTCCCGAATCAGTTCCGTCACAATAAAAGCGCGTAATTTTTCCCGTACTGTTTGTTCGTCCATGTTGTCTCCTCGTAGGGCGATTTTGTCAATCGCCACCCGATTTGCAAAATCGGGCTACAAATAGCGGCGGGATTATAGCATGTTTTAGGGTTGCAGATACGGCCGTAACAATTCCGCCAGCATTTCTGTCCCGGTCGGGGTCAGGTGGACGGGGCTGTCGGTAAACTCGTCCGGGGGGATGGCGTCCCACAGATCGAGGAGGGGCTGGTTTTGGGCAGCGGCTTCGGTGGTGAGCAGGTCGCGGTACTGGTCATACGCCCAGCGGGGATACCAGGCGTTGTAGCGCAGATCGCTGTTTTCGCCGTCGCTAATGAAGATGGGTTCGTTCACCAGCAGGATGGGCACGTCGCCGGCCATTTCTACGCCGGCCGCCAGCACGTCAAACGCCAAATTATCGGTGGTCAGGGTGACGGGCTGGTCGTAATTTTGCCAGCTCACGTCTTCGTCAAAATCGGATTTGCGGAGGGGGATTTCGGCGGGGATGGCCTGGTCAATGCCGGTGGCGGCCCAGGCAAAGCCCACTTGTTGCAACCGGAGGAGGTCGGCTAACGGCCGTCGCTGCCCCACGATGGTACTTTCCAGAAAATTGGGGTCTACAAAACGGGGATCATTGGCGTCCAACTGTAAATCATACGTTTTAATCAGGCGGCGTATCCGCTCCGGGTTGTTTTGCAGGATGGGGTGTTCCAATTGCTTCTGCGGTGGGAAGGATTCCAGGGTGACCGGCCAGACGATCAGGTCGGGGTTGTATTGCATCGCTTCGTCCAGCAGGAGAATGTCTTTGCTCAGGGACATGATGGGGTAGCCCAGGTTGTAGAATTGGAGGGTACGGCCGTCTGCCGCAACCAATCCCATCTCATTCAACTGTCCCGTCAGCGTGGCCTCATTCTCTAAAAACCAGCCCCACATCCCCGAATCCCCCAAAATGAAGACGCGGAACTCATCCGTCCCTTTGGGCTGGCTGACGCGGTGGCTGGCGAACATGGCGGGCAAATTGTTCAGGCTCAGGTTGTTCGCCTCGGCCGGATTTTCCCCATACGGCAGCCGCTCCCGCCCCGGCAGGAACCAGTTGTACAGGGTGATGCGGCCGAGCGCGTCTGACGGCCGCAGCCCGGCAAACAACAAATTCAGGGCCAGGAATAATACGGCTGCCTTGAGAAGGATACGGCCGATAACGCACCAGGTAGAAGAAGATTCTGTGTTCATAAGGTTTGTAATTGGGTAATTGAGTAATTGAGTAATTACCCAGTTACCCAATTACCTAATTACCCAACTATTCCGAATAACTTGCCAAACGTCTCCAGCGCCAACTGCGGCGTGGGCATGAGGAACCAGACCCAGCCCAGAGCCACGTAGTTGAAGGTAAACAGCCAGGTTACGGCCGTCCAGCCCCGTTTCTGCCAGGGTTTATTGCCCAGGCCATTGTACCAGCGGCGCGTCTTGTCGCTCCACTGCTTATGGACGAACAGAGCCACACCGTGCCACGCGCCCCAGATGATGAAGTTCCAGGTGACGCCGTGCCACAAGCCGATGACCAGCATGGTACTCATCTGGGAAAGGAAGATGATGAGCGCTTTGGACGGCCGTGGCTTGCGGCGCAGCAGGGAACGGGAAAGCGGTGAAAAAACGTAAAACCGCGCCCAGTTGCTGAGGGTGATGTGCCAGCGCTGCCAGAAGGCGGTAATGTTGGTGGAGAAGTACGGCCGTATAAAATTCTCCGGCAGACGGATGCCAAACAAAACACCCAGACCAATAGCAATGTCCGTGTAACCGCTGAAATCGAAGAACAGACGCAGGGCATAGCCGTACAGCAAAAGCCACAGCCAGCCGGGTGCGTTGTTTTGCGCGGCCAGTTCCGGCGTGAGGGACATCCCCAGGGCCAGCGAATCGGCGATGACAAACTTTTTCAGCATCCCGGCAAAGATGCGCTGCCCGCCATACAGCCAGCGGTTGGCGTCCAGCCCCTTTAGCTGCGGCAGTTGGCGGAAGTCGCCTACAAACCGTTCTGCCCGGTCAATCGGCCCGGAGACGTAGGCGGGGAAGAAGAGGACGTAGGTGACGTACTCGCGCAAGGTCAGGTTGGGCAGGATGCCGGTTTGCCGGTCGCGCAGGGTGTGGATGAGGCGGAAGGCGACGTAGGAGAAGCCCAGCCAGACCAGATCGGAAGGGCTGGCCAGGGCCACTTGCTGGCCGGTAAGGGATCGCCACCAGGCAGCGACGGCCGTACTCAGCGGCGGCGCTTTGAGGATGATGAAGATGAGAACGATAAGGAGGATAACGGCCGTCAATACCTTTCGTTGCTCCACCCGGCGCAGCAGCCGCGTCAAGCCGGCCCAAACCAATCCCAGCGCCAGCAAAACCCCGCTTACCCACAGCGGCGACGGCGGCCGGGCAGGCGTCAGGCGATAATCCGCAGCCACGAAGCGGTTGAAGGCCATTGCTGCCACCAGGCCAAACAGTACGGCCAGTGTCAGCCAATCTTCCCGCACCAGCGAGGGCCAGATGGCTTTGCCTTCTTTGGAGGTGGACGGTCGTGTCACCCACCAGGTCAGCACGGTCAGGACAACTGTTGTGGTCTGTAAAATATAATCACCAAAACGCACGGCCGTAGCTGTTTGCAGCCAGTAAATAGCAATAACGCTGGCAACCAGCAAAAACCAGCCGCGCCCCTTCCCCCGCGCAAACGCGGCATAAAGCAGCCCCAGCCCGGCGAGGAGGGCAATGAGGAGCGGGCCGAAGGTCATCGCATCCTCCTGGCGGGGTGATGGGGTGACAAGGTGGCAAGGTGACAAGGTGACAGGATGACAAGGTGACAGGATAGCAAGATGACAGGGGGGCAGAGTGCAGCATCTCCGCGTTTTAGCGTACTTTCCCTCTCAGCCTGGGATTTGTAATCTATTGCGTATTGCGTATTGCGTACCAGATCGTTTTTACGCAATACGCAATACGCAATACGCAATACGCTCCATAACAAACGTCCTGCACTTAGAATCCCTGATAAATCCACTGCGGCGCGCTGTCCGTGGTGACAATAATTAACAAAATGACGATGAGGCACAACCCCACCGCCAATATATTTTCTCGGGAGAATATACGTTGCTTCATAGATGGCTTTCAGGTTTTGGTGTTTTACAGGGTTGTTGTTGAACCCTGCCTATCCCACTGGTTCGGCAACCTTAAATGCTGGCGAATACGACTCGATCTTGCGCATGGCTTCAGGTGAATAAATCTTTTCGCCGCACAATTCACAGATATAGTATTCGAGATCAGGAACGGTATATTTTTGGCCTTGATATTCACCTATCCAGTCTTCCTTTACTTTTCTAATTTTCCCACCACATACCGGACATTCTGTAATTTTTAACATTATTCCCTCGTTACCAAACCGCTTTCTTGGAAGAAATCAAAAAATAGAAAGTGTCTATTCCTGCTTCTTTAACCAGTTTTCCTTTCGTATAAATCATTAGTCCATCGAGATTTGTGCTTTGAATGATGTAGAGATATTCTTGACGATGCTCTCGATGTGGACTTCGGGAACGAATTTTTTTGTAGATGGCGACGGCATTCAATATAGATTCGGCGACATCCAGTTCGGTTAACCCGTCAGCTTCCATTTCCAAACGGGCTTTCTCACTAAAGAGATAATTACCAGTCAGGATAGTTCGCTTTATTGTGACAAGTATGTCCGCCATATCTTACAGTATACCGCAATCTAGCTGAATTTTCTTTTCACTGAAAACCGAATACCGTTTACCGCTTACTGCGTTTCCCCGCACCATTTCCACTCGCCGTCTTCCTGGACGACTTTGTAGTTGGTCAGGGGGAACTCGGTTTCTTCTGCGCCGTATAAAGCTCTGATGGTGCCGGTGCAGGTGACACGGCCGTTACCCGCATCCTCACAGCTCATCCCTTCAATA
>JALUPA010000501.1 GCA_027054335.1 Ardenticatenaceae bacterium
CGGTTTTGCCATTCAAGCTGTCAGCTACTTCTTGTTGGCAACGCCGCTAGGCTCGCCGGACAGCCCGGTCTACAGCAATCCGCGTGTCCCATTTGCGCCGCTCATCTTTATCCTGGGCGTGATGCTTGTCTTCTTGGCGGCCGTCGTCTACGAGTTAATGCCTGATAAGGAAAACAGATGAGTTCGTCAGATAATAATGAAGGGGGGAAGGAAACAATTTCCTTCCCCTTTTTTTCTTCTTTGCCTCTCTCTGAACTGGAACTGGCCCGTACGCGCCAGGTGATTTACCAGCTTTTTGGTTCCCTATTTCTTTACCCGAACGGTGACCGGCTGGCAAAACTACAAATGGCCGCCCAGGAGTTGCTGAAAGAGGATGATCTCTGGTCTGTTTTTCCTTTTCGCGCCTCGTGGCTGCGGCTCTTAAACTGTTTGGCGGCACTGCCTGCTGGTGAAAACGTATCAGTAGAAGAGGAGTATGTGCAACTGTTTTCGGTGAATCCGAAAGCGATTCCCAATGAGTCTGTTTACATAAACCCGGAGGGGGGAGCGTGCGGCCTTATCATTGCTCATCTGGAAGATGAATATACGGCGGCTGGGCTGGCTCTGTCACCCGCCGCCGTGGAGGCGCCGGATCACATTGCCGTGGAACTGGAGTTCATGGCTTTTTTGTGTGATCAGGAGGTGCAGGCGTGGGAAACAGGCGCTGACGAAGCGACCGTGCAGGTACGCCGTCAACAAAGTGACTTCTTAAATAAACATTTGAAAAAATGGTTTCCCGGCTTTGCCCGCAGTACCAAAGCGGCAAACCCGGTCCACTTGTACGGGATCGTAATCGAAGCGGCGTTTTTCTTTCTGCGTCACGAGTTGGATTTGTTTCAGGTACAATCATCGTGATATGCGTCCTTTTCTGGTTGAACGATTTTCTTTGCGGGCAGACCGCTGCCTGAACGACTGGTATCGAAATGCCAATTGCTCTCGCTGCGCCGATAGCTGTCCGGCGGCGGCGATCACTTTGTATGAAAGCCATGTGCGCGTGAGTGATGCTTGCGTTAACTGCGGCGTCTGCTTGCGCGCCTGCCCCACCGAACTGTTCGTGGAAATATCGCCGCCAGAAGCTCACATATTGCCGCACATTACTCATCCCCACCATGACGTCTGGGAATTAGCCTGCCCGTTGGCGCAAGAAAAAAAGAAGGCGTTTTCCAGCCAACTGCCTCAAGCCAACCGGTTGATCACTCCACGCTGCTTGGGGGCGTTAAGCTCTTCCCATTTATTGCAGATATCCGATCAGGGCGCCGGGCAGGTCTGGCTGAATGACGCAGCCTGCGCGGCCTGCCCCATTAGCCATGCTCAACAACAGATCGTAAGTTGTGTGACCGAGGCGAATGGTTGGTTGGCGGCTTTCGGCCGTCCTCCGGCCATTTTTCTGACCGGCCGGGATATGCCGGATGACGCGCCGCCACCTCAGATGAAGCCCGCCGTTCGGGTTGAAGCGCCCCATCCGCGCCGGGCTTTTTTTCGCAAAGTGTTGGGGCTGGATGGGGGGGAAACGGCCGTCACCGCCAGCTACACCCCGTATGATCGGCAGCGCCTGCTGCCCATTCTGGCCTCTTTTAAGCCGGCGCCTGCCAAAATCCCGCTGCAAGGATTAGGGGTGGCAAATGTTCAGGTGGACGAGCAGTTGTGTTCCGCTTGCGGTTTGTGTGCTCGCAGTTGTCCTACCGGCGCGCTGCGCTTCCTGGCCGATGAGGAGGTATTCGGCTTGTTATTCACGGCCGCTTCCTGTGTGGATTGCGGTATCTGCGCCCTGATTTGTCCGGAAACGGCCGTTACCTTTGCTGACACTATTGCGCCGGACGAACTGGCAGCCACCACTCCCAAGCGTTTGCTATTGGGGCCATTGAAAAAATGCCCTGACTGCCCTGCGCTCATCGCGGAAAACAGTGTTCACGAGCAATGTTTTGTTTGCCGCCAAGGTAAACGGCCATTATTCCTGACAGCATAACTTGGCAGCCGGCACTGTCCGGGCATGGTTCACGAATGACTTGACTGAAAAAACCGCTGCTGTACTCTTGAATTATAAAGTAAATTTTCTGGTTTTTGAACCATGTCCCGCAAAGAATTACCAGAGAAAAATCCAGATAAATCCGCGCGATCCGCGGCCTTTTTCGGAAGTGTTATGAATAATCAACGCAATCTCCAGATTTATCGCCTCTGGTCACCGCTGTATGATGCTGCGGTTGGTCGCGTTTTTGACCGGCCGCGCCGTCGCGCCATTGATCTGCTGCAATTGCAGCCCGGTGAACGGCTGCTTCTCTCCGGCGCAGGCACGGGGCTGGATTTACCGCTGATTCCGCCGGAGATATGGGTAACGGCCGTAGACCTCAGTCCATCTATGTTGCAAAAAGCGCGCGAGAAGGGACACGGCCGTACCACTTTCGCCCTTATGGATGCTCAGGCGTTAGCCCTGCCCGATCACACTTGCGACGCCGCGGCCCTCAACCTGATCCTCAGCGTCGTACCGGACGGCCAGACGGCCTTCCGGGAGGCGTGGCGGACGCTGCGCCCTGGCGGGCGGTTGGTAATTTTCGACAAGTTTTTGCCGGAAGACGGCCGTCTCTCTCCCCTACGCGGGGCAGCAGGCAAAATCATCGCCGCTCTGGGAACCGATCCCAACCGCCACCTGAGCGACGTCATCCCTCAAGAGCAGATGGCTGCCATCAGCAGCAACGACCCCGCCATCTTTCGCGGCCAGTACCGGCTTGTGCTGTTGCGCAAACCGCAAGCAAACGGATAAACCGTGAACGCCTACACAATTTTCCAATCCATCGCCAACTGGATTATCGGCGCCAGTGTAATTATCTGGTTGACGGTCATTATCATCAGTTGGCTGGCTAGCTTTCGCTCTCCAAAAGCAGCTCCCGTCGGCCGGAGTACGTGGTTTCGTCTGCCCCGTTGGGCACAAATTATAAGTGGAATCAGCCTCTTTCTCCTGCCCCTTTACCGCCGCGCCCGCCTGGAAGAAATCACTTTGGCCGACACGTTCGGCGCTGCTTGGGAAGCGTATGCCGCCCGCACTAAATTTATCATTCCCTTTGTGTACTAGCATCTATTATCCGGGGCGTACAATCCGCCCGCCTGATGCAAGGCCGGGAGCATACTTCCTGGGTATCCCGTTTCTGCGCCTTGCTTGCGCCTCTGTATGATTACACGTTTCTCAATTTGCCCGGCTACCGGCAAGCGGCACGCGACCTGATTACGCAACTGGCGGTCGGCGCGGATGATGTGGCGCTAGACGTAGGCTGCGGTACCGGGTTGTTGACGCTGCCCCTGGCAGAACAGGCCCGGCGCACAGTTGGTCTGGACTTGAGTTCGGCCATGCTGGAAAAACTGGCCGCTAAAGCCGCCCGGCAAGGGGTTACCCTGGAACTGCATCAGGGAAGCGTCCTTGATTTGCCCTGCGCTGACGGGGAATTTACCCTGGTCACGACCGCCTTTATGCTTCTCTATCTGACGCCGGAGGAAAAGCAGCAGGCGCTGGCAGAAATTTACCGCGTCCTCACGCCCGACGGCCGTTTGGGTTGCCTCAGCAGCCAGGGCGAAATTGCCGACATCTTCCTGACCCGTGAGGAGTGGCAAACCTTACTGTCCGACGCCGGTTTTACAAACGTGCGGATCGAGGATCGTTACGACGTCTTCCGGCTGGTAACGGCACAAGCTAACCACCAATAACCACTTTCCGTATCAGATGCCGCGCCCGGTCCAGATTAAGCAGTACGTAACCCAATGGCCAGAACGGAGTACCCACCAGACGGGGGTATCGCTTGCTCAAATTCCAGCGGCGGGGAAAGAGGGAACGCAGCCAAAAGCGCATCTCATCCGGCCGGGAGAGAGCCAACCGCCGCGCCAGATCAAAACCAATGCCGCTGCGATTGATGGGGTTGGCTGCGGAATTGTCAGCCAACTCAGTGTTGTCAATCCAGGCCAGCAGATTGGGCGGGCAGTTGTCCCGCAAATGGGCCAAAACGCGCGAGGGAACGTCCAGGCGGGCGTAACGGATGGTAAAGGCCAGAGCGGGATAGACAAAACGGGCGTTCCGGGGAGCCACGGCCGTAACCAACCGATCCCAATCTGCCGCTGCCATTCGCCCGCACAGGCGGCGAATGTCGGCAATGTGCATCAGCCGCCCCTGCTGGATGAGCCAATCGCTGGTAGCGTGGGCGCAAACGTGGTGCAGCAAGGTGGGCGTGTCGGGCAGGCAGGCAACGATGTTGGCCCAATACGGCCGTATCTCCCCTGCCGCCCACATCATTTCCGCCAGATTGTAGCCGATTCCGGCGTACTCCTCGCGCAAGGTAAAATGTAGTTCCACCGGCTGCACGTTATCCGCCGCCCAGATGTTGGCCTGCCGTTCACCCCGCAAATACACCACGTCCTCCGCACTTTGCGAGTAATGCCGGTAGCCCAATTCCCGCAAGACAGCTACGCCTTGGGGCAAATCGGCCTGGCAGATGAGGACGTCCAGATCGCCTAACGGCCGTAACCCCACGTCCTCCGCATAAACCAGCGGAGCCAGCGCCGCCCCCTTGAACGGCAGCCCCGTCACCCCAGCCCGCGCCAGCGCCTCCAGCAGTTCCGCCGCCGCGTCCAGCATTCGCCGCGTCCGTTCCCGGCTGCCTGCATCCAGGGTTTGGATACGGCCGTTCACCGGTTCCGGCACAACCATGCTGCTCTCCCGGATGCGCTGGGCCAGCCAGGGCAGCCCGTTTTGCCAGTATGCCGTCCACTCCGCCGCTGCCCATTCCACCGCACCCCAATGGGATACGGCCGTGTCAGCCACAGTCCCCGGCAGCCAATACGCCAGCATATTCGTCACCCGGGCTAATTGATCGGGAGAGAGAGACGGCCGTTGTGTGTAATTCATAAATTTGATCGTGAAGCAGCCTGCATCACGCCGCCAGCATCACCCGGAAACCCGTCCCCTGCGCGTGGTATTCCCGGCTGGGGATGGTGACGCTGCACGCGCTGCGGACGTTGAGTTGGGCATGATGGATAGTGTAACCCCAGGAACCGCCTTTGACTACGTGGAAATCGGGCAAATCCGGGTTGTACAGGCTGGTCGTCCATTCCCAGATGTTGCCGCTCATGTCCACACAGCCGTAAGGCGACACGTTTTGCGGCACACACCCCACCGGCCAGGGGTAGCCATTGCGCCAATACCAACCGGCCCGCGCCCACTCCCGCTGCGGCGGCACAACCAGGCTAAACAGATACGTCTCCGGACCGACGGGGAAAGTTTTTTGCCACTGAATTTCCGGTCGGGGTTTTTCGTTGCCCCAGGGATAGATACGGCCGTCCGGCCCCCGCGCTGCCTTTTCCCATTGCAACTCCGGGGGCAGCGTTACCCGCCTGTCCACCTTCTCCGAGAGCCAGGCGCAAAAGGCCAAAGCGTCCGCCTGCGTCACGCCCACAATGGGCAGATTGTCGTGACCGTCCGGGTAAGCGGCCGCGGGCGCATACGCCCGTAAAAACACGCCCCGCCAGCCGCGCACAAGGCGATACCAACTGCCCACCCAATCATGCCCCGTCTCTTCCAGAAAGATAAGCCACTGCCGGTACGTCACCGGATACTGCCCCAGCCAAAATTCCGGTAGTTCCACTGTCTGCCGCGGCCGGAGTGGCGGGCATTGCGCCAACCGCTCAAAGCAAAGCTCCGGCCCATACACAAACGGCCCGGCCGGAATGCGGCAAAAGGAGAGATTGGGGATAGGAGATTGGAGAATTTCAGGCGCACCGCTCATAAGGAAAAAGACGTGATGCGGACAGTTTTTTCACGCATCACGCATCATAATTCATTATCAACAATTCGCTAATCGGCCCTCTTTTTCCGGGCTGGCTGTTGATGGCCCGGCTGGCCTGGGTTCTTTCAATGCGGAAACCGCGATACGCTTCTTCAAAAAAGGTGTCGTTCGGGTTTATATTGCGGGGATCGGCATTACTGAGCATGAGACAGGCCCCTTTTTGGTGGAGACGGCCGTAAAATCGGGCCAACGCCAATTGTTCCGCATCGCCAAACGGCTCTTTGGCGTAAGCGGTAAAATGGGCGGTGGCGCTGAGGGGGCGGTACGGCGGATCAAAATAGACAAACGTCCGCTCATCCACAAACGGCTCGCAAGCAGCAAACTCCCCTTGCTGAATGTGAACCCCCTGCAAGGCGTGGGAAGCGGCCCGTAAATTGGCGGTGCGACAAATGACCGGGTTTTTGTAACGGCCAAATGGTACGTTGAACGCCCCTTTACTATTGACGCGAAACAGGCCGTTGTAACCGGTGCGATTCATAAAAACAAGTTGGGCGGCGCGTTCCACCCATTCCGGCTGCCACTCGGCAAAATCTGTCGCGGTGTGCTGTTCATTGAACTGCTGGCGGATTTGGTAGTAGAAAGTTTTACGGCCGTCCTCCGCCAACGGCAGATATTCAGCCTCTATCGCCTGCAAACGGGCAATCAATGCCGCCGCGTCATCCCGCACGACCCGGTAAACCAGCATCAACTCCGGGTTACGGTCAAACAGGTAACAATCTGTCAGGCCGTACCGCTGGCGCAGGTAAAAGAAAACTGCCCCGCCCCCCACAAACGGCTCCACGTACCGGCTGATCCGCCCTTCCCGCAAGGCGGCCGGCAAATACGTTTCAATCTGCGGCAGCAACTGGCGCTTGCCGCCGGCCCATTTGAGGAATGGTTTTGCTGCCAATTCTGTCTGACCTATTGCCATAATCCATCACATCAATTGCATTTTAGTAGGAATGGGACGGGCGAGAAAACATTTTATCTACGCAGAACGGACTTTTCTCCCGGCCGTTTCACCCGGCACACAGCCGTATTCGGGACGAGGCGGCGGAAGGCGTATAACGCCAGCCCTACGGCCGTACCTACCGCAAAACTGGGACCGGCCAACCGCATCGTCTCCGCCAAAGCGCGTTCCGGGCGGCGGAAGCTGGTCAGGCCAAACGCGCTGCCGCCAACACCCAGAGCGGACACGGCCAATGCTTCGGAAGTACGGCCGTATCCCCCCAACAGATCACTGGCCGCCCAACCTGCCGCAGCCAAACCTGTCCATTTACGCGCCGGTTTCGGCCCCACAGCCATCTGCGCATCACCTAACGCAGCCATTGCCGCCGAAATGTGGTGCGTATGCCCCTCGGCGTGGCCGGGATCAACCTGCGCCAGAACGTCCCCGCCCTGCCGCCGGGCCAGCAGCCAGGCCCCGGCTAAAGCGGCCAACGCACCCGCCCGCGCCGGTTTGTGAGGAATTTGCCAGGCAACGGCCGTCAACGGAACCAGCCAGTCCAGATTAAATCCTTTGTACTCCTCAATCCGCAATTGGTAATCCTGCCCGCTGGTCACAGCCGCCAGCGCCGCCAATCCCGCCGCCTGATAAACCAGACTGCTCAACCAACCGAAGAAGCCGGATTGCTGCACGGCCGTCATCCCGGCCAGCGGCGTCAAAGCAGTCAACCCCAACGCCAGCAGCTTGGGCGCGTAGGAGGGCGGGTACAGAGCGGCCAACTCACTGTGATCATGGCTGTGATCGTGGTGATGGTGGTCATGGTTATGATCGTGATTATGGTGGTCAGGCGCGTGATCGTGCGAATGGGCGTGTCGGGCAGCAGCAACCTGGTTGCGAGATTGTTCCAGATAGGGCAGAGCCAATGCACCCGCGGCAGCTGCGGCCGTCAGCGGCAAAGCGATCTTTTCCGGCAGACTAAGGGTGTTGGTTACGGCCGCAGCCCCCGCCCCCACCGCGGCCAAACCGGCCAGCGCCAACTCCGCCGTATCCGGAGCGGGTATGGGCGCAGGCAAATCAATTGCCCGATCCACCACAAACCCAGCATCTTCCAGGGCACGTCTTAAATGGTGGACATATTCCAACCCTTCCAGCGGTGCAGTGGCGTGCAGGACGCGGAAAAAGTTGAGGTAGCAGAAGCGAATCCCCCGCTCACGAGCAAACCAGGCCCAATTATGGCAAGCAGCGTGGTAATCCAGGGGAACCATGTCGGCCGGGGAGAGGCGATGCCCCAAAACCACGTGGGGGGCACGCCGCTTGGCAATGAACCAGTCCCCTTTCTGGTGGCGGGATTCGGCAAAATAGACAAAAGTCAAATCGTGGTCGGCCAACGCCTGCACGGTAGCGTCCAGGTGCATCTCGTGGCCCAAAATCATATCTCCGGTAAAAGGCACGTACCGGCCGATAGCTGCCGCCTGCGCCAGGGTGCGCCGCAGCAAATCCGGGTCCGGCCAGGCGTAACTGACGGGGCGCGGGGCCACATCCAGCCCGTTTTGCCGGATGAGATCGGCCGTTTGCCGGTCAAAACCCAGCCCCAGCGCGCCAATGGTGGGGATGTCCCCGGCAAAGGCCAGCGTAGTTTCGTCGAGGACGGCCGTCTGCGTAAAAGGCAGTCGCGCCTGCAACTCGCCTGCCAGCTGGGCTACCAACGTGGCGTCACCGTGCAGGTAGTTCCAGTGGCCGATGGGCGGGAAATCGGTATACGGCCGTTCCGGGGCCAGCGGCGTTAGCTGCCCGCTTGCCAGCAGCCGGTGCAGCGTCCATTCCGGCAGGGAAAGATGTGTCGCCCCGTTTTGCGCCAGGCGGCTTACCATTTCGGCAAAGGGCAGCCCGGCGCGAATGGCTGCTGCCTGCGCGTCGGCAAAATCCACGCAGATAGCTACGCGGTTATTCTGCGCTTCCCAGGCTCGCCGCCGGGACAAAACTCGTAAAGCGGCAGCGCCTCCGGCTACGGCCGTCGTCAGTGTGAGTAGATGCGAAAATTTCAAAGTTTCTCCCTGTAATTTGTAATTGGGTAACTGAGTAATTGGGTAATTGCCCAGTTACCCAATTACTCAGTTACCCAATATCTTATTCAACCGCCCCAACAACATCTGCCCTGTATCCGTCCGGGCAGGTTGGAAGAGAGTGCGCCATACCTGGATACGGCCGTACCGGTCGGCAGCCCAGGCAGCGGTGGCGGCTCTATCCTGAAAGCCACGCCAAATGCGCTGCGGGATGTTGGTCAGCGGTTTTTGCTGGGTGCGGCGCAGGATGTCGGCCAGCCCCAATGACTGGATACGTTGGCGCAGGTCGGGCGGCGTCAAATCGGCCAATTGGGTTAACTGCGCTGCGGGGACGGGTGCGCCCAGCAGATCACGGGCCAATTTCAGTCCGGCATAAGCATAGGGTGCAGCCTGGTACGTTTCTGCTCGCGCTGTAAACGTCTCCCAATTCAAATTACCTGCCTGAATAATGACCAGCAAATCGGTTAACTGTACCATCGCCGGCGCGCCCTGAATCAGGTGAAAACAAAAGTGCAGGCTGATGTGCAACAGCAAATCTTCCCGATTGAGGACGCGGCAGGCGTGTTGGCCGAGTACGGCCGTTTCCGTCCGCTCCCGAATCCCCGGCGTAATGTCCACCTTCAGGCCAAACCAGGATTCTTCCAGAGAAGCGTGCGGCTCAATCATCCGGTCGCCGCCGGCCGAGAGGTAAGGGTTGGCGGTACGCCCTTCGGCCCCGTCAGTGCGGCGAAAGGTGCTGGTATGTTTGGTCACACCTGCGCCCATATCGGCTGGTTTATGCTTGCCGCTGTAGCCCAATTCCGTCAGCAGTGCTTCCGCCTGGGGCAGTTCGGCCGGGGTAAAGAGCAAATCTATGTCGTTCATAGGGCGCAAAGCCGGCGCCGCGTAGTAGCAGGCAGCCAGATGCACCCCTTTGAGAGCCACCGGCTGCAAGCTGCGCGCCTGACAAGCCGCCAAAATCTCATCCAGTTGAGCATAAATTGCTTCGTTGCGCTGCGCCTGCGCCTGGTAGGTGACGGCCAGTTTGGCTGCCGCGCCGGGCGGTATTTTAACCGGCCATTGGGACAGCCGGCAGTGCAACTGCGGGGCCAATCCCCAGACAATCGCCCGCACGGCCAGATCGTCCCAATCGCTCCCGGCCCGTACAAAAGCAGACTCCCATTGGCTGGGAGTCTGCTGGGGATTGAGGGCGTCTAAAATGGCTTGGGTGGCGGTTACGGCCGTCATGCTCTGGACAAAATGAGAATCGTTACTCTGGTTATGGTTGGACAAAAAGTTATTGTTAAAACAGGGTAGGGGACAGGATCCGCCCCAAAACACCTTTGGGATATTAATCCCGCCGGTTACAAAAAAAGAACGGCACGCAGTACGGCCGTTCCTCAAAATCAAAGTCTAATTAGTGGCTGCTAAAAGTAACCTGGGTCAATTCCTGATGTTTACGAACTTTTGGTTTTTTGTACATAAATCGCCTCCACATGCAAGTTGTCAACCAGAGTAACGAACCTCCTTTTGCCCACAGTAGTAAATTTCGGGCCAATGGCAAATGAAAGTACCGAGACATTATAAGCAGGATAAGCCAGATTGCCAAATAGCCTACAAGGGCGTCCAGCTATATACATTTCCTTCCGGACTGACAGTACCGAATACTTTATTGGAGAAATGATTGAC
>JALUPA010000502.1 GCA_027054335.1 Ardenticatenaceae bacterium
TGATCTCCTGCTCTGTCGTCGCATCGCCCGGCTGCTTTACAATCCAGGCCACTACAGTTTCACCGCGAGCACCGTGGGGAACGCCAGCTACAGCCACTTCCTGCACGGCCGGATGCGTCATCAGCACTTCTTCCACCTCACGCGGGTAAATGTTGTACCCTCCGGCGATGATCAAATCCTTCTTTCGGTCTTCGATGTAGAAATAGCCGTCTTCATCCATGCGGGCAATATCACCGGTATACAGCCAGCCGTCCACCAGCGTATTCTCTGTTTCCTGCGGCATGTTCCAGTAACCGGCCATAATGTTGGGCGCTTTGATGACCATTTCACCTGCCTCATTGACCGGGAGTACTTTGTCCATCGCTACCGGATCAACAATTTTTACTTCTACGTCAGGCAGCGGCAGGCCAATGGAACCGGGCCGATTTTCTCCCATGACCGGATTGGCGTGAGTGGCTACGTGTGCCTCAGTTAGTCCGTACCCTTCTACCAGTTTGCCCCCCGTCAACTCCTCAAAACGACGTTTGGTCTCTTGCAGCAAGGGGGCCGAACCGGAAATACACGCTTTAATAGAGCGAATATTATATTTCCCGGCAATCACGTCCGGGTTGTTGTTGATCGCCACATACATAGCTGGCACACCGGGGAAGATACCCACCTGATATTTGCCGATGCTGCCCAACACGTCCTTCTGGTTGCGGGGGTCGGGAATAATAATCAATTTTCCGGCAATAGAAGAAGCAAATATCAAAGCCGTGACCATGCCGTAGGAGTGGAAGAAGGGAATGGCGCCCAGGATAACCTCCTTGCCGTAATCCCATTCAATCCAGGCTTGCAGCATGTAGGTGTTGGCTACCAGGTTACGGTGCAGGGCAATAGCCCCTTTGGAAAGGCCGGTTGTGCCGCCGGTGTATTGCAGCAAAGCCACGTCATCCGGCGTCACTTCTACATTTGGCTTGGGTGCATTTTCCCCCATCTTGATGAAGTCGGTGAATTTACGGTCGCCGTTTTGTAAAGTGACCTTGTGTCCGTCTTTCTTTTCCTTGAAAAGGGTGAAGAGGATTTTCTTGAGGGTGGGCAGATAATCTTTGACATTGGCGACGATGATACGTTTGACGTTTGTGTTGTCGGTTGCCTGCACTTCCTTGAGCAAGTTGTAATACATGCTCATTACGATAACTGTTTCTGCACCGCAGTCATGCAGTTGGTGCTCCAGTTCCCGCTTGGTGTAAAGAGGGTTGGTGGCAATAACAATGCCGCCGGCTTTAAGGATGCCAAAGTAGCTGATGACAAATTGAGGTGAATTGGGCATGTAAATAACGGCCCGGTCTCCTTTTTTGAAACCATCGGCTATTAAAGCGGCTGCCAAATTGTCTACCAATTCATTGAACTGGCGGTAGGTAAACTCCTTGCCCTGAAATACCATGGCAATGTTGTCAGGATACTTTTTAGCTGATTCTTCGAGGAAATGATGCAGCGTGTGTTGGGGAATATCTATAGTGTGGGGGACGTAATCATCGTAATGCTGTAACCAGGGTTTTTCTGCATAAGATGTCATGGCTTGCTCCTTCTTCTCTATTTTGGGTCAACGAGGCTTACAAACTGTATAAGAACACAGCAATATAGTACCATATTTAGGCGAGATCAGGCTACTTTATGTCCTGTGTTTTTGGCGGATGGGGGTATAATGAGGAAAATCAAGCTGATGTTACGTCATGTGTGAGCATTTTGTGAACGCAGTAAATCAGGGCGCAAGACGTATTATGAAGAGGATTGTTTATGTCTCAATCACCAATTATTGTGGCTTTTCAGGGAGAACCGGGGGCTTATTCGGAGCAGGCAGTACACGAACATTTTGGCCCGGAGACGGCGTCACGGCCGTGTCGTACCTTCACCGAAATTTTTGAAGCAATCCATCACGGGGACGCTACGCACGGAATGCTGCCGGTGGAAAATTCCCTGGCCGGCATGATTGCCCCTGCCTACGACCTGCTTATTGACCATGATTTGCGTGTCCAGGCAGAAGTAATTATTCGCATAGAACATTATCTACTGGCTCCGGCCGGAACAACTTTGAAAGAAATTGAGCGCGTCCGTTCTCATCCCCAAGCCCTGGCCCAGTGTGAACAAAGCCTGTTACGCCTGGGGCTGGAGCCGATTGATTATTACGACACCGCCGGAGCCGCTCGTGATTTGTCCCTGAACCCGGAACCAGGCACGGCCGCCATTGCCAGTCTCCTGGCTGCGGAAACGTACAATCTGGAAACGCTGGTTAATCATATTGAGGATTTGGATTTTAACTTTACCCGTTTTTTCGTTATCGGCCGTACTGATCCGCCGCGCCAGGACCCCACCAAAACGTCCATCATTTTTACCACGCGGCACGTGCCCGGTGCGTTGCACGCTGTTTTAAGCGAACTGGCCAACCGCAACATCAATCTGACCAAGATTGAGTCCCGGCCCCGGCGTACCCGCCCCTGGCATTACCGCTTTTTTGTGGATTTTGAGGGGCATGAGGATGACCCCCAGGTGCAGGAAGCGCTGCTGGGCATCCTGAAATTATCTTCCTTTTTGCAAGTGCTGGGATCGTACCCGATGGCGAAGATTCCGCGGAAGTGAGGAGGGTAGTGGGTAGTGCCTGGCACGGGGCAAACGGCCTTAACCAACCAACAAGTCTCGCCCCGTGCCAGGCACTACTTAATTAACGGCCGTAACCCCACCACGTCCCCATCCGGCAGATACGGTACAACCACCCGCAGCCGCTGCCCTGTTTCGGAAATGTACAGCCCCACTTCCAGCGGATACTCGCCCGATGGCGTCCCTTCCGGCAGGACAATCTGGTATTCGTCTACCACCACCTCGCCTGGCCGCCAGCGAGAGGTAAGGTATTGGTCTTGCTGCGGCATCACATCTTGCTGCCAGATGCAGGGAAGGCAACTTCCGTCTGGTTGCAACAGATGGACAAATACGGTGTAATCAGCGCCGGGTTGGGTAAGAGCCTGCCAGATTAGTGTCAGTTTGTATGTATCCGGCGCGCCGGCTGCTTCCAGACTGTAGCCGAGCAGCTTGATTTCCTCGCCAAATGTGGCCTCCATGGGGTATTGGCTGTCCGGCGGCGTGAAGAGACGCTCGGTAGCCTCAACGGTGAGCGGGCCGAGATCGGCTGTCGCCAGCGTATCGCCAATGCCGTTCATCACGCGCAGCAAAATGCGGTAGTCGCCCGGCGGCATGTCGTCCGGGATGGGGAGCGATTGCCAATCTATGAGGAAAGTGGGTGTTTCCCAGTCGGTAAAGGGGAGTGTGCCATGGACGGGCTGGGTGTTACCTAAAATACGGCCGGTTTTGTCGGGGCGGTACAGTTCAAAACGGCTGACAGTTTCCGGCAACGGTTCTGTGGCTGACCACCATAAAGCCAGATCGAGTGACTCGCCTGTTTCCCGCGCCAGCGGGCCGCGTTCGTACC
>JALUPA010000503.1 GCA_027054335.1 Ardenticatenaceae bacterium
AGTAGGAATGCGCTGGAGTGAAGATGGATTTAACCACCTGCTGCACTTACGATTGGCTTGGGTAAATGGACGTTTTGACGATTTTTTCCCTGCTCTTACCCCCTCCCCCAAGTCGTAGATGCGCCCGTGGATATGTTAATGCTATTTTCAAGTTCTAACCAAGTTACCGTTGATGCCCCTTTACGGTAATTTTTATTTCGGGAACCTGCTTTGTTAAAGGTTACAACATTTTTTTACTTCCAGAAAACGAGTCTTCCGAAAAAAGCCGCGGATTGTGCGGCTTTTTTCGGAAGACTTACTAACAACAAAAAAACAAGGGTCTAACATGTACAATTAGGCCCTTGGCTTTTCTGCACAAAGGGTAAAAATGGACTTCAGAAATAAAACAACATTACTTTCGCTTTGCAGTATGCTATTTATACTCGGATTGGCTGCGGGGTTAGATCAGTGGATACGCATTCTCAAAATACAATCCAGAGCTGATTTTAACGCTGTATCTGTTTGGCTGGTATTAAACATCAGTATTCTTTTTCTGATGGGACTTTGCGCATTGTTGTTCCGCTTTGTTACTTGCATTAACAAACCGAAGACTTTTGTATCTGCCATATTTTTCATCACGGGGTCTTCTATTCTTTTTTATAACCTCGTCGCTCTATACGTTCCATCTCTTACTATGTCTCGATACTTAACGCCCTACACTTTGCTCACAACAGTCAGCGCTTTTATTGCCGTAACCGGTATTATAACTATCATATTCCCCAAACGATAAGTGTAAAATCAGCCCTGATAACTGGTCACTATTTCGTTTAATCAAGTGACAGGCGCTTTTGAAATGCCTGTCACTTGGTTTTTAGGGGATGCACAACGTCTGGCCGGCGTAGATATAGTTCAGATTGTACAACCTGTTAGCCTGGGCAACACTCCACAGGCTGACGCCATATCATAC
The DNA here is from genome assembly GCA_027054335.1 of Ardenticatenaceae bacterium. Classification (GTDB taxonomy): domain Bacteria; phylum Chloroflexota; class Anaerolineae; order Promineifilales; family Promineifilaceae; genus JAJRTP01. The sequence continues at coordinate 947 of JALUPA010000503.1, forward strand.
GCTTCTGATGAAAGTGGCTGTCATTTGTATAGTTGCAAAAGGGATGTGAGGTTTACACAGCGCGACACCCTCGTTAAGGAATAAAGCCGCATGCTTAACATAAAGCGTCTGTAGGCATAATGCCACATTCGCATAGGGGTTGACAAGAGGAGATTTCCCGCCACAATAGTCGCGGCTGACTTGCGGCTTTATCCATGATATAATGTGCCCATTCAGGAACATTTGAGCTATGGCCCAGAAAAAAAAGACATCCGGCAGCAAAAGTAAAACGACGAAGCGCCAGACGAGTGCCAAAAGCAAACCGCGCCGCAGTACCACGCGCGGCGGCACGTCCAAACGCACCTCTTCCCGCCGGAAAAGCGCCCCCCGCAAAACCAGCCGCTCCAAATCCCGCGGTAAAAAGCCGCGCCAGCTTCGCCTGGAACTGGCGCAGAAAATGCTCATCGTGGGTATCGGTATTGTTTTCCTGACGGCGATTTTGGTCTTGAGCCTGCTCTCGCCCAACCAGGGGCAGCTTACCAGCGGCCTTTCTCGCCTGATGATGCAGCTATTCGGCTGGGGCGGCGTCGTTGTGCCCCTGATCACTGGCGGCGTCGGCCTGTATCTGGTGCTGTGGGGGATGGATCAGTCGCCCAAACTACCGGCTTATCGTGTGACCGGGCTGGCGCTGTTGTTCATTTCTTTTGAGGCGCTGGCTTCTTTTGCCCTGGTGATGATGGATAACGGCCTGTTTGATTTTTGGGTGGTGGCCGAAGCAGGTAAAGGGGGCGGCTACCTGGGAGGCAGCATCGGGTACGTGTTGGTGGAGTCGGTAGGAAATTTGGGCGCAGTATTTATCCTGCTGACAGCGGCTACGGTGGGGGCAGTTCTTGTCTCCGGCGTGACCCGCGAGGATATTGGCTACTTCCTAAAGTATGGTTTACGCCGGCCAGTAGCAGAACCGGAAACAGACACACCGGCCAACGGCCGTCGCCCCAGTGTTGAAGAATTATTACAGCCCCCTCTGCCCTTAGATGAACCGGATACGGCTGCACCCCCCCCAAAAACGCCGCCCAAACCCAAAGCCGAGCCCAAACGAAAGGGACGCGGCCGTAAAAAAGAAAAACCTCCCCCGGAACCAGCCCCCACCGTTCCCACTCCCGTCTTTCTTGGCAGCAAAAGCAGCAAAGCCGGTAACTGGAAACTGCCCGTCATGGCCGATATGCTGGAACTGGGTACGGACAACGACCCCAGCGGCGCACTCATCCGGGAACAGGTAGAAATCATCGAGCACACCCTGGAAAGTTTCGGCGCGCCGGCCACCGTCATCGAAATCAACCAGGGGCCGACCATCACCCAGTTTGGTGTGGAACCCAGTTTCCTGGAAATGCGCAGCGGCAAGCGCACCAAAGTCAAAGTGAGCAAAATCGCTGGCCTGGCCGACGATCTGGCCCTGGCCCTGCACGCCCGCTCCATCCGTATCCAGGCTCCCGTGCCAGGCAAAGGGTACGTGGGTATTGAAGTACCCAATCCAGGCAAAGCCCTGGTTTCTCTGCGGGACGTGATGGAAACCAAACAATTCCAGAAGATCAAGTCGCCGCTGCGCATCGGCCTGGGGCAGGACGTGGGCGGCCAATCCATTACGGCCGATCTGGCCGGGATGCCCCATCTGCTCATTGCCGGGGCCACTGGTTCCGGTAAATCGGTCATGGTCAACAGCATCATCGCCTGTTTGCTGCTGCAAAATACGCCGGATCAACTCAAGCTGGTGATGGTGGACCCCAAGCGGGTGGAGTTGACCGGCTACAACGGCATCCCCCATCTGGCCGCGCCGGTGGTGGTGGAGATGGATCGGGTGGTCGGCGTCCTGCAATGGGCCATGCGGGAGATGGATAACCGGTACAAGATGTTTGCCGAAGCGGGGGCGCGCAACATCAGCGATTTCAATAAAAAGGTGCGGCGCAATAAAAATCTGGACCCGCTGCCTTACATTGTCATTATCATTGACGAACTGGCGGACTTGATGATGCTGGCCCCGGAGGAGACGGAACGGGGCGTGACCCGGCTGGCGCAACTGGCGCGGGCCACGGGGATTCATATGGTGATTGCTACGCAACGGCCGTCTGTAGACGTAGTAACCGGTCTCATCAAGGCCAACTTCCCGGCCCGCATTGCCTTTGCCGTAGCTTCCGGCACAGACAGCCGGGTAATTCTGGACACGACGGGGGCGGAACGACTGCTGGGTCAGGGCGACATGCTTTACCAAAGCCCGGATGCGGCCGCACCGGTGCGGTCTCAGGGTTGTTTTGTCAGCGATGCGGAACTGCGCAAGATTATCGAATACTGGCGCAGCGCCCGCCGCTTCAATCTGATTCCGGCGGAGGAGAGCGTTATCCCCAAGGCGGACATCAAACCGCAGGCGCCGCCGGCCGCAGACGTGCAGACGCGCCCTGTAGCCGCCCCGGTGGTAAATATAGCGTCCGCCCCAGCAGAGAAAGAACAGGATGCGCCGACGGTGGAGGTT
>JALUPA010000504.1 GCA_027054335.1 Ardenticatenaceae bacterium
GGAATCTACCTTTGGCGTACTCACCCCGGCCGGCGATTATCTGATTGTGGTGCGGGCTGTCAGCGAACAGGCAGAGGCAGAGACGCAGTTGGTAGCCCAAGTAGCCGGGGAGTCCCAGATAAAACTGACCACACCGGACGGCCGTCTCTCCGGTGAACTCCAGGCCAACAAATCCACGCCAGTCAAGCTGCTCCTGATCAACACCGGTTCTGCCCCGGCGCGTAAAATTAAACTGTCCAGCACCGCGCCGCGCGGCTGGGAAGTGACCATGGACCCGGAAACCGTGCCGGAACTCAAAGCGGACGAGCAGGTCGAAGTTACCGCCTACGTACAGCCGGCAGAAAAGGCGCTGGCCGGCGACTACATGCTCACCTTCCGGGCCACGCCGGAGCAAAGCGCCTCCGAAGCGGCAGAATATCGGGCCACGGTGCGCACCTCAACCGTATGGGGCATCGTCGGCGTCGCCCTGATTGCCGTGGCCGTCGGTGTAGTTGCGTTAGCCGTTTCCCGCTTCGGCCGCCGGTAAGGAGCTTCAGCCGCGGATTACGCACTTCGTCGTGAGCAACTCAGCCGAACGATTTTTCAGGATTTTAGCTGCGCTAATCCGCGTCATCTGCGGCTGATTCAAGGAGGCTGTTATGAGTGATCTGGTTATTGAAACATCAGGCTTGACGAAACGGTACGGGCAGTTGACGGCCGTAGACAACCTGAATCTGACCATCGAAAAAGGAGAAATTTACGGGCTGCTTGGCCCCAATGGCTCCGGCAAGACCACCACCATCCTCATGCTGCTGGGGCTGACAGAACCGTCCGCCGGGCAGGTGCAGGTGCTGGGGCTGGACCCGGCGCGGCAGCCCCTCAGCGTCAAGGCGCACGTAGGCTATTTGCCGGACTCTGTCGGCTTTTACGACAACCTGACGGCGCAGGAAAATCTGATCTACATCGCTAAACTGAACGGCCTGAAACGGGTAGAGGCGTACCGGCGTATAGACGCGGCGCTGGAACGCATCGGCCTGAAACAGGTAGCGGAAAAACCAGTGGGCGAATTTTCCCGCGGGATGCGGCAGCGGTTAGGCGTGGCTGAATTGATCATCAAGGAGCCGCAAATCATCATCATGGACGAACCGACGCTGGGGCTGGACCCGGAAGCGACGCGCTCTTTCCTGGAATTGATCCGCAATCTGAAAGAGGACGGGATTACGTTTTTGCTGTCGTCCCATTTGTTGCAACAGGTGCAGACGGTGTGCGACCGGGTGGGCTTGTTCCGCAACGGCCGTATTGTCCTGGAAGGTACGGTAAGCGAACTGGCCCGGCAGGTATTGGGTGACGCCTACCGCATCTTTGTAGAAGTAGAACAGCCCGATCCGGAAGTAGAAACCGCTCTGCGCGAACTGCCCCACGTAACGGATGTGCGGCTGGACGGCCGTACCTACATTGTGGAGGCGGCTGACGATTACCGGGCGGATGCGGCTACGGCCGTCGTGCAAGCCGGCGGCCGTCTCACCGCCCTCAATGTAGAACAAGCAAGCCTGGACGACATTTATAGCGCCTACTTTAAGGAAATGGAAAAAATAAGATAACAGGAGACCAGCCATGACCAAAAAAGAGACCAAAACACGTGAAGGCTCTCCCTGGACAGGCGTCTGGGCCGTGGTGGGGAAGGATATGGCCGACCATCTGACCAGCGCCCGAATGCGTATCCTGGAACTACTCATTCTGCTCACAGCCGGGGCCACCGTCTACATGGCCCTGCAAAATATCCGGCAGAATACGGCCGACGACCGGTTTGTTTTTCTCAAATTGTTCACCACTTCGCAAGACCCCCTGCCCGCTTTTGTCGGCTTTCTCAGCTTCCTGGTGCCGCTCATCGCCATCGCCCTGGCCTTCGACGCCATCAACGGCGAATTTAACCAACGCACCCTTTCCCGCGTCCTCTCCCAACCCATCTACCGGGACGCGCTGCTGCTGGGCAAATTCCTGGCCGGGCTGTTCACTCTGGCCCTGGTTCTCAGCGCCATCTGGCTGTTGATCATCGGCCTGGGCATTTTGGGGCTGGGTATCCCGCCTACCGGCGAAGAAGTGGCCCGCATGTTTCTGCTGCTGCTGGTTACCATCTTTTACGGCGGCATCTGGCTGGCGGTAGCCATGCTCTTTTCTATCTTCTTCCGCCAACCGGCCACGGCCGCGCTGGCTGCCCTGGCCCTGTGGCTCTTCACCCTCATCTTCTGGGGCATGATCGTAGACCTGACTGTCCAGGCCATACGGCCGGTGCAAGTCGGCCTGCCGGAAGAACTGATAGCCCAGGCGGAAATGGCTCAAGCGCTTTCCCGGCTGTCACCTAACACCTTGTTTGTGGAAGCGACGGTGGGGCTGCTCAGTCCGGCCACCCGCTCCTTTGGCCTGGTGCTACCCACGCAGCTGGACGGCATGATTCTGGGCGCGCCCTTGCCCCTGGCAGAAAGCGTCATGCTCATCTGGCCCCATCTCACTGGCATGATCGCCGCCACAATTCTGCTGTTTGCCGTAGGCTACGTTCTCTTCCAGCGGCAGGAAATCAGGGCTTAGGAATCGTTCATAATCCGTTTTCAAACCTCTGAGGTCTTAGAGATCTCAGAGGTTTAGGAGGGAACTTGTTTTTATCTAACCGGCGGACACGGCAAAGATCACCACAAATGCCAAGACCGCTATGAGTAAAAGAGTGAAAATCTGCATTCTGCGCCGTTTTGATCCGGTCAGATCACGTGAGGCCACCATAAGCGCCTCGACCGTTTGCAGCAAATAGTACAGAGCAAACGCCCGCGACGCCCAAGCAATCAAACCAAAAATGTTCGTCGTCCAAATCAGGACGATGGCCAGAGCGATGATCAGGCCATAGCTTTGTTTCAGGGTGATTTTCTTTTTGAGTGATTCTGTCAGCAAGCCGCCGCCGCCTACTGTGTCGGCAACGGCCGCGCTGAACTGGCTCATCACGGCAGCTAAAATCAGCATAGCCGGTAAAACGGCCGCCACAGGCCGGACAATATCTATGATGGCTGTATCATCAATTTTTGCCGGTAAATCCGTCAACAAGGTGGTGGCCAGGGCGACAAATACAATGTAAATGGCCCCGGAGATAATTTGCGCCCAGCGCATGGATTTGATGCGCAGGGAGGCGTTGTATTCGGAGCCGAGGTAGCGGGACGTTTCAAAACCCTGCACTACGAGGAGGGTGCCGGCCAATACCCGGATGTTGTGCCACCAATTGCTGTCCGGCGGCACGGCCGTAAGCCCCACCCCACTGCTCCAGGCTTTGAAGTTAAAAACAACCAAACCCACCAATAAAGAGGCAATGATGGAAAGCTTGATGGACACAGCATATTCTTCCAGCTTTTCCAACTTATCCAGCCCTTTCCAGAAGCCCACGATACCAATGAAAAGGAGGACGGCCGTTGTAATTCCCCGCGCCAC
>JALUPA010000505.1 GCA_027054335.1 Ardenticatenaceae bacterium
CAGCCTCACCCCCGCCGCCGCCGCCCAGTTAATTGCTAACGGCGTCATCACCGACGGGATGATTCCCAAAGTGCGGGCTGCGCTCACGGCCGTTGCCCGCGGCGTTCCCCAAGCCCGCATTGTCAATCTGGCAGGCTTAGCCAGAAACGGAGGTACGATTTTCGAGTAGTGCCAGGCACGCCCCGAACAAATCCGGGCATTCCAACAACTTACGGGGCGTGCCTAGCACTTAAACAAACCTAACCATGACTGAATTAACTTTTTCACCCTTAACCATAGACCAATACGACGAGGTAATCGCCTTGTGGCAAGCCAGCGAAGGTGTGGGCCTGAGCAGCGCGGATGAGTATGAAAACATCCGCTTTTACCTGGAACATAATCCGGGATTGAGCTTTGTGGCGACCATTGACGGCCGTATCGTCGGCACCATTCTCTGCGGGCATAACGGCCGTCGCGGGTTCATCCACCACCTCGCTATCCACCAGGATTACCGGCGGCAGGGCATTGCCCGTCAACTGGTAGAGAAAAGCGTCACCGCCCTGCAAGCCGTCGGCATCCAGAAGTGTCACGTTATCGTCTTCCGCCGCAACGAAACCGGCATCGCCTTCTGGCAGGCTAACGGCTGGGAAATTCGGCAAGATATTTATATTATGTCAAGAGTTATTGGAGATTAGAGATTGGAGATTGGAGATTATTATGGACGCGCAACAAATTATCAAGGCAGAATCCGATTACGTTTTACACACTTACAACCGGCCGCCGGTGGTTTTTACCCAGGGCAAAGGGCTGCGGTTGTATGACAGCGAGGGCCGGGAATACCTCGACTTTACCGCCGGTATTGCCGTGACCGCTTTGGGGCACAGTGACACAGAATGGGTTACGGCCGTGGCTCAACAAGCCGCCCACCTTACCCACGTCAGCAACCTGTACCACAGCGCCCCGCAGGCAGAACTGGCCCAAAAACTGGTGGAAAACTCCTTCGCCGACAAAGTCTATTTCTGCAATTCCGGTGCAGAAGCCAACGAAGCAGCCCTCAAATTTGCCCGCAAATACGCCAAAAGAGAGATTGGCAATCAGAGATTAGAGATTAGAGATTCAACCAAAATCTCCGATCTCCAATCTCCAATCTCCCAACCTCCAATCTCCAAATCCAAAATCATCGCCTTCACCGGCGGCTTCCACGGCCGTACCGTCGGCGCCCTCTCCGTCACCTGGAAAGAAAAATACCGCACCCCCTTCCAGCCGCTCCTGCCCGGCGTGCAATTTGCCGAATTTAACAACCTGGCTTCCGCCGAGGCCGCCATTGACGACGACGCCTGCGCCGTCATCGTAGAGCCGGTGCAGGGAGAAGGGGGCGTCCATCCCGCCACACCCGAATTTTTGCAGGGATTACGCGCCCTGTGCGACGCCCATGACGCCCTGCTCATCTTCGACGAAGTGCAGTGCGGCCTGGGGCGCACCGGCCATCTCTGGGCGTATCAGGCGTATGGCGTGGAGCCGGATATGATGACCCTGGCCAAACCGCTGGCCGGCGGCCTGCCCATTGGGGCCACGTTGCTGCGGCAAAAAGTGGCCGACGTCATCCAGCCGGGCGATCACGGCAGCACGTTTGCCGCCGGGCCGTTGGTCTGCGCCGCCGCCAACGTGGTTTTTAACCGCGTCAACCGGCCGGAATTTCTGGCGCAGGTGACCCAAAACGGGGCTTATTTGCAGCATCGCCTCAAAACGCTGGAATCGGAAAAAATGACGGCCGTGCGCGGCAGGGGCCTGCTCGTAGCCGCCGATTTAACCGTAGAAGCCGCCCCCGTCATCGCCAAAGCGCGGGAAAACGGCCTGCTCGTCATCAGCGCCGGGGAAAATACCCTGCGCCTGGCCCCCGCCCTGACTGTAAGCCGGGAAGAGATTGATACGGCCGTAGCGATTTTAGAAACCTGTCTTGATTGAGCAATTTTTGGACGCTAATTAACGCTGATGACGCTGATTTTTATCTTTCAATCTGCGTCCATCTGCGTTAATCAGCGTCCCAGAAGATATTATGGACTCTTTACACATCCGCGAATTTCAGGAAGAAGACGCCGACGCCGTTGTGGCCCTGTGGCAGGTATGCGGCCTGGTTAAACCCTGGAACGATCCGCACAAAGATATTCAACGCAAGCTGACTGTAGGCCGCGAACTGTTCCTCGTCGGTGAGATTGACGGCCGTATCGTCGCCGCCGTCATGGGTGGCTATGAAGGGCATCGGGGCTGGGTCAATTATCTGGCCGTCCATCCCGATTTTCGGTGGAAAGGGTACGGCCGTCTCCTGATGGATGCCGTCGAGAACAAACTGCTGGCCCTCGGCTGCCCCAAGATCAATCTGCAAATACGCGAAAACAACCTCGACGTCATCCAATTTTACGCAGCCATCGGCTACAAACAGGACAAAGTTGTCAGTTTCGGCAAACGCTTGATACCGGATAATTAACTATGGATACGCCAACAATTCCCCCAGAAACCACAGCCGAAGAAACCACTACCTTTCAGACCGGCGAAGTGGCTACCATTACCGGCGGCCACTTTATTCACGATACCTACAGCGCCTTCCTCTCGCCTCTCCTGCCCCTTATCCGGGATCAGCTGGGAACCGGCTACGCCGTCACCGGCAGTCTGGTCATCTTCCGCCAGATACCCAGCCTGCTCAACCCCTTCATCGGCTATCTGGCGGACAAAGTCAGCCTGCGCTACTTCATCATTCTGGCCCCGGCCATCACCGCCACCCTGATGACCAGCCTGGGCTTTGTCTCCAGCTATGCCGCGCTGGCCTTCCTGCTTTTTGCCACCGGCATCAGCGTGGCCATGTTCCACGCCCCCGCCCCGGCTATGATCGGGCGCGTTTCCGGCAAGCGCGTGGGCAAAGGGATGAGCCTTTTCATGGCCGCGGGCGAGTTGGGGCGCACCCTGGGGCCAATCATCGTCATCGCCGGGGTGGGCTGGTTTGGCCTGGACGGGCTGTGGCGGCTGGCCTTCGTCGGCTGGGGCGCGTCCGCCATCCTCTATCTGCGCCTGCGCCACATTCCCGCCCGCAGCCAAAAGAAAGAGGGGGCTACCCTGCGGGAAATGTGGCCGCACGCCCGGCGCATCTACCCCGTCCTCATCTGGCTGATGGGCAGCCGGGTGATGATGGCCGTGGCCCTGACCACTTACCTGCCCATCTACGTCAGCGATCAGCTGGCCGGCAGTCTGTGGTTGGCAGCGGCCTCTCTCACCATTCTGGAAGGAGCCGGCGTGGCCGGCGCGCTGCTGGCCGGCAGCTACAGCGACCGGCTGGGGCGCGCCTGGACGCTGCTCATCGTCTTCATTCTGGCCCCCTTGTTCATGCTGGCCTTCCTCTTTGCCGGGGAAAAGTTGGCCCTGCCGCTGCTCATCGCCCTGGGGCTGACCATGCTGGCCCCACAGCCGGTGATGCTGGCGATTGTGCAGGATGAATTCCCGGAAAATCGGGCGTTGGCCAATGGCATCTATCTGGCGCTCTCCTTTTCCGTGCGCTCACTGGGCATCTTGGCAGTAGGCTTTCTGGCGGATCAATTTGGCCTGTTCAACGCTTTCCTGGCGGCGGCGCTGGCGACATTTTTGGGGCTGCCGGCTATTTATCTGCTCAAGCAGCGGTCCACAAAGGCGTAAACCGGATGAGAAATCCCGTGACTCCCATGCACATCCGCCCGGCCGCTCCCGCAGACGTGCCCGGCATTTTGGCGCTGGTGAATGAACACGTGCGTCAGGGCGATCTGCTGCCACGCACGGCCGTATCCATCCGGGAAACCCTGGGCGACTGGCTGGTCGGCGAAGACGAGGATGGTGACATTGTAGCCGTTGTCTCCCTCCTCTTTTACACCGACGCCCTGGCCGAAGTGCGCTCTCTGGCCGTGGCCGACAAGGTAAAAGGGCAGGGTTGGGGCCGCACCATCATCAAAGCGCTCATCGCCCAGGCTAACCTGCGCGGTGTCCCCACCCTCTTCGCCCTCACCCGCGCCGTCGGCTTCTTCCAGCGGGCCGGCTTCGCCATCTCCAGCAGGGAACGGTTTCCGGAAAAGGTATGGCGGGACTGCCACACCTGCCCTTTGCTAGACGCTTGTGATGAAACGGCCGTCGTCCTCCACCTCAACCCCGCCACCGCCCATCACCCAATCACCCAATTACCCAATATCCAAATAACAAAAAAAGGAGCAATACCCATGTCAAAACCAAAAGTAAACAAAGTAGTTCTCGCCTATTCCGGCGGCCTCGATACTTCCGTTATCGTTCCCTGGCTGCGCGAAAATTATGGCTGCGAAGTCATTGCCTTTTGCGCCAACCTGGGTCAGGATGATGCGGAGTTGGAAGGACTGGAAGAAAAAGCTCTGGCCAGCGGGGCCAGTAAGGTGTACATCGAAGATTTACGCCACGAGTTTGCCAAAGATTTCCTCATCCCCATGATGCAGGCCGGGGCCATCTACGAGCGGCAGTACCTCCTGGGCACCTCCGTCGCCCGCCCCCTCATCGCCAAATGGCAGGTAGCCCTTGCCGAGGCGGAAGGAGCGGACGCCGTGGCCCACGGGGCCACCGGCAAGGGGAACGATCAGGTGCGCTTTGAGCTGACCTACAAGGCGCTCAACCCCACCCTCAAAGTCATCGCCCCCTGGCGGGAATGGGACATCCGCTCGCGGGAAGACGCCCTGGCCTACGCTAAAAAGCACAACGTTCCCGTCACCCAGACGGAAAAATCCATCTACAGCCGGGACGCCAACCTGTGGCATCTCTCCCACGAAGGCGGCATCCTGGAAGACCCGGCCAACGAGCCGGAAGAAATCATGTACCAGTGGACCGTCTCCCCGGAAAATGCCCCGGACGAGGCGGAAGTGGTGAAGATTGATTTTGAAAAGGGCGTACCGGTGGCGGTGAACGACGTGCATCTGCCCCCGGCCGTTCTCATTGGCAAATTGAACGAACTGGGGGCCAAACACGGCGTGGGCCGCATTGACCTGGTGGAAAACCGGCTGGTGGGGATGAAATCGCACGGCGTCTACGAGACCCCCGGCGGCACGATTTTGTACACCGCCCACCGGGAACTGGAATCGCTCTGCCTGGATCGGGACACGTCCCATTACAAGGAGCAGATGGCCGTGCGCTATGCGGAACTGGTGTACAACGGCAAATGGTTCACCTCGCTGCGGGAAGCGATGCAGGCGTTTGTGGACAAGACGCAGGAATCGGTCACCGGCTGGGTGAAGTTGAAGTTGTACAAGGGGAATGTGATTGTGATCGGCCGTTACAGCCCGGAAAGCCTCTACCGGGAAGATTTTGCCACCTTCGGCCAGGAAGACGTGTACGATCAGTCGGATGCGGTGGGCTTTATCACCCTCTTCGGCCTGCAAATGAAGGTAAAGGCGATGATGGAGGTGAGCGACGGCGGGCAAACCCGTTACGCCGCGCCGGATTACAGTAAGTTTAAGCGGGATTGATGATTGGATAGATGGTTGGGTTACGGCCGTTTCTCAGAGTATGGGGGAAACGGCCGTAAAGCATCAGCCTCAATTTTGCGAATGGTAATCGCCGTGCAGCCCACCCGCTGCGCCAGTTCCGTTTGAGTCAGGCCCAACAAACCGCGCTGTTCCTTGACAATCCTTCCAAAGGTTATGTCTTCGCCCATAGCTGTTTCCTTGTTCCATGGTCTGATCTATTTTGCGAGTCTTTATTGTGAACCGGGAAACTGCTTCACAAAGACATTATAGGAAGTTTCAGGAGGGGATACAACCGGGGGAGAGCGTTTATATCACTTTTATATCGGTGTCTCCAAAACAATCGAATTCACGCAACCACGTGGAGCATGTACGTAAATTCACTATTCTGCCGCACGAGTTTACAGTGGCAGACGGAGAGTTAACGCCGACGCTCAAGATCAAGCGGCGCGTGGTCAAGGATCATTTTGTAGAAAATATTGAAGCGATGTATGAAGAATAAAACCATTGGGGGATGGTCTTCATGTGGGCCAAAAGATGTAGGGCAATTTTGTAAATCGTCCGGGCGATTTGCAAAATCGCCCTACAATGGGCGAAACGAAGACCATGCCCAACCCAGCGCCAAAAAATAGTCCTTATTTCAACCAGCAAACAAGAAATCTCGCGCAGAGACGCCAAGACGCCAAGAGGAAAATCTTTGCGCCTCTGCGTCCCTGCGCGAGTATCTGGCCGAAACGAAGACCATCCCCAACATTTTCTTCACGCCGCGCATTGCGCCCAGCTTGCCGCCAGTCAACATCAGGGACACCATCACCATAGAGTAGAGGGAAATAGTGCTTTGCACTGCGCTGACATTGGTTTTTAAGTCTTTGACGATGGCGGGGACGGCAACGTTCATCATCGTAGAATCCACGACGACGATGAACATCGCCAGTGACACGGCAATGAGCGGCGCCCATAATTTAAGGCTGCCGGGGGAGCCGGTATTTTGTCTGGACATGGCTATTTTCTCCGAGATATGTTTGATTTGTTGTGAAAAAGATTAGAATACCTATAGCGGGTTTACACTGGAAAGGGTAGCAAAAAAACGCTTTTGACAGATAAAATTTATTTGATACACTTTCGTTTAGTTTGAATTCAAACTTTTTAAGTACACATATGCAGGCAGAAGATTCTTTAGGCGGACTACTGGGCAAATCATCAAGGCTGATGCGAAATCAGCTGCACCGCAATTTACGGTTGGTGGAAAGCCAAATCACTGTAGAACAATGGATTTTATTAGCTGAATTATGGTCTGGGGATGGGCTAACCCCACTTGAGTTGTCAAAGCGTTTGTTAAAACATAAAGCGTCTATCACCAGTCTCCTGAAAGGAGCCGAGAAGTCTGGTTATGTATATCGCCAGAAAGACAGTCGGGATCGTCGGGTGAGCAAGGTCTTTTTGACAGACAAAGGAAGGCAATTGGAAGCCGCTTTAATCCCCATCGCCATGCAAACGATCATGAGTGCCACGGAGGGCATCAGTCCTGACCATCTGGCGATTACAGTCAATGTCTTAAAGCAAATAATCCGCAATCTGACCGCCAACTAAACGCAGCCACCTCCAGAATATTAAGAAAAGGGAGACTATTATGATTCATAAGAAAATAAGTGTTGTTAGTTTCGTTGTCATGTTAGTTTCGTTGTTTATATTGGCAGGATGCGGCAGTTCTGCGCCTGCGGAACCAGCGGCAACGGCCGTTCGCCCAACGGCTGAACCCGCTCAACCACCGGCCGAAACAACCAGCCAATGGAACCCCGACCCGGCGCAAAACATCCACGTCACCAATCTGGGCGGCGATCAAGCTATCCCCCGCATCGTGACCGGCGACAACGGGGACTTTTACGTTGCCTGGTTCTCCAATCCGCCCGGCCGGGAGAATTATGACGTGCGGATGCAGCGGTATGACGCCCAGGGAAACGTGCAATGGGAGGAAAACGGCCGTTTAATCAGCGACAACAAATCCAACACCTGGATCAGCGATTACGTCTTCACCAAAGATAACGATGGCAACCTTATCCTGGCTTTCCAGGATATGCGGGATGGTAGCAGTAATCTTTACGCTTACAAATTTTCGCCGGACGGCGAACCACTGTGGGGAAAAGACGGTCTTCGCTTAACCGATACAGAAAATCTTTCCGCCCCATTCCCCAGCAGTGTCGTTACCCCGGATTCCGTCACACTGATTTGGGGAAACGTAACGGATGATTCCCTTAAATTGACGTTGCAAAAATTAACGGCCGACGGAGAAAAACTATGGGGGGATGACGGCCTCATTGTGCCAGGGCAGGAAACAGAATCATTCATCCAGGGCGCTATTGTCCCCGGCAATGATGACGAAATCATCGTGGTTTACGGGATTGAAGAAGAAAGCAGATTGCAAACCATGTCCATTTACGCCCAGAAACTGGATGCAGAGGGCAACTCCATCTGGAACGATGGCAAACCAGTCCTCATCCACGACTCCGTTCCTTTTTACATTCTGCCGAACGTGGTGAGCGATGAGGCGGGAGGCGCGTATATTGCCTGGCACACCACCGACTTGAAAGGGTTTGTCCAACATTTGGCCGTAGACGGGCAACCGCTGATGCCGGAAGGAGGTGCGCCGCTTGTAGCTCCCGGCGCAGATTTGCAACTGGCGCCCCGAATGCAGTTTGCGCCGGAAAAGGAGGCGCTGTTTATCTTTTGGTCAGACGCCGATTCACAGCAATACGAAACAGGTCTGGGTGGGCAGAAGATGTCACCAACGGGGGAATTATTATGGGGGGATAACGGCCGTACCTACGTAGAACGTTCCCGCACCGAACTGAGCCTGATAACTCCCCGGCTAACAGGAGAAAACATCGTCCTCTTTTACGGGCACGGAGAAACAACCGGCGATGGCAAGGATATGCCGGGAGTACGCCTGAAAGCACAGTTGATAGACGAAAACGGGGAAACAGTCTGGCCCCAGCCGGCCATTCTGTCTGCAGCCATGAGCAGCAAGAGCAAGCTGGAAGTAGCGGCCATTGGGGAGCGGGAATGGGTGGCGGTATGGTCTGAGAAAGGAGAAAACGGCCGTGACATTCTAATGCAAAACCTGTTGGTCTCGGAATCAGCCCAATTAGCCAATCCGGCCTCCGTATTTTGCGGCGAGCAAGGCGGTACACTAGAACTCCGCGCCAATGATGACGGCGGACAATATGGTGTATGTGTCTTTGACGATGGCAACGAGTGTGAAGAATGGGCTTTCTATCGCGGAGAATGTAAACCGGGCGAGTAAGTGATATTTTCGGGCCTGGGGCAAAAAGAACGTTTTGCCCCAGGCCCGTTTTCGTTATCTGTTGGAAACGTCGTGTTTCCGTTCAGCGGCAATGTAGGCAGCCAGCAAATCTATTCCCTCCGGCTCCTGCTCGCGCCAATTGATATTGAGAACACCCTCCGGGAAACGCTTGGCGGAGGGACAGCCGGGTAAGGCTACCAGAATAAAAGGCCCGGCCGCCTGGCTGACAAATTGTTGCAAATACTTGACGGTTTCCGGGTTATTCCAGGGAACTTTCCCTCGGCCTACACAGACGGCAACGGCTTTCATGTTCGCCAAATCATCTTCAGAGAGGGCACGGCCGTTTTCCGGCAGCCAGGGTAAAATGCCCCGCTCCTGTAACTGTTCTGCCAACGCCCGGACCGCTTCCGTATCCGACTCATTGTGGCATAGCAGCACGTCATAATCGCTGGCCGTCATCTTACCCTTGAGAATGAGCTCCGCCGAAGCCTTGTCCCGTTGGGCATCTGCCGCCCGGTCTATGGCCGCAATGGCCGAGGGAACCGGTTCTGTCAGGCGTTCTTCCCGATCCAGCAAAGAGATAGGCTTTTCACAAACGGGGCAGTGCATCACGGTATATCCCATACGGCGGCGGGCATTCACCTGCGCCTCAGTGATGGAAATACCACATTTTTCGCAGTTGTACAACCGTTGCCGATGGATGGAACCGGGCAAAGCGCGCCGCTTCAGGTGTACAGAGACGTAATCTTCAAATTGGTAACGGGTGGCTTCACTGGCCTTGTCGTCAAAGAAGAGGATAATTTCGCCCTGCCCCTCTTCCAATTCACGCAAATAAATACCGCAGGTTCCACCTACGGTAGCCGTAAAGGTGGCGGCATTTTTGTACATCTCTTTTTTGTTGTAAAGCTGGCTGTGGGCCAGCCGAATTACCAAAACAGCGTAGATGTTCAGCACCGGCCCTTCAAACGTAAAGCGCAAGGTCTGACCGGGTAATTCGGTCAGATTGGGCCATTCGCGGGTAAATTGAGAGGGGAAGATGAGGTCCGTACCGGCGTCGGTCGGTTCTTTGAGGACAATTTCGTGCCGCACCAGTTCTTCTACAGTAGCAATGAGCAGAAGGCGCTGCTGCTCTTTGTCCAGTTGGCGGGAATGGCCGGGAGAAATGAAACGGCCGTCCAACGCATCCACTTCAGACACAGTACCCAAACCGCCGGGGGCATTGTGGGCCGCATCCACCAGATCGGAAGCGTAAGCATCCAGCAGTTCCGGCTGCAAGAGGACGTAGTTGCCAAAGCGCAAGCGGCGCACCAATGCCCGGTTTTCCATGCGGCTGAGACAGGTATCAAAGCGGGCGCGCAAATCAGGCGCAGTCAGATCGGGCGAGGTGTGGCAGAAGAGACGGTACAAATCTTCTACAGTGGATAGCATGTGGCCTGATTTTTTCTCTTCAATAATAAATTGACGGATGGTTTGGAACAACTCATTGGAACTCACCCGCGGCAAAGCCTCCCATTGAATCCCGGCCTGGACAGCTTCAATCAATTCGGCTATCTGCCAGCCTTCTTTGGCGCTGGTTTCAAAGTAGCCGTCAAAATTCATCGTGCGCACGATGTTTTGCAAACGGCTGTGCCACATGGGTACGCCGCCCCGGTCTACACGGGCGGCAATCAGATATTTGGTTAAGGGCAGGGCGGCATCTCCCTGGCGGCGCACAGCCTGGCGCAAGGCTCTGTCCCAATGCTGCACCCCGGCTAACGGCCGTTCCTCATTACTGGCATCAAACACCACCAACGCCACCGACACTTCATTGAGGTGGAGCTGGTTGGTCTGGCGGTAGCCGGGCTGCCCGGCCAAATCCCACAAAAGCGTCTCGCGGGTTTCCTGACGGCCGTCCGACAGCGTTACGTCCTCACTGTCAAACGTCCAGATACGGCAGCCGTGGGTGGACCCCGTTTTCACCCAGGGACGACCCGTCAAAGCCAACCCCAAACCGGATTTGCCCACACCGCTGTCCCCCACCAGGATGACTTTGGCATTCCGGTAATGCCAGGTATCCGCCGAGGCATCCATGCCCAGCAAAGCAGCGTCATCCAGGTTCCAGATACGAATCATACGCTCGCCGCTGCTGAGGGTAGCCAGCAAGGGCATGTGGGGATGAAAAGCCAGTCCCCGATTAAAATCGGAGATCATTGTCTCTTTGAGCGTGGCAATTTGCTCCCAACTGCCGGTGCGCCACAAGCGCACAGTGTTATCCCGTGATTTGGAGGCCAGCATACTGCCATCCGGGGAAAAACAGGCGTACAAAACCAGCCCGGTATGCCCTTCCAGGAGGGTGCGTAAACGGCCGCTGCCCGCATCCCACAGACGAATGGTTTGATCGTCGGAAGCGGAAGCCAACATCAAGCCATCCGGCGACCAGACGACGCTGTTGACAATGTCATTGTGCCCTTTGAGCTTGCGAAACATGGTGCCCCGATTCATATCCCAAAAGCAGATGCTTTCATCACGGGAGCCGGAAGCCAGGGTCAGGCCATCCGGTGACCAGGCCACGCTCATCACCCAATCGCTGTGGCCTTCCAGGACGCGGCACTGCCAGTCATTTTGGCTGTCCCAGATGCGGATGGTGTGATCGTAGGAGGCGGAGGCCAGATAACGGCCGTCTGGCGACCAGGCTACGTTGTAAACAGGACCGTCATGGCCGGTCAGGTCGCGCACCGGCAGCCCGGTCACGCCATCTGTCAGGCGGATGGTTTCATCGTAACAGCCGGAGGCCAGCACACGGCCGTCCGGGGACCAGGCCACGCTGAATACGTAATCTCCCTGCCCGATGGGATCATGCAGGAGACGGCCGTAATGCACATCCCACAAACGCACTGACCGGTCTGCCGAAGCGGAAGCCAGGATACGGCCGTTGGGCGACCAGGCCACCTGGTAAATGATATTATTATGCCCGTATAACTTGTGACGCAGAGAAAAACCGTCTGGCAACTCTTCACTGGTAACTGGAACCGGTACAACTTTCCCTTCCATTTCCACAAACTCCTCAACAGAATAATTCCGCAAACCCTGATAAGGGCTGACCAGTACATCTGCTAACACACACACTCGTTACTGCTGAGGCGCACCCAACCCTGCCCAACACGAAAAATAAAATTAACCTACAGGCCGGGTACACGTGAAAGCTACGCAAGATTGCTTGCTGCAATAATAACCCGAGATTTTTGACCAAACCAATACACTTATTTTACTCTCCTTTTTCCATTTTTTGAATGAGAGAAAGTAACAATTTTCCTACACTTGGGCTACAAACCCATTATAACGTAACAGACGAGCGTATGTTGTCACTTATTTCACAATCCTTACAAAATTTTTTAACAGGGCAACAATCGCGCATACCTCCGAGGTTGGGGAAACTGCGGAGGTAAAGGCCCGTTCCTAAGCATTCACTGATACAATGTCTGCTTCATTTGATTGCCACAGGCACAATTGTTATATTTCCCGCTTATGAAAGTACGAACCGTTTTTGCTGTTGTAATGGGCCTCCTCCTGCTGGCAACGATGAATATACCCGGCAGCCAGGCCCAATCAGCAACAGACATTTTGCAACAGATCAATCAATTTCGTGTCAACAACGGCCTGCCTCCCCTGCAATATAACAGCGCCCTGGCTTCGGCGGCGCAAAATCAGGCCAATTACATGGCTGAATTTCAGGTTTTCAGCAGCCATGTCGGTTATGGCGGCTCTACGCCATTAAGCCGGGCCAGAGCGGCCGGTTATGGCGGGCGGGTCAGTGAAAATATTGTGGGCGGCACAGGAATGTCTGCGCCAGCCGGCCTGCGCTGGTGGATCAACAGCCCCATCCATTACCGTACCCTCATCACCACGCAGTATACTGAAGCGGGAACAGGTTTTGCTTCGGATGGCAGCATTAACTATTATGTTCTCGTCGTGGGTGCGCCGCCAGGCGCCGGCGCACCGCCGGCCAACGCCGCCCCGGTAAACCCCGCACCGCTGTTTGTGACTCCTATTACCCTGGCTGAACCAGCCGAGGATGGCTCCATCACTCACGTAATGCAAGATGGGCAGGCGTTATGGACGTTAGCCGCTTATTATGACGTTCCTTTGTCTGACCTGCTTTTGTATAACAACCTGAAGGAGGATGCCTTTGTCCAGCCGGGTGATGAGATTATTATTCGTTTGGCAGAGGGACAGCTGCCACCACCCACACCCACGCCGCCCACCGTTCACGTGGTACAGAAAGGGCAGTCGCTCTGGTCCATTGCCGCCCTGTACGACGTGAAGATTGGCGACATTATGCTGTATAACAATCTGACAGAGAACTCTATTTTGAAACCGGGAGACGAGGTGAAGATTCGGTTGCTGCCGGGAGAAACGCCGCCACCCACGCCCACCCCACCCCTGACGCACGTGGTGCAGGCCGGGCAAACGCTGTGGGATATTGCCCTGACGTATAATCTGGATTTGAACGGGCTGCTGGCGTTAAATGAGGGTATGACGGCCGATACCATCATCAAGCCGGGCGATGAGTTGTGGATACGGCCGCAGCCCCCTACACCGGCGCCTACGGAGCCGCCAGCACCAGCAACGGCTCCGGCGGCTGCACCTCTGCCTTCACCCACACCCGCGCCCCAGGTAACAGCTACGGCCGTAACCCTTACCCTCTCTTCCACTGCCAACGATCCCCTGCCTGAACCGACGACGGTCACAGCCCCGGATACGGCCGTTTCCCGGTTAAATCCTCTGGTTGGCGGCGTGCTGTTATTGGTAGTGGGGTTGCTGGCGTTGGGCGGCGCCGGTATCCTGGTTTTGCGGCGTAATTACTAACGGCCGTCGTGGGCATTTTGCAGGGGAATCGTCCCTTTACGGCCGTCCATATTCAGGTAACATTGCTTCCTTATGACATCGTTGCAATTATTAGTCGCTGATCTGTTTTTCCGACTCTCCACTCTGGACTGGCTGGGGATACTTGATCTTCTCCTGGTCACCCTCCTCTTCTTTATCATTTTACTGTTGTTACAGCGCAGCCGGGCCGCCAACCTGCTGCGCGGCGTTCTCCTTCTGGGCATGATCCTGGTCGTCATTGCCGTTTTCTTACCCCTGCCCACATTCGATTGGGTGATCCGTCTGGCCTTGCTGATTATGCTGATTGCCACACCCATTGTCTTGCAGCCGGAACTGCGCCGCCTGTTGGAGAATATCGGCCGTTGGGCCGGGTTGACGCGCACCGCCCGGCAAACGTCGGCGGAAATCGTCATTCCCAAACTGTCGCGGGCCTTAGAATCACTGGCGGCCACAAAAACAGGAGCGCTCATCGTGCTGGAAGGTGACATATCTTTGGACGACGTGGTGGCTACCGGCATTCCGGTAAACGGCCGGGTCACCTCCGAACTCCTCTTGACCATCTTCCACGACAAAACACCCCTGCACGATGGCGCTGTCATCATTCGCGGCGATCAGGTGACAGCGGCCGGCTGCGTTCTGCCCCTGACAGAAAAGGCGATGAATGGCCGGGGCCGACGCTACGGTACCCGGCACCGGGCAGCTGTGGGGATGAGCGAACAAAGCGACGCTCTGGTATTGATTGTCAGTGAAGAAACGGGGCACATTTCTTACACGCGCGACGGCCGTTTACAAAGCAACGTGGATTTACAAACAGCCCGGCAGCAAATCGCCGACTTCTACACCGGTGAAGCTGATGAACCAAATGCCCTCACATTTTCCGGCATTATCCATAACCTGAAAAAATCTTACCGGCAGAGCAAAAAGAAAATTACCAGCCCCAATTGGAGGCACGCGCTTTTTACGCTGTTTGTGGCCCTGATCCTGGCCCTAACTGCCTGGGCTTTCGTCATCCAGCAAACCAATCCCACAGAACGGCCGGTTTACGAAGGGGTGACACTGCGCCTGGAAGATTTACCGGAAAACCTGGTAATTATGAACAATCCGCCGGATACGATCTCCGTACAAGTGCAGACGACGGCCCAAATGCTGCCCAGCCTCGATTCCGGCGCTTTCCAGGCTGTTGCTTCTCTGGCAGATTTGCCGCCTGGTTTGCAGCAGGTCGAAGTCAATGTCAATACAAACTTGCCCCAAGTAGAAATCATGCGCGTCGAACCGGCAGTCATCAGTGTGGAACTGGCGGAGAATATCAGCAAAACATTTTCTGTGACGGTCGCTTTACAGGATCAAACGGTTTCGGCAGCATACCAAATTGTAGGCGCACCCATTGCTGCACCGGATACGGCCGTCGTTTCCGGGCCGAAGCCTTTGGTAGACCAGGTAAATACGGTGCAGGCCACCTTGTCTGTAAATAATCCCACCACCTCTATTCAAGAGATACGGCCGTTGCTGGCTTTAGACACAGAAGGCAACCGGGTAGATGGCGTTACCGTGGACCCCAATCAAACCCAGGTTAGTCTGGCCGTAACGCGCAAGCAAAACGCCCGCGACGTAGGCATCCGGGCCATTACTACCGGCACGCCGCCGGAAGGGTACTGGTTAAGCGGTCTGTCAGTTGAACCATCAGTGGTGACTATTCAGGGGGATACGGCCGTACTCAACGAGATCGGTAGCTACGTAGATACCCTGCCCGTAGACATCAGTCAGGCCACCGGGCAGCTCACCGTAGACGTCCCCCTGGCCATTCCGGCAGAAGTAGAAGTGATCACCGCCGAGGGTGAGTCGGTTAGAACCGTCACCGTCATCGCCCAAATCACTACCCGCAGCGGCGACCTGTCCCTGACCCGCGAGGTGGAACTGTTCAACGTAGTCGAAGGCATAACCGTCACCGTCCAGCCAGAAACTATTGACCTGCTCCTCAGCGGCCCCCTACCCATCCTGCAAGATATTGAAGCCCATCCCGATATGGTGCAGGTTTTTATCAATGCGGCCGAACTGACCGAAGCGCAGCAAACAGAAGTGGAACCGGAAATTACTGCCCCCGACGGCTTGAAGGTACAATTAGCGCCAGCCACCGTCACCGTAACTGTCGTCACGCCACCGAAACCCGCAGAACCTGACACTTAACATACCTCTGAGGTCTTGGAGATCGCAGAGGCATAGAGCCACAATCTATCCGTAACGCAACCACATACCCATTTTTGCGTATTGGTATTGATGGGTGATTACCTCCCAAATAAGGCAATACCGAAGGAAACTTATGCAAAATAATTCAAACAGTAACCATCTGTGGCAAAAACTTAAACCGGCAATTGCCATCCTGGGTAGTCTTGTTATTTTAATTTGGTTGACTGAGCTGACAGACGGCCTGTTTTTTAATGGCAGTCTGGATCAATACGGTATACGGCCCCGCACCGTCAGCGGATTGTATGGCATCATCTGGGCGCCATTTTTGCATGGCGGCATGGGGCACGTCATGGCCAACACCATGCCCATCCTCATCCTGGGCAGCCTGATCATCCTCTCTCGCGGCGTCAAGGATTTTTTACGGGCATTTATCACCATTTTGCTGATCAGTGGTCTGGGCACGTGGCTGATTGGGCAAAACGGTTCCGTACACATTGGCGCCAGCGGCCTGGTTTTTGGCTTTTTTGGCTTCCTCTTAATGATGGCCTGGTATGATCGCCGCCTTCTCAACGTAGCTGTGGCGGCGCTGGTCATCTTTTTCTATGGCAGTATCATTTGGGGGATTATTCCCAGAGGGAATGGTATCTCCTGGCAGTCACATTTCTTTGGTCTAATCGGCGGGGGCATCGCCGCTTATTGGCTGGTGCATCGCCGTCAACCCCAAAAGACACCGGAAATCGAAGAAGACGGCATTTTACGCATCACGGAAAATGATCTCTGGTAATTGAGTAACTGGGTAATCGTCAATCTCCAACCTCTTCCCGCAAATATTCCAGCGCAAACTGCAAAACTTCATCTTCCGGCGTCGCCGGATCGTCTGTCACCGCAATGTCGGGGGAGACGCCAAGGCCATCATACCAGGTACCGTTGGGTGACAACCATTTGGCGATGGTGTACTGTAAAGCGCTGCCCCCTACAAGAGGCACGGTGTTCTGTATTGTGCCTTTGCCAAAGGTAGTTCCGCCAATCAATGTCCCTCGCTGCCGGTCCTGGATGCTGGCGGCGCTGGTTTCGGCAGCGGAAAAGGTGTGTTCACCTACTAACAGTACGAGCGGAATATCGGCGGCACGGCCGTCGCCATTAGACACAAACTCTTGTACCCGGCCCCCCTTCAACTCCGCCGTAAACAACAACCCCTCCGCAACAAAATAACTGAGGATACTCTGGGCTGCCTCCATCGAACCGCCCCCATTACTGCGCATGTCCCAGATAATGGCTCTGGGGTTTTGCGCCAACAAATCATCCAGCACAGCGCCTACTTCTTCCGGGGCATTGGTCGTGAAGGTGTGATGGGCAAAATAAGCCACATCTCCGTCCAGTATTTGCGGATCGGTCACGACGGAACGCACCGCTCGTACCGGGGCAAATTCCAACACCTCATCCCCCCGCCGCACGACCAACTGCGCCGCAGACCCTACCGGGCCACGCAAAAGCAAAGCCACGTCTGCCCCGGTTGTCGTTTCGTCTAAATCAAAGCCATCAATGGAAAGCAGCACATCACCCTCTTGCAAACCGGCCTGAGCCGCGCTCCCATCAAGCAAAACTACTGTCACGACAAATTCATCGTTGCTTTTTTCCGGGAATAGGCCAATAACACCCGCCTCCCCGGCCAAATCTGCCATAAACCGGCTGGCAATAGCCGGTTCCATGAAAGCAGCATAGGGATCATCGAGTTGACTAACCATGCCCCGCACGGCCGCGTAAGTCAATTCGTTGGCGGGTGGCCTGTCCAGAGCAAAATTATCGAGCAGTTCCTGGCGAGCCTGAGCAAAAAGAGCCACATCCTGGTTTGCAGTGAGGTTATAATCACGTATCAGCCAACCAATAGCAAACCACACAATCGATAAGATCAGTAAAAACAGCACTTCCTGCCAATGCTGGCGCAAATAACTCATACTCTCTGCTTGTCCCCCAAAATAAAGAACAGCGATGACATGATGCCATCGCCGTTCTTCTCCTTTCTTCCACTATGCCAGGTATATGTATAAACCTGGGTTTAACCTGTCCAGAACTGACCGCCCGTCCAGAACTGACCGCCTGTCCAGAACTGACCGCCTGTCCAGAACTGACCGCCTGTCCAGAATTGACCGCCCGTCCAGAACTGACCGCCCGTCCAGAACTGACCGCCTGTCCAGAACTGACCGCCCGTCCAGAATTGACCGCCTGTCCAGAATTGACCGGCTGTCATGTGACCAAATCCTGGAGCTAACGCCAAGCCAACAATAAGTAACGCCAATACAACAATGCTTACCAAGGTAACACGTTTCACCAACATCAATCTTCCTCCAGATTCAATATAGGGTGATGGATAATTTTGGCAGGGGTGTTAGCTCCAATGCAAAACCGATTGTAGCAAAAACTTTCCCTTTACCATACTAAAATAATACCAAAAAAAGCCAATACAGGACAATTTTCCTATACGTATCCGGCTTTTGTAATGGGTTTTGTAAAAAATGAAAGGAAAAAACACTTTGGGGAATTCTGCTGGCAGTTTGGGATCACAAGATCAGGATTTGCATCGACTCATAAACCAGCCTCTGCGTCTGTCCAGGCAGGCACACGTAAGGGCGTTAAATGGTTTTCAATTTGCCTGCGGCTAGGTTCCAGCCAGGATGATAGCCGCAGATGTGTTCCCAATTCCAACTCGACTTCATCATAAAGAAAGCCAGTCCCAGCGGCAGCCGGTGGCGGAAAGACCGCCAGAACCGGTCGGAAAAATGGGGTAAATATGAGCTTACTCGGCCGGATCGAGGTCTGAATCCAGGGCCATAGACCGTTCAAACTGACGCTGACCAACCCGCGCCAACAAAATACTCATAATGTACAAAACGAGGAGAGGAGCCATCGTTAACAGCATGGTCACCGGGTCAATAGAGGGCGTGATAATGGCGGCCAAAACAGCAATACCCACGATAGCGTAACGCCAGTTATCTTTCAGGACAACGGCCGTAACAATGCCCAATCGCGCCATAAAATACATTACAATAGGCATTTCAAAACTGATACCCAGCCAAAAAACCATCCGCACCACAAAACTGATGTAATCCTGCCCCGTCCACTCAGTGCGGAAGACGTCCTGCATAAAATTAGCCAAAAAGTTAATGGCCGCCGGCACCAACACAAACCAGGCAAACAAAATACCCAGCAGAAAAAGCGCCAGAACGCTGGGCACAAAAATATAAACGTACCGCTTTTCCTTAGAAGTCAGGCCGGGCGAAATAAACAGCCAAAACTGATACACCACCATGGGCATAGCTAAAATGGCGCCAAACAGCAAAGAAACCTTAAAAAATGTCTCGATTCCCTCAGTGGGGCGCAAGGTTTGCAATCCGGCTGCCGCCTGGGGCACACTATCCAGGTAAGGCTGCATCAGATATTCCAGCAGCGGCTCGGCAAAAACAAAACCAATCATGGTACCCACAAACAAAGCGCCCAGCGCCCAGGTGCCCCGGATGCGCAGTTCATTCAGATGATCCAGCAAAGACATCTGAACTATTTCTTCTTCCGGTTCCGGTTCGTCCGGGATGTGGGTGACGGTTTCGTCTGCTTCAGCCATTATTCTGGGTCATCGGGGATTTCGAGTATGTTAGGCAACGAGGGGCTGGCGGTAACTGTTTTGTCGTCGCTTTGATCAGCGCCATTGGCAGAAGTTTTGTTTTTGTTGCCGTTTTGCGAAGGGGAAGCGGCCTTTGTGGTTGTCGTTGTTTCCGGCGGCAGCAGCGAAGGCGGCTTGATGGAATTCTCTATCTCCTGAATGACGTCCTTACTTTCTTTCACCGTACCAGTGGCGATAGACGTAAATTCACCTTTCAGGCTTTCCAATTCAGACCGCAAACCCTGCAACTCATTCATAACGTCCTTGAAGGCGTCTCCATCGTCCACGCCATCCAGTTCAGCATGAAGCTGGCGCACAAAAGCGCGGGACACAGATTGCAACTGCGCCGTCGTTTTGCCCAACCACCGGGCAATCAGAACGATGCGCTCCGGCCCCATCACGATGCCGGCAATCACCAAAATTAAAATGAGTTCCGGCAGGCCAATGCCAAAGAAATTATCCATGCCGCCTTATCCAAACAATTAAGCTGCGCCAGTTATGCTTTGGTCTCTGAGCCTATCTCTTTACTCTCAGCCATTTCATCACTATCTGCGGCCTTTTCCTCATCGCCTTTACCTTCATTAACGCCTTGGCGGAAGGCCTTGATGCCTTTACCCAATTCGCCGCCAATTTTACTGATGCGACCGACGCCAAAAATGAGTACAACAACTGCCAAAATAATCAGTAATTCGGGAACACCTAGACTACCCATTGTGAAAATCCTCCATATTATGGAAAAGTTTTAATAATACTATCTTCTTGCAGAAAAGTTCTAACCTGCATTATAGCAGAAAACGCAAGCAGAGCGCACCGACCAACATAATCATTTGCTAAGATTTCCAGCCGCAGCGGAACACATTTGTACAGGAAAAACCAGCGATCCAACCTTCATTATTACTCTGAGATGGGTGTGGCGTCTTCTACGGGGCAAACAATAGAAACATCACGATACAGCAGGAACCATTGGGCAAAGGTTTTGTACCGGTCGCGGGGTTGGGTGATTTTGCCGATTTCGGCTTGCTCGACGGTGGGGCTGAGGGTGTAGGTCGTAGCGTGCTGGTAAAGGGTCAGGGCGGGCAAATCACTGTTGAACAGGCGCAGGAAGGTGTCGTAATACGGCCGTCTCTCTGCCACCGGCCAAATCTGACGGCCGTTTTCCAGAGCCTCGCTGGCATTCCGGTTGTTCCAACGGCCGTAATTCTGCCCCCGGATAATTGCTTCCTGACTCCAAAAATCATACAAATCCGGGTCTACCGGCGGGGTGACGTCTACCAAAGCCACGTCAAAATCCCCCTCGGCCAAAGACGCCCGTAATGCCACACCATCTACGGCCGTTTCCACCACCGTATCAATACCAATATCCGCCCACTGCCAGGCAATCTCCTCCGCCAACGGTTCATGCGGCGCGCCGGCCAGCGTCAGCAGCCGAATTTGCAGCGGGTCGCCTGCCTCGTTGCGGCGTACCGGTACACCCTCCACCCTCTCCCATCCCTGCGCCGACAAAGCCAACTGTGCTGCCGTGGGATCGTATTGATACTGCGTCAATGCTGCCGGATTGTAAGCCCAGCTGGTAGGTAAATACGGCCCTTCCAAAGGCAAGCCCTGCCCGTTTAACACCCTGTCCACCACTGCGTTTCGATCCAACGCATAAGCCAATGCCTGCCGCCCCTCGGCTGATTTGAGCAAAGATGCGCCATTTTCGCCCTGGTTGAAGAGCAGTTCCGTGTAGCGGGGGGATTCAGCCGTAAACAGACGCACGCCGGGGATGGCCGCCACGTCCGGCAGCATCTCCGGGGAGACGGTATTCATGGCCTGGACACGGCCGTCAGCAAAAGCCTCCGCCAAAGCCGCTTCGTTCGGGAAAAACTGATATTCCAGGACAGGAATCTGTGTCCCTTCCCGCCAGAACAGAGGATTGGGCAAGAGTTGGAGACGGCCGTTTTGCGGCCAATCCTGGTTGGCGTTTACCATCCAGGGGCCAGTGCCTACAGGGGATTGGTTAAAGGGATGTTCAGCCAGGGATGCGGCCGTCACCCCTGCCAGAAGATGAGCCGGTAAGATGCCACGGGTTGTTTCACTGAGGAAGGGAGCGTAAGGTTCTGTCAGAACAAACTCGATGGTCTGGTCGTCAATCTGGTTGATGGTGACAGACTGCCACAGGTTCTTCAAAGCCGCCGGGCCGGGGAAATTCTCGTCCTGCATCAGGCCGTAGGTGAAAGCCACGTCGACCGCTGTCACCGGCTCGCCGTCATGCCAGGCAATATCATCCCGCAAAACGAAACGCAGGGTACGGCCGTCTTCACTCACCGACCAGTTTTCTGCCAAGGCGGGCACAATCTGCCCGGAAGCATCCACCTGCGTCAGTCCATCAAAAATCAAACTGACCAACTGCCGGTCTACCGGGTAGGGATCGCTCAACAAAGGATTGAGGGTTTGGGGCAGCCCCACCATTCCTTCGACAAAGACGCCGCCGGCAGCCGGGACCCGCGTGGTACACAAACTGGCAGAACGTACCTGAAAGGAGAGCAGCGCGGCCGTCAGACTAAAGGCCAGTACCGCCAGTAAAATCTGCCAGCGAAGATTAAATCTCATGGTAACAGAAAACGTGATGCGTGAAAACGTGAAAAGCTATCACGTTTTCACGCATCACGCTTCACGCAAATCCCATGAATATTGAATACGCCTAAATCTCACCCCAGGCAAGAAAACCTACAATCGTATTCAGGAAGAAAAGGATAGAGGTGATGATGGTCACGCGGTACAACGTTGCTTCGATGCCGCGCCGGGTACGGAAACCGCCGCCCATATCACCGCCGCCGCCCATAAAGCTGCCCAGGTCAGAGCCTTTGGTTTGTAACAATACTAAAATGGTCAGGGCCACGGCCAGAACAATTTCGATAACAGCCACGTAAGGGGCTAATGCTTGCAAACTCATTGATTCGTCCTCGTATAAAATAATCTTTTTGGATAATGGCTTACAGCCGACAGGCATTATAACAGGCAGATAAATAAGCGTCGAATATCGCCAACCGGTACTCATGCGTAACTTACCGTTTCCTGGCACTGCCCATCTTTTGTTGGTGAACAGTACGCCAAGTAATCATCTAAAAATTACTTCCCGTTTTGGTTTGTAGTAACCGCTTTAGTGGTCTGGACGACTAAAGTCGTTACTACGAACTAATTTCTGGACAATGACTAAGCGCCATTTACCGAGCTTATATTTTGCCAATCAGCCTGTTTAGAGGGACAATTTATAAAGTGGCAGGCGGCAAAGTGACAAAGCACCCTGCCGCCTTGCAACTCTGCAACCTATAACACAAAGGAAATAAACCATGCAAATCAATCAGGAAGGTACAGTAACCTCAGCGGCGGGATTTACGGCCGCAGCCATCGCCGCCGGTCTTAAAGGAAACGATCAACTCGATTTAGCCCTCATCTTCTCTGAACAGAACTGCGTCACAGCCGCCATGTTCACCCAAAACCAGGTCGCTGCCGCCCCGGTCATCGTGGATCGGGAAACGCTGGCTATAGATAACCGCATCATCCGGGCCGTCGTCATCAATGCCAAAAATGCCAACGCCTGCACCGGGCAGCCGGGCATCGAGAATGCGCGGCGGATGCAATACGTCGCCGCCAATGCCCTGACCGGCACGCCGGAGCAGGTACTGGTTCTGTCCACCGGCGTGATTGGCGTGCAGATGCCTATGGACAAAATCGAAGCCGGGATTAACGCCGCAGCCCAATACCTCTCCCCGGAAAACGGCCGTGCCGCCGCCAAAGCCATAATGACCACCGACACCATCCCCAAACACCTGTCCGTCTCCGTAGATTTACCCGAAGGTACAGTCACCATTGGCGGAATGGCCAAAGGGGCCGGGATGATCCACCCTAATATGGCGACGATGCTGGCCGTAGTGACCACAGATGCGGCTGTGGAGGCTGTCGAGCTGCAAGAGCTGCTGGAAACGGCCGTCAACCAATCCTTCAACCGCATCAGCATAGACGGCGACACCAGCACCAACGACACCATCCTGCTCCTGGCCAATGGCGCCAGCAACGTATCCCTCACCGATGCGGCCAGTCAGGCCCAGTTTGGCGACGCCCTCAACTACCTGTGCCGCGAACTGGCGCAAATGATCGTACGGGATGGCGAAGGGGCTACCAAATTTGTAGAAATTCAGGTAACAGGCGCCCGCTCCGCCGCGGAAGCCCACCAGGTCGCCAACACCATCGCTACCTCGCCCCTGGTCAAAACTGCTTTCGCCGGCAGCGACCCCAACTGGGGCCGGATTCTGGCGGCGGCAGGCCGGGCCGGGGTATCCTTAGACCAATACAAGATGAACTTGTGGATTGGCGTAGAGCAGCCGGACGATCTGCAACTGGTAGCCAACGGCACGCCCACCGGTTACGCGGAAGCGGATGCGGCGGCCGTTTTTGCCCAGGACGCCTTCAAAATTCGGCTGGATTTGGGACTGGGTGCGGGCAGTACGGCCGTGTGGACCTCCGATCTCACCCACGCCTACATCACCATCAACGCCGACTATCGATCATGACGTAATAGAAACACGGGGAGTGGTCTTCGTTTCGCCCATTGTAAGGCGATTTTGCAAATCGCCCGGACGATTTGCAAAATCGTCCTACACCTTTTGGCCCAAACGAAGACTATCCCCGAAACACGGATTAGACGGATAAAAAAATCATCGGTTCGTATCCAACCAGGATCGTTATATAATGGCTTTGAAGATACTCATATCGCTGGAGACAGCAAATGGAAACAGCTTATTCAATCAATTTTGCCGAAAAACCAGCGTCAACCCATAGCGAAAAAGGAAACTCTATGAGCAAACTTTGGGGCGGCCGTTTCGCCAAAGAGACGGACGCATTGGTAGATGAGTTTAACGCCAGCCTGCGCTTTGACGTGCGGCTGGCGGATGAGGACATTGCCGGCAGTATCGCCTGGGCCAACGGGCTGGTCGGGGCCGGGGTATTGGCGCCGGCCGAGGCAGAAACTATTGTGGCCGGGCTGGAACGGGTGCGGCAGGAGCTGGCGGACGGCTCGTTTCTCTTTGCACCGGGGGATGAGGACGTGCATACGGCCGTAGAACGCCGTCTCACCGAAATTGTGGGGCCGGTCGGGGGCAAACTGCACACCGGGCGCAGCCGCAACGATCAGGTAGCCACTGATTTCCGCCTGTGGGTGATGCAAGCCATTGACCAGTTGCAAGCACATTTGGCCGATTTGCAAGACGCCCTGATTGCCAGCGCGGCAGCCAACCTGAACCTGCCCCTGCCCGGCTACACCCATTTACAGCACGCCCAACCTATCACCTGGGGGCATTGGGCGCTGGCCCACTTTTGGCCGTTAGTGCGGGATGGGGAACGATTGGCCCAGGCGCGGCGGCGCACGGCCGTCCTCCCTCTCGGTTCCGCCGCCTTAGCCGGGACAGCCTTCCCCGTTGACCGGCAAGCCCTGGCCGACGCGCTGGGGTTTGCCGCCATCAGCCCCAACAGCCTGGACGCCGTATCCGACCGGGATTTTGTGGCCGACTTTTTGTACGCCGCCACGATGATCGGCCTGCATCTCAGCCGCCTGTCCGAGCAGCTCGTTCTGTTCAGCAGCGCCGAATTTGGCTTTGTCCGCCTGGACGATGGCTACAGCACCGGCTCCAGCCTGATGCCCCAAAAGAAGAACCCGGACACCCTGGAACTGACGCGGGGCAAAAGCGGCCGCCTCCTGGGCAACCTGACCGGCCTGTTAGCCACGCTCAAAGGGCTGCCCTCCACCTACGACAAAGATTTGCAGGAGGACAAGGAACCGGTTTTCGACGCCTTCGACACCCTCAGCCTGACCCTGCCGGTGATGGCCGGGCTGCTGCGCACCCTGACGCTGCGCCCGGAACGGATGGCGGCGCAGTTGGAACCCAGCCTGTTAGCCACCGATCTAGCGGACTACCTGGTGAAAAAGGGCGTCCCCTTCCGGCAGGCGCATCATCTGGTGGGGGAAGTAGTGCAGTTGGCCGAGGATCAGAATGTGCCGCTGACGGAATTGACGCTGGCCCAACTGCAAGGTATCAGTGACAAATTTGCGGCGGACGTAACGGCCGTATTCTCCATCACCGCCAGCCTGAATAACCGGAACGTGCCCGGCGGCACGTCAGCCGCCGCCTTGCAAGCCCAACTGGAGCAGGCCAAAACGGCCGTCACTCCCGCGCCATGACCGAATCACCCGACATCCTCATCTGGCTGGCTTACTTTTTTATTGGCGTCGCCTTGCTGGAAGTAGCTTTCCAACGCTTCCTGCCCGTGCAGTATTACCGGTATGGCCTGCCCCTGCGCCGCCGTAGGATAGATTTATCGCAAGCGACGGCCGTAAAACCGTGCCTCCGCGCCCTGAAAAAGCAGTTCAGCGCCAGCGAGAACGAGATGAACATCACGTTCGTCCAGATTGGCGAGGGGGAATTTGCTTACTGGCCGGGCATCTATAAAAGTAAAGAAGGGTCATTGGGTGGCGGAGCGCTGGGGGGTACGTTGTGGGGAGGTAAACAACGGTTTCCCTCGTTCCGCCACGGCCGGCTCAAGGTAGATAGATCTCG
>JALUPA010000506.1 GCA_027054335.1 Ardenticatenaceae bacterium
TGCAACACTCTAACGTCTACCAATGCCCTGCCCATATTTCCCTCGTGATGCGTGATGCGTATTGCGTATTATCTGGCGTTGTCATCCGAACAACGGGAGGAACCTCACGCCCTGGTCGCAATTTTAGTACAGCACTCTATTTTTACAGGGCAGATGGTAACGCCTTTCCATATATTTCACGTTATAATTAAGCCGCAAGCGCCGCTTCAATCACGTAGGGCGATTTTGTAAATCGCCCAGAGGACGATTTACAAAATCGTCCTACAAATCAGGAAACTATATGGACGAAAACAAACCTCTCATAGAATTAATCTCCCTGGCGGGCAAAACGGCCGTCATCACCGGAGCCGCCGCGGGGATGGGGGAAGCCACAGCCCGACGTTTTGCCGAGTCCGGAGCCAACCTGCATTTGCTGGACATTGACGAAGCGGGCGTTGCGGCCGTCACCCAATCCCTGGCCCATTGCCCCGTCCGGATCACACCCCACACCCTCGACCTCTCCCAAAAAAGCGAGATTGATACTTTTTGGGAGGGGCTGGCCGAAGGCGCAGAACCGGACATCATCGTTAACAACGCCGGCATCTTCCCCTTCCGCGATTTTCTGGAAACGGATGAAGCGTTATTGCAAAAAGTGACGGACATCAACTTTACGGCCGTCTACTGGATGTGCCAGCATTTCATCCGCCGGCGCAAACAAAACAAACAAAGCGGCGTCATCGTCAACGTCAGTTCCATCGAAGCTCATCTGCCCTTCAAGGAAGATTTGGCCCACTACACCACCGGCAAAGCGGCCGTCATCGCCCTCACCCGCGCCCTGGCCAGAGATTACGGCCGTAGCGGTATCCGGGCCAACGTCATCCTGCCCGGCGGCATCGTCACCCAGGGAACTAAAGCGGCCGCCCGGCAAGCCTGGAAAAGTCCCGGCCTCATCAAAGACGGCATCAACTTCAAAGCCCGCCTACCCCTGGGCCGCATGGGCCATGCCGACGAAGTAGCCCGCGTCACTCTCATCTTAGCCAGCGACCTGACCAGCTACATGACCGGCGCGGCCATTCCCGTAGACGGCGGCTTTTTGTCCGCCTAACCCCGTAGGGCGATTTGCCAAATCGCCCAACAAGGAAACCATGACCTACACCCAATCCTTCCCCATCCAATTTGACCCGGTGGCCGACCCCACGGCCGTCATCACCACCCCCACCGCCCGCTTCACCGTCCTCACCAGCCGCCTGCTGCGCCTGGAATACTGCCCCACCGGCCAGTTTGAAGACCGCCCCAGCCAGACCTTCTGGACGCGCCGCCTGCCTGTGCCCGACTTTAACGTGGTGGAAGAAAACGGCCGTATCCAAATCACCACCGCCCACCTCACCCTGACTTACAAGGGAGGCGATTTCTCTCCCGACAGCCTGCACATCACCCTCAACCAAAGCGGCGCAGTCTGGCATGTTGGCGATGATGATCCCTGCAACCTGAAAGGCACGGCACGCACCCTGGATCGGGCTGACGGCCGTATCCCCCTGGAAGACGGCCTCATTTCCCGCAGCGGCTGGGCCGTCTATGATGATACACCCCGGCTGGTCTTCCACAAAGATGGCTGGCTGGAACCGCGCCACGTGCCGCCCGGCTACCAGGACCTCTACTTCTTCGGCTACGGCCAGGATTACCCGGCCGCCCTGCGCGATTTCAGCCGGATTGCCGGCCCCGCCCCCCTCATTCCCCGCTGGGCGCTGGGCAACTGGTGGAGCCGCTACTGGGCTTACACCGTCACCGAACTGCTGGGGGTGATGGACGAATTTGCCGCCCACCGCGTCCCCCTCGCCGTCTGCATCGTAGACATGGACTGGCACGTCACCGACACCGGCAATGCCGCCAGCGGCTGGACAGGCTACACCTGGAACCGCGACCTCTTCCCCGACCCGCCCGCCTTCCTCAAAGCTCTGCACCAACGCGGCCTGAAAACCGCCCTCAACCTCCATCCGGCCGAAGGCGTCTGGCCCCACGAAGCGCCATACGAAGCAATGGCCCAACGTCTGGGCTGCGATCCCGCCGCGCAAGAACCCATCCCCTTCGATATCACCGACCCTCAATTCACCCGCGCCTACTTTGAACTGCTGCACCACCCTCTGGAAGCTGAGGGTGTAGATTTTTGGTGGATGGACTGGCAGCAAGGAACTACCTCCAACTTATCCGGCCTCGATCCGCTGCCCTGGCTGAATCATCTCCACTTTTACGATTTAGGCCGGGATGGCAAAAAACGCCCCTTCATCTTCTCCCGTTGGGGCGGATTGGGCAGTCACCGCACCCCCATCGGCTTCTCCGGCGATACCGTTGTCTCCTGGGAATCACTGGCCTTCCAACCCTATTTCACCGCCACGGCCGCCAACGTCAACTACGGCTGGTGGAGCCATGACATCGGCGGGCACATGGGCGGCATCGAGGAGGCGGAACTGTACACGCGCTGGGTGCAGTTTGGCCTCTTCAGCCCTATCCTGCGCCTGCATTCCACTAACAACCCCTTTCACGAGCGCCGCCCCTGGGGTTGGGACGCGAAAACCGCCCAAATTACCGGCAACGCCCTGCGCCTGCGCCACCGCTTCATCCCCTACCTCTACTCGATGGCCTGGCGCAATCACACCGCCAGCCGGCCCCTCATCCGCTCCCTCTACCACGATTACCCCAACGACGAGCAAGCGTACCACTGCCCTGACCAGTACAGTTTCGGCAGCGAACTGCTGGCCGCTCCCTTCACCACCCCCGCCGACCCGGACACCCGCCTCAGCCGTCAGGTGGTCTGGCTGCCACCGGGAGAATGGTTTGGCTTTTTTGACGGGATGTCTTACGGGGGCGATGGCTGGCAGGCTGTTTACGGCCGTCTCGCCGACATTCCCATCTTTGCCAAAAGCGGGGCGATCATTCCCCTGGCTCCCGAACCAGACGACAACAACACCGCAACCCCGGACACGCTGGAAATTCACCTCTTCCCCGGCGCAGACAATACTTTCTCGCTATACGAAGACAATAACTTGGCTGAATACAGCCTCATCCCCATCCGCCAATCCTGGTCAGAAAATGCCTGGCAAGTACACATTGGCCCGGCCCAGGGAAAGACGTCCCATCTGCCAGCTTCCCGCACCTGGTCTTTGTTATTTCGCGGGGTAATGGAGGCTACGGCCGTATCCGCCACTATCAATGACAAAAAAGCCTCCATCACCACTGAATACGATTCCCAATGGCCGGCGCTTAGGGTTACGGCCGTCCCCCTCACCCCCGCCGACAGCCTCACCATCACTCTGACCCCTACCGCCCACCAAACAGACGATCCCCGCCTGATCCGCTGCCGCCAAATGGTACGCGCCTTCCACCTGGATACCTGGGTCAAACAACATCTCTACAACCACCTGCCCGACCTCATCGCCGATCCCACTGGGCTGGAAGAGTAC
>JALUPA010000507.1 GCA_027054335.1 Ardenticatenaceae bacterium
CACGCTCCTCATGTGCTAAGTCAAATGAACTTTTTTGAGGATCGTGACACAAGATGCGAAAATGGTCTAATCAATGCCCAAATTCGGAATAGAAATGCCCTCTGTTTGCAACAAAGTGTTCAAAATGAATAGAAACCGCTTCTGTTTGCACGTTTTCGTGCAAAAATAAGGTACCAAATAAACCCTGGCCCAATTCCCAAGGAGAAGGTTTATCCGTTTTTTCAATAAATTCCGTGACACTTTTTCGGATTAACTCCGACTTGCTAATGCCCATTTGCCGGGCAATATTATTAATCGTTTGCTCCAATTTTGGGTCAAGTCTGACGGTAATCATGGCATCCTCCAACATCTAATCCATTTGTATTACGAATTGTAATACAAACGAGGTGAAAGTCAATATGCGTTTCATTTTGTTGATAGACGGCCAAAATCCATGTAAGATACAAACCATCATCCACTATTCTGCACGTATTCCGTATTGCGTATAAAACTCATTACGCAATACGTAACACACTATGTTATACGTAAACAACCAAAACATAACTGATCCCCGCATCAACCTGGCGATTGAAGAACATCTGCTGCGCAACGTCTTTGTAGACGAGCCGATGCTGCTGTTTTACATCAACGAATCGGCCGTCATTATCGGGCGCAACCAGAACACTGTCGCCGAAATCGATCTGGATTTTGTGGAGGCCAATGACATTCACGTCGTGCGACGGCTGTCCGGCGGCGGGGCGGTGTACCACGACCTGGGTAATCTGAATTTCAGCTTTGTGACCAACGGCCGTGCCGACCTGCACGACTTTGCCAAATTCACCGATCCGGTTATTACTGTGTTGAAGGAGCTGGGTGTAGACGCCGAACTGCGCGGCAAAAGCGACATCTTTGCCAACGGCAAAAAGATTTCCGGCAACGCCCAATACGCTGCCAAAGAACGGATGTTCAGTCACGGCACGCTGCTTTTTGACACCAATCTGGCAAACCTGCTCAAGGCAATCAATCCGCGCCAGATGGAAATCACCAGCAACGCCGTCCAATCGATCCGCAATTTTGTGACCAATATTCGGGAGCTTTTGGCGGAGGATATGGACGTGTACCAATTTCGCACCGCCCTCCTGCGCGGCATTTTCGGCTCAAACGACATCCCTGCTTACGAGTTGAGCGGAGCGGACTGGCAGCAAATTGATCGGATTGCGGCGGAGCGGTACAAGAGATGGGGATGGAATTACGGCCGTTCCCCCAAATTCAACATCCGCCAAAAGGAAAAGTTCCCGGCCGGCACGATTGAAGCGCACATTGACGTGACCAAAGGGCGCATCCAAACCATCAAATTCTACGGCGATTTTACCGGGCAACGAGACGTGGCGGAACTGGAATCGTTTTTGGTAGGCATGCCTTATGATCGGGGGGCGTTAACGGCCGTATTCACCGAAATTGATTTGAACGATTATTTTGGCCCGGTGGAGAAGGACGCTTTCCTCACATTCCTCAGCGCGTAGGGGAGGACAACAAATTTGGGAAGAAATAAATTGCGTTAATCAGGCAAATTCGTTCCTTCCTCTATTCGTTGTCCTCCTCCCAAACTCCAGATAGCCCCTGCCAGATTCCCCACTATTCCCGCCCCAATCATAATATAAACAACGGCCGTAACCGTTTCCGCCACCCATAAAAAAGCGGCAATCTGGGCCAGGGCGATGAGGGCAAGGGTAAAAATATACGGCCGTAGCCGCAGCGACAACGCATAATTCAGCCAGATATTCACCCCGGCAAACAACGTCGTCGCCAGCCCAATCCAACCCAGCAGCGCGCCCGGATTGGCGTACTGACCACGAAACACCAGCCCCACAATCGGCCCCGGAAAGAGGAAATAGAGCGCCGTCAAAGCCAGCCCCGGCAGCAGCGTCGCCGCCAGTGCCAGTAAAAGCATGGGGCGGGCGTCCTGCCCCAAAACATGCCGCTGCGTCGCTTTGGGGAACAGCACCATGCCAATAGCCAGCGGGATAAATAAATTCATCCGGGCCAAAATGTTGATGGGTGTGTACTGCGCTGCCGCAACCGGGGCAAACAGGCGATTGACCAGAATGGCGTCCCCATATACCAGCAAAGCAAAGGAAAACAGACCGACCAGCGTCAATGCAGAGTAGCGCAGGCTGACCTTTTGCGCCTCAGCCGTGCGGGGTGTGCGGAAATACGGCCGTAATAACCAAACTGCCAACCCCAACCCCGCCCCCATCGCCAACGGCAGCGCCAAAACCGCTCCTGCTACATCCCAGCCAATCCAGATGAGCGTCACTGTCAGAGCAAAGCGCAAAACTGACTGCATGACTGCCACGCTGCCCAGCCCCCAAAAATTCTGAATCCCTTGCAGTGTGCCATCCGTTACCGGGCGTACAAAAAAGAGGAGCAGCGTCAGCCCCGCTGCTGCCAATGCCCCTGTCGAATCCACGTTGACGAGCCGGGCCAAAAAGGGAGATGCCAGAATGAACAGCACGGCCGTGCCCCCGCCCCAACGCCACGCCCAACGCCACCGCTCCCGCAAAAACGCCCCAATCCGGGACAACGCCGCCGATTGCACCGCCAATTCCGCCGTGTAATACGCCACCACGTTGCGAATTACCCAGGTCATCTGCTCGGCAATCTTGAGCAGGTTCATCACCGCCAAAAAAGCAATTGCCGCCCCATCACTGAGCAGCAGCCCGGCAGCCACAAGCACCAGGTAATCAAACCCTCCGGCTACGGCCGTCGCCCCGGCCATCACCAGACCATCTACGGCGTCGGAGGAACGGACGGCCGTTTTGAGACGGGCGATCATGGGGACACCTCGTGGTGACAAGGTGACAAGGTGGCAAGGTGACAAGGTGAGGCGTGATACTTGATACGTGATGCGTGACGGGGTTTCCGAGTGCGCTTTAGCGTACTTTCGGTATCAGACTGGAAATTGTATTCCCAGGATTCCGGCAACGGCAGCAGAATACGGCCGTCATCTGCCGCGCGGCCGTCCGGGTTTGTTACCGGCCAGCGTTCCAGAGTGACAGGATCGTACAAGCCGACAGCCAGGGTGATTGGCGGGGGCGCGTCGGCGGGCAGGGTCAGAATGTGCCGGTCAGCCACAATCACGCCAGGCGGCCAGACGGGGAGCGGGTAGCTGTTTTGCACCGGTTGGCCGTCATGTTGGGCAATAACCTGGCTGGAGGCGTCCAGGGCGTGAACGAAGACGGTGACCTGTTCCGTTAACGGCCGTATCCCCCGCCAATACAACGTCACCGCCATCTGATTCTCCGGCAGCGCCTCCACCGCGTACCCCGCCAGCTCCACGCCGTCCCCCAAACGATGGCCGGCCGGCCGCGCCTCCGGCGGCAGTTCCGCCAACAGCCAATCCGCCCGCGCCAGCAGCTGCGGTTGCAGCCAGACGGCTTGCGGGCGGCCGTCTACCCCTTCCGTAACCAGCTCCAGCCGCCCCGACTGCCCGGCCAGCGGCGTCAAATCCACATCCAGCCAGACCGGTTCCGCGCCTGCCGGCCCCGCCGCCAGTTCCGCCCCGTTGAACAGGACAGCGTACCGGATGGCGCCATTTTCCGCCAACACGCCCGCCCGGAAACGGCCG
Source organism: Ardenticatenaceae bacterium (assembly GCA_027054335.1). Classification (GTDB taxonomy): domain Bacteria; phylum Chloroflexota; class Anaerolineae; order Promineifilales; family Promineifilaceae; genus JAJRTP01. The sequence goes on from JALUPA010000507.1 coordinate 3,608, forward strand.
TTGGGCGGCACGTCCAGCGGGTAGCCAATGCGGGAATCGGCCGGGGCGAGGATGGCGGGGCGGTTTTGCCGCACGGCCGTATCAAAAAAGCGTTCTTCCGGTTCCCGCTGGCTGGTCCACAAAGCAGCAGTCATATCATTGACTACGCGAAGATTGTCGTTGATTGGTGGTAATGACATCGCTTTTTCTTGCAGAGAAATGGCCGAGGTAATGAGAGGCAGACGGATACGGCCGTCGCCCAGTTGCCACAACAGAAAAGCGGCCAACAACCCCGCCGCCGTCCAACCCAACACCGTTCGCCACGACTGCCCGGACGGGCGAGCTAACACCAGATACAAAACGGTCAGGACGACTGTCACTCCCAGCAAAATGGCAAAAAGTTCTCCCTTGAGCGGAGTCGGCTTGTACTGCCGCAGCCGCAGCCGGAACAAATCGGGGATGGTTTGCTCCAGAAGGGCGTCTGGCGCAGACAGGCCGCTAACGTAGGTGCGCAGCTGTATATTTCCGGGACGGCCGTATTCATTCAACCGCATCCCCCCGCCCAGCCTGTCCCCGCCCACGGCGCGGGTGATGACCGGATTTTCGGCCGTCGCTTCCGGCGCAGCCAGCGTCAGCCAAAACGTCCGCCCTTCTGCCTCTCCAATTCGAGGCACAGCCAACCGGTACCAACCACCATCCCAGCCTTTATCCAGAATGATTTGGGCTGAATAGGCGGTGATTGGTGACTGGTAATCAGTGATCAGTGATCGGTGATCGGTTGGGGAAAATACGGCCGTTACCGCCGTTCCTTTCTCGCCCGCTAGCCAGATTTCCAGCATCGTCAGGTTATTCGCACCGCTGATGAAGGGCTGCGTCACCGTGTTGTCGCCGTAAAAGGCCAGCGGCGCGGGAGCGGGCACGCCCGGCGCGGCCTGTTCCTGCGTCCAGGGGCGGGGAAACAGGTAGTGGGCGTCGTAAAACATGGGAACCTGCACCTGCGCCCCCGTCGCCGTGCTGCGCCACTGCCCCGCCGCGATGAGAATGAGGAGGATGAGGAGGAGTACGGCCGTGATTTTCCAGGGGAGATTATGGAGATTGGAGATTGGAGATTTTTTCAATCCAGGCGTCCTGTTGGTTTCTTTCCAGGACGCTGATTAACGCTGATTTACGCAGATTTGAAGACAAAAATCAGCGTCATCTGCGTTAATCTGCGTCCAAAATTTACATAATGTCATTTCTGTGCCAAGAATGGCTCAATCTTGAAGATTGAACCATTCTAAATCAAAGATAATATCGCGGAACAATGTAGTATAACAAAGCCCAAAAATTAAACACGACCATACCAACACGCAGAACCGTATGTAATGCCGGCCGCCAGTGCCGCGGCGTGAGGAGGAGCAGCCCCATGAGGAAAAAGGTAAGCATGGGGATAATCGTCCCCAGCCAGTAGCGGCCTTGCAGGCCACGGCCGTTGCCAAACTCCCGCCAGAACGACAAATCATAAAATTGCAGCAGGACGATGGGAACCAGAATGGTCAATGCCAGAAACGCCCAGACAATGACCGGCGCGGTTGTTTGGCCCTGACGCCATTCCGCCAGCGACGGCCGTACCCGCCAAAACTTTACCAGCCCCCAAACCAGCCCCACAATCGCCAGCGCCGTCAAAAAACGGAGCAAATGGTACACCCAGGGGGCCACCGGCGCATCCAGCCAGCCAAACTGCGCCCACCACGTCGTAAAAATGCCGCCCCACACCGACTGGTAATAATCTCGCAAGTGCGTCCAGAAAGCGTAATCGTAAAACGGGTTCTGGATGAGGCGATGCCCCTTCAACACTGGATTAAAGTAAAACAAATCCTGATTCAACCGCCAACTGCGCTGCATCCACCAGGCCAGCGGCAGGATAATGATGACGTTCATTAAAACGGCCGCCCCAAACACCGGCCAGCGCCGGCCCTGGCTGCGCCACCAGTCATAAAGCACAATCAAGGCCACCAGCGGCGCAAAACTGAGCAGCGTCGGCTTGATCAAAACGCCCGCGGCAAACGTCGCCCCCATCGCCGCGCCGTACCGCCAGTCAAACCCGTCCCGCAGCACGCGCAGGCACAGGTAAATGAGCAGGGAGTACAGAACAAAAAAGAAACCGTCCACGGAGACGACGGCCGTCATCTGCGTCAACTGCGGCTGGAAGGCGACCAGCGTGGGAATTGTCAGGCGCATCCACTCGTTATTGGGGAACAAAATGCGGGCAATCAGGTAAGCCAAAATGACGATAGGGCTGCTCAACAGCACGACCAGCAGTCGCTGCACGTACACCCGCGCCAACAAATCCCCCTCATACCCGATGAGGCGGTACGGTACGGCTGCCAGCATGTAGTAAAGCGGGGTGGCGTGCATCAGTTTGGCCGTTATGCCCAGTTCTGTACTGGTGCGGGCGGCATCGGGCAGTTGGGCAAATTCGGCTTCGCGCAGGCCAACGGCCGTATCGCTCCACCCCTGTCGCTGTTCCGGGTTATAATCCAGCCGCCCCACGTCCGCCAGTTCGCGGGACAGGGTGATTTCGTCCGGTAAAATTTCGTCGCCAACGTCAGGGAGACGGCTGTTTTCCCCAATAAACTGAATCACCGCATAATGATCATCCTCATCCGGTCCCTGCCACAAGGGAAACGCCAGACTCCACAACGCCCCCTTTACCACCATAATCAGCAGCAACAAGGCAATAAGCAGCCATTCCTTTTGAGATTGGGAGATTGGAGATTGGGAATGAGAGATTGAAGATTTGGGGCCAGTCATGGAGAGAAGCTAACCATATTCGGGGGGAGGGTCAAACAATGTTAACGAATCCGTTTTCAAAAAAACCGAATCAATATCTTCCCGCTCTAAAAATCTAATAGCTTCGTCAACCGATTCAAACTCGATTACTTTGACCTCACCCAGGTTAGACACCAATTCAATAATAATTTTTTCAATTTCACGTTCAACACTGTCATCAAGTATTGCTTCAATTCGTCGAGTAAGTTTATCCTCGATAAGTTGGATCATGGCGCGTCCTACCTGCGCCTTTTCCTCATCAGACATGAGATTATATTTTTCCCAAGCCTCATACGCTTTTTCTTTTTCCTTTTCGCCCCACCGGAAATCAACCCCAAAATCAGCCAGCAACACACTAATTGCATCAAACGGGATTAAAAATATAGTAATGTCGTGACTTTCCATCATGGCAATGGAAGATTTGCTCCAGCTACCCGCCAAAACGGCAATGGAACTGCGCAAGCTGTGATATCTTTTTCTGATGGCAGAATGAGCCGTACATATCCAGCTACCTTTATCCCGGTTATGTTTCTTGTACCGAATATACTTCGACTCGATCAGAATCAAGGGACGCATGGCAACATCAGCTATAACGCCATCAATATCATACTGGTTGCCATAATTATCAGACATCAACAGCTTCTTGGCCTTTTTCCCCGCTTTTGTCTTGCGTACGCCAGAAGTGACATAATGACAGCCATATTCATCCGCAATTCGAGACAATAACTCCTGAAGCGCTCTCTCCATAGCAGCGCCAATGGCCTCTCCCAAAGCGCTGCCAGGATTCGCTACATGATAAGACGGCTTTCTTTCACCCATTTCAACTCTTGCTCAAAATTACTATTGATTCCCTCAACGGTATTGAATGACGCTGCGGATTCTTTTTCCATTTGTCTCCGCGAGTACGCAATACTTCAATATCATAATGATGGAAACCCACACAAACTCCTATCTTGCCAATCAGCTCATCGGTGGGAATATGAACGCCATAAGGAGCAGAATCCCCCAAAACAAACAATGCTTTTGTTCCGGGTTTGAGTACCCGGTATACATCCCGAATAATTTGGTAAATATCATTAAAATATCCCGCAACCAACAAATCATAGCTCTTTTTGCCACCTTTTGTCTTACGGAGTTCAGATAACGTGGCAACCGCATCCGCTATAAAGCCAGCCACTTCGGGACATTCTATCCATAATTCCTGGGAGATTTTATACTTGGGGTTACTTCTGGCAATTTGCGTTGTGGCAGAAGTCATCAATTTCTCTCGAATGTTCTTGCTAATGTCTCCCCAGGTTTTGGCTTCCCCCCAATAATACAGCTCCAGACGGGTTCTATCCGCATAATCAAAATTGTTCAGATAAGGCGGTGAAGTAAATACGTGATCTACAACGCCATCCGGTATAAAACCTTCTGTGTTTCGAGAATCGCCATTATGCAATCTGTGAACCGACTGCTCAAAACGTCCTCCCGATATTTCCTTGATTTTGGCAATATCTTCTATCATTCTTCGAGACAAATTACTGAACTCAGTAAAAACGTCCTTGTCCAGAGAAGTTACTTTTTGCTTTTTGGGCGCAATATAAGGCCAGCCCGTTGCCGCAGTAGACACCTCACGTAACAAGGCCGTTACAACGACAAAGAAAAAATCTCTGACGCCGGCTTCTAAATCTTCCTCTAAAACCAGTGTGCGAAGTGCCAGTAAATCAACCAGCGCTTCTGGTTCATAACATTTCAAAATCAGTTCGGGAAATATATCCTCAAGTAATAAATCATCAGATTCTTTTATTTCTTGAGAAAGAACTGGTAATTTTTGTCTAACCAATTTAATAAAAGCCAGCACATCACTCAAGGCAATATCCCAATTCAGTTTTGTTCTGGCAATGCGGTATACAAAAGGGTGCGCCTCCACACCATACGAATGGATGCCGCGTGTTTTAGCCACAACATTTGTCGTTCCCGATCCCATAAATGGATCGTAAATTGTTTGTCCCGCTGTTACCTCGTACCGTTCTATTGAATGTTCAACAGCTTTGTAAGAAAAACCGGCCGGATACGTAAACCAACGGTGAACGGGCGCTCTTAAACTATCTTTGAAAGTGCCCCATTCTGCATTTTTAGCGCTCTTTTTCGGCACAGCCATATCCTTAAATAAACTCGGCTGAAATGCGGGTAATATAACTTGTTCTGCCATAAGGCCTCCGGGACCAAACATATTTAACGCAATACATAAACGCAAAGAACTTTCTAACCACTCAAACAACACAAAATTGAAAGCTATCTCCCTGATTATACAGGGTAACGTAGATTTTTCATTTTCCCGACCAAATATTTTACAAGGCTGTTCTTTCTACTTGAAAAGGCACACCTTCAACTGGCGGGGAATCAAACTTGCGGGCGGCGCGGTAACCGGAAAAGACAGCCTGGGCAATGATGTCCGGGGCCAGCGCATCGCCAATCAGGCGCAGGGAGGCCAAACGGCCGTCCGCCAGCGCCGGTTTCAGTTCCCAGTAAAGCGCATCGTTAGGCAGTCGATCCGTCACCAAAACCACACCGTCACAAGGCAGCGTTGTCTCTTCCCCGCTGATGGTGTGAGCGAGTACGGCCGTATCCCCCCAATCCTCCTCAACACCTGCTGCATTTCCAATCGCACCTCCCTTCCCATCAATCGCCACTGAATCCACCCCTTGCTCCAACGTTTACTCCATCCAGGACGAAACCAACGCTGTCGGCGTCGCCACTGTCACCCGGCAACCCGCGTCCGCCCGCCTCCTCCGTACAAACCGCCCCCAGCCGCCTTTATTCCCCACACAGATATTTTTATCTGCGGACTCTCCTATCTGTAGTCATCTCCATTTTTTACGGCAACGTAGTAGCAATGGGCTGACTGACGGCGGAATAGTCTGGCAAAAACGCGCTCGATTTGGACGAAAAGAGGGGTTAACTTTTCCATAACGGGAAACTGGTCGGGCAGAATCTCCCACATCCAGAAGATGACGCTGTACTGTTCCGCCTTCTCCACACGGAAGCCCTCGTCGGCCAGAGTTTGCTTAAGACCCGCGTAGGTGAACGGCGCGTTGATTTCGTCGCCCAACCATTTGGGGTAAAGGCGACGACCCCAGCGGATAATCGGATTATCTTCGGCCGTCTCAATCAAAAACAGCGTCCCTCCCCACCGTAAACAACGGCGTACCTCTCGTAAAGCACGCGGCACGTCGCCAATGTGATGCAGGACGTGCTGAATGTAAATTACGTCAAACGTCTCGTCCGGGAAAGGCAGTTCCAGGCCGCTGGCAATGGCTACCGGGCCGTGATGAGCAGCCAACTGCACCCGCTCCGGCACAACATCTACGCCCAAAGAACTACGGCCGTACTGCCCAAACCGGCTCATATTCCACCCCGACGCGCAGCCCAAATCCAGAATCAGGCGGGTAGACGACCGTAACATTATCCGCTTCTCCTCCGCAAAATACGGCAGAACCTTGTAGCGGCTGGGCGACCAGTTTTCGCCAAAAGTGACAGGTTTACGGTAATCCATTGTTTTGTAATCGGTTACCGGTGTTCGATAATCGGTAATTGGTAATTGGTAATTGGCTGGCTGAACAGGAAAAAGCGTCACAATTTTGCAAGGCGTCGGCAATAATTGCCTGCTCGCGGGCCAACATGTCTCGACCTAATTCCTTGAGCAAAAAGGCGTAGGGCGGAAAGCCGTTGGCTGCCGCTTGCCGCTGCTGAACGTTGGCAATTGCCGTTTTCCCATCCAGCAGCGCACCATCATCCAGACCCTCATCCAGCCAGAGCAGTTGCGCCAGCCGGGCCGAAGCGGCGTATTGTACCCCGGAAATCAGTTGCGCCACGCTTTCTTTGGGTGGGGCTAATAATCGCTGCAAGGTGATGTTGAGCGTCGCCACCGGCCAGCGGTATCGGCTCAACTTCAGCCCCGCCCGCCGCCCCGCCGACGTGTAAATCAGGTTTTGCCACCGGAAGCGGGATTTTGCCGCCGACACGGCCGTCTCTCCCGTCACCGTTACCGGCTTAGGAAAACTGAAC
>JALUPA010000508.1 GCA_027054335.1 Ardenticatenaceae bacterium
AATCGGGAATTTGATGACGCAATGCTTTCTCTGATGATTTGCTCAGTTGTTTTCATTTTATTTTCTTGCTAATAATTCCGTAGCTTTTTCGGTAAAGTCATCTTTGCATTTGACAGCATTATGTCAATGAAGATCGAATACGCTTTTTTAGAAATACCCAATAACTGATAATTTCTTTCCTTTCCAGCAGGAGCAGGAGTGCAAAATACAAGCCGGTAATCAAAACGGCTTTGAGAATTATTGTCAGCCACACGGCCGTATCCGGCAAATATGTTTCCCCAAGCCAGACAATCCCGCCGGTTATACTTATCACCAGCAACGGCCGTATCCACAATCGCATTGCCGAAAAATCCACAAACGGCCGTACCTGCCTGTACAGGATAACAATTCCCAGCAAAACCATCAAATTAGCCGCTGCTGCTACCCCTTCAATTCCTTGCCATTGGCCTAAAAGGATTACCGCCGGAATGAAAAATGCGGCCTGAACCAACTGCGCCTGGGCATATTTTTCTGGATGGCCTACTGCAATCAGCAAATTACTGGCAATCATAAGAACCGGGTCCAGCAAAGTATAGATCACCATCAATTGCAGCGTCGGCAACATGGGAAACCATTCCTCTCCTAAAAACGAGACCAGTTCTGGCGCCAGGAGAATGAACAACAGCGAGACCCACCCGCCAAAGCGTATAATGATGGCTGAGGAGCGCGTAAATGACTTGGATAACTGTTCGCGCTCTCCCTGAAGCCGGGCAAAAATAGGGAAAAAGACGGTAATTAAGGGATTAGCTGCCAGACGGCGCGGGTAGCGGGCCAATTCATAGGCGCGGGAATAGTAACCCAACCACGTTTTACCCAAAAACGTCCCCACCCAAAAATCGTCAAAACGATCCAGAACATAATTCAGATTACTGTTGGCCATCCCCTTCAGGCCAAAATCCCGCAGCCAGCGAATCTCGGACTTGTTCCAGCCCAGCCGAGGAAACCACATATGGCGGGAACTCCAGAAGACAACCATCCGGGTAAACTGGCCGATGAACCGCTCTGCCACCAGACTCCAGACGCCCCAACCCTGCCAGGCCAGATACGGGGTGATGGTAGTTGTGGCGATGGCGCTGATGACGTTGGCCCAGGCAATCCGCTTAAAGTGCAGGCCGCGGCTGTGGATCACTTCTTGCACGGCCGAAAACCCCGCCACTACGTTAATTGCCAGAAAAGCCAGAATGACCGGCCCCAGCAAAGGCATATCCGGATAAAAACGGGCGATTAGCGGAGTCAGCAGCGCCATGAGCAGCAGACTGCCGCCCAATGTACTCATGCGGAGGGTAAACCAGGAGGAGAGGGTGGATTGGCTGACCTCTTCCCGGTGGACAATGCCCCTGTCCATCCCCGGCAGCCGGATGAGCGCCGTCAGCCCCACAAAAAATAACGCCTGCGCCGCCACGCCAAAATCGCCCGGCAATAATAGTTTGAGGAGAAGCAAAGTACGTATCAGCCCCAGGGTGATGGTAACGGCCGAGGCGGCAAAACTGGCAATGGAACCGGAGAAGGCCTGGCGGGCGATGTGGGACATGCTTCAGTGTTCAGTTTTCAGTGTTCAGTGGCGCGACTGAACACTGAACACTGATCACAAGTCGTATATCTCGCTGAATTTGGCGGTGGCGTAGCGGATGAATGGCTCGTGGCTGAGGGGTTGGCCGGTGGCGCGTTGTACCAGTTCGGCCGGGGTAAATTTACGGCCGTACCCATGCACATTCTCCCGCAGCCATTCCACCAGCGGGGCCGGATCGCCTTGCGCCATTGCCTCCTCGATTTGTGAGTTTTGAGCGACGGCCGTTTCCCAAAACTGCGCCGCGTACAAATTCCCCAGCGCATATGTGGGGAAATAGCCAAACGTCGGCGACGTCCAGTGAATATCCTGCAAACAGCCTTGCAAATCATCCGGCGGCGTGACGCCCAGCAGTTCCGCCATCTTCTCATTCCAGGCGGCGGGCAGGTCGGCGACGGCCAGATCGCCGTTGAGCAGCGCTTGTTCCAGATCAAAACGCAGAATAATGTGAAAATTGTACGTCAACTCATCCGCTTCCACCCGAATGTATGAGGGCTGCGACTTGTTCACCGCCCGGTAAAACTGCTCCGCATTCACGTCGCCCAACTGCGCGGGGAAAGCGGCTTGCAATTCGCCAAAATGGGCCTGCCAAAAGCCCCGGCTGCGCCCCACCACGTTCTCCATCATGCGGGATTGGGATTCGTGGATGCCGGAGGACGTGCCCCGCGCTAACGGCGTCCGGGCCAGATCGGGGGCCGTGCCTTGTTCGTACATGGCATGACCGGCCTCGTGCAGGGTGGCAAACAGGGCGGCGTTGATGAAGTCGGGGTTCCAGCGGGTGGTGATGCGGGCGTCGTCTCGGCTGAAGCTGGTGGAGAAGGGGTGTACGGCCGTTCCCAAATGCCCGCGACTGAAATCATACCCTACGGCCGTGGCCAGCACCCGCGCCATCTCTTTCTGTTTGGCTACATCATACGGCTGATGCAAAAAGCTGTCATCCACTGCCTCAGCCCGTTCGGCTACAGCCGCCCGCAATGGAATCAGTTCCTCTTTGACCGCGTTGAAAATCGCCCGGACATCGGCCGTTTTCATCCCCCGTTCAAATTTATCCAGCAGCGGATCGTACAATTCATCTTCGTAACCGTACAGTTCCGCCATTTCCCGGTTCAGGGCTACAATTTTTTCCAGATGAGGGGCAAAACCGACAAAATCATTCGCTTCCCGCGCTTCCAGCCAGGCTGTGTACGCCGCGCCGCTCGTCTCGCTGCTCCGTTTGACAAGCTCAGGCGGCAGCTTGCGCGCCCGGTCATACGTGTAGCGCAGCAACCGGATGAGGCTGGCTTCATTGCTGTCATAGCCGGCCTCTGCCAACTCGACAGCGGCCGCTTCGATCAGGCCGCCAAATTCTTCAGATGTAAATTTTTGGTGATGCAGGCGGCGCAGGGTGGTGATTTGCTGGATGCGGGCCTTCGTTCCCGCCTTTGGCATGTTTGTTTCCTTGTCCCATGCCAAAACGGCCACCGCCTTTTCCAAATCATGTAACTCGTAAACTTTTTCCAAAAGGGCATCGTAATTGGTTGTCATAGTTTCTCCAAATGAAAAGTAGGTCAAGTTTGCAAACTTGACCTACATTATACCGTTCAGGCTTTGCACTGCCAGCGCAATGTGCGGCAGCCAGGCGGCTCCGGCGTCCGGGTTGCGGTACTGCCAGCCCAGCACTTCCAGCATTATGTAGTCGGCAATAGCCCAGAGGCCGAAGCAGGCGATGGCGATGAGGATGATGGCGGCGGCTATGCTCAAGAGGAGACAGCTTTGGGCGCAGCTTGTGTGGGTGGGTTGGCGGCGGCTGCGGGAGTGGAAGCGGCGGCTGCGCGGCGGTGGTAGGGGA
>JALUPA010000509.1 GCA_027054335.1 Ardenticatenaceae bacterium
CTTTGCCAAATCGCCTTACGGTTAGCTTAAAATTTTTACGGCCGTAGGCAAATCGTCAGGCAAGATTATTGACATCGCCAACAGATTGGGTATACTCAAAATATGATTGTGAAACCTGCAAAAAAAGCAGTCAAGAATAGTGGTTAACCGCGCACGCCTTCGGGTGTGCGTTTTTATTTTATCGTCTTGGTAAGTTTGTATAACCCTTAATTGCAGAGAGGAGCAAAAAATTATGGACTACGGGATGATCGGAAAAATTGAAAAGGCAAAATTCTACGCCCAGGAACCGGAACGTATTCACTTCGACACGTTCACAGTACGTATTGAAGGGGACAGCGGTCAAGAACATCAGGTTGCCTATGATAATGGTCAATGGAATTGTAATTGCAGCTTCTTCCAGACACGAGGTTATTGCAGCCACAGTATGACCATGGAGCGCGTCTTGGGTCAGATGATAGCCTTACCGGCCGTAGCGTAATCAACAGACCGACAAATAAAAAAAGCCTGGCCTTCCGGTCAGGCTTTTTTTGTTATAATTCGACGTATACTGTTTAGAAAAGGACTGTGATATGGCAAAGATCGTTATTACTAAAGATAATCTGCTTACCTCTGCTGAATTCAAGGCATTGTTGGAACAGATGACAACGCGAAGTTCAAACCTGGAGGATGTATTGGGCTTGCTGCGCGAACTAATTGTCTATGAGGATAAATACGGCATGCCCAGCGATGTTTTTTATGCTCGTTTTATGCGTGGTGAAATGGGAGATGATTTATCCTATATCATGTGGGCCGGGCAATATGAATCTTATCTGGAAGCCAGGCAAGAGATTGAAGAACTATTGAACCCGCGCAACTTCCTGATTTGAGCGAAGTCCTCCGTGAGATTGAGCAATTAATTTTCGAGACTGATTGAGAATCCCGGTAACGATCAGCGCCAAATTACATAAATCAAGGATTTAGATATGAGCGAACTTGTTAAGAAAATCAGTGACTATGCAGGTGTACGAGAGGAAAAATTTTATAAGACGACGCTGTTCCGGGCAGATAGGTTACTGTTAGGGCTGAACTGTCTGGAACCGGGGCAGGTGCAAAAACCGCACACGCATGATGATCAGGATAAATTTTATTACGTGGTGGCAGGATCGGGCCGGTTTTGGCTGGGGGAGGAACGAGTCACGGCTGTAACCGGAGAAGTCGTCTGGGCGCCGGCCGGGCTGCTGCATGGGGTCGAGAATGAGGGTGACGGCCGTCTTACCCTGCTGGTAGGCATGGCCCCCGCGCCATGAGTGGCAAGATCATCACCATTGGCGGCGTAGAATTTGACCTGCAAATCATCGTCGTCATCATCATCGGTACCGTCATCCCCATGCTGGATTGGTACGGGCACAACCTGACCGGAACCAAAGCGTATGACCGTATCATCTGGTACTTCATCATCCCCATGCTCACCGTCGTTTTGCTCTTCCGGGAGCCGGCAGCAGATTACGGGTTTCAAGTTGGTAACTGGCGGGTGGGCTTGGTCTGGACGGCCGTCGTCTGTGCCGCCATGGCCGTTATTCTCTATTTTGTGGCCCGTACCCCGGTGATGCAAGCCTATTATCAGGCGCGCGCCCCGGAAAGCGTCGCCCGGCTCATCTATATCACCGGCGTAGACCTGTTTGGCTGGGAATTTTTGTGGCGTGGCTTCATGCTCTTTGCCTTTGCCCGTGCCTTTGGCCCCGGCGCGGCTATCTGGCTGCAAGCTGTCCCCTTTGCCCTGCTCCACCTAGGCAAGCCGGAAACGGAAACCCTGACCACCCTCTTCGGCGGCGTCGGTTTTGGCTTTATCGCCTGGCAGTCCCAATCATTCGTCTACCCGTTTCTGATTCACTGGTTTATTGCCTCCTTTACCATGTTGATCGCCAGCGGGAGGATTTTTTAACTCATTTATGGAAAAACTGACGCTTGACGTAACCGAATTTGCCAATGGCGGCTGGGCTATGGGCCGGGCCAGCCGGAAGCGCACCGTCTTCGTGCCCTATGCCATTCCCGGCGAAAAAGTGCGTGTGGGAATCACGGCCGAAAAAAAGAAATACGTTTACACTCGGCTGTTACAAGTTCTTAAGCCAGCGCCGGATCGGGTGGAACCGCGCTGTCCCCATTTTGGCGTCTGCGGCGGCTGCCACTTTCAACACATGCGCTATGAACGGCAGTTACAAGCCAAGCGGGAAGTGACGCTGGATCAATTTGAGCGCATTGGTAATATGAAAAACGCCCCGGTACAGCCCACGCTGGCGAATCCTACACCCTGGGCCTACCGCTGGGAAATCGCCCTCAGCCCCACCAAAGAGGGCGGTCTGGGCTTCTGGTCGCCTGTTGAAAAACGGGTAATCCTCATTGAAAGCTGCGCCATTGCCCGGCCGGAACTGCTGGAACTGCTGCAAGACGTGGACCTGGATTTACCCGGTTTACGCAAATTAACGCTGCGGGTGGGGGATGATGAGGCGCTGCTGGCGGCGGTGGAGGTGGACGGGGTGGAACCGCCCAGCCTGGAAGCGGATTTTCCCATTTCCGTGGCCATCGTCCTGCCGGACAGAACGGCCGCTTCTCTGGTCGGCGATAATTTTACGGTGCAGGCGGTTAAAGGGCGGGATTTTCGCGTTTCGCCCGGCTGTACGTTTGCTCCCAGTCCGGCGGGGATGGCATTGGTTGTGGAGACGGTGCTGCGGTACGCGGCGTTGACGGGGGAGGAGACGGCCGTTGACGCTTACAGCGGCGTCGGCACATTGACGGCGTTTCTGGCGGAACAGGCAGCCCAGGTGATTGCTATTGAACAAAACCCGGACGCGGTAGCGGATACGGCCGTTAACCTGGCCGACTGTGACGACGTTTCTCTTTACGAAAGCACGGTAGAAGAGATTCTGCCGGCGCTTGACATAACTTGTGATGTATTGGTCGCTAATCCTCCCAAAACAGGTCTCTCGCAGGAGGCGACAAAGCAAATTCTGGCGTTACGGCCGTCCCGCATCATCTACGTCAGCTCCGACGTGGCTACAATGGCCCGCGACGGCCGTAAACTACACCGTGCCGGATACAAACTGGCGGAAATCCAGCCAATTGATATGCGTCCGCAAACCTATCACATAGATTTGGTGGGCCTTTGGGAGAGAAAAGATGAGTGAGCAAAAAGTAGCTGTGGTGACGGCCGCCGGGCGGGGCATGGGAGCCGCGTGCGCCCGCGCTCTGGCAGAAAAGGGGTACGCGGTGTCCCTGATGTCCGTTTCAGAACGTTCCGTTGAGTTGGCGCGGGAATTGGGCGGCATTGGCTGGCAGGGATCGGTGACGGAACCGGTCGATTTGCAGCGATTGGTGGAAGGGACGATGGCGGAATACGGCCGTATAGACGCCGTCGTCAACAATACCGGCCATCC
>JALUPA010000510.1 GCA_027054335.1 Ardenticatenaceae bacterium
ACGCCACCGCCGCCGACGCCGCACCGGTCACCCAACTGCTCGTCATAGAAACGCCACAAATCGGGCAGTCCCCCATTCTTGCCGCCAGCGACAGGACTCTCTTTAACCTGACTGCCGATCCGGAAAATGGGGTAACGGCCGTCGCCCAGTACAGCGATCCCATTCAAACCATGTTCCCTCTGGCCCCGTCCAGCCAGCCATTTTCTGCCAACATCATCCTATTCCTGGCCGATCAGATCAACAGCGTCAACTGGCAGGGCAGCCAACAGCCGGATTGGACGCTTCGCCTGCCGGGCCAGACCACCGCAGTCATACCGGCCAACGATATTGCCAATGAAACACAGGCAGAAATCATCGCCGATTCCTTCCTGGTCGGTACCGACAAGGGTAGTCTGCTGCGTCTGACAGTTAAGGAGAACCAGCCGGAAATAAACTGGCAGCTTGACGGCCTGGAAAATATCAGCAGCCTCTACTGGGGCGATCTGGATGGAGACGCTCTGCCGGAAATTGTGGTGGGCAGTAATGAAAACAATACCGGCCTGGTGCGTCTCTTTTCCTACCAGACGGAACTACTGGATGAACTCCCCCTGGCCGGCGCTATCGTAGCGCTGGGGGCGCTGCACTATAAGGCTAACCAACCGGCCGATCTGCTGGTGGCGACAGAAAACGGTGAAATCCGGGCCTTTCGCGCCCAGGAAAACCGACCGCCCCTGTTGACCAATCCCACCACCACAGTGGTAGAAGGCCAGTATGGCATCAGCGTCAATGTGGCCGACGTGGAATCGGATAACGTGATGGTGCGCCTGGAAACGCTCAATCCGGCCACGGGCGAATGGGTTAACCAGGGAGAAGAATGGGCGGCCAGCGGCAACGGCCGTCTCATCTGGTTGGTGGAGGAACTGCCGGGAGAGAGTACAGCCGTAACCTACCGCTTCGCCTTTGACGATGGCGCCCAGCAAGGCATCGTCACCCCGCCCGCCGGACCGCCGCCTATCAGTCCCGTTACCTTCTTTGGCCTGCATCCTGTTGTCTTTAGCCTGATGGTTTTGGCCGGCGCTGGCGTATTGGCTTTGGTCTTCCGGCAAACCCAGCTACCCACGATGCGTGCTCGCGCCTTTTACAAGCGACTTGCCAGCCAGCCCAACCAGACGCTTCCTCTGCTGGCGCAAAAGTATAGCGACACTTACGGTTCGGCCGACTTTTTGCTGAATCTGGCTAATACGGCCCGGCAAAAAGGAAATTCCCTGATCAGTAATCTGGCCGATGGCTTGTATTTGCTTTCGGAACGGCCGTATGTAGGTCTCTCCATCCTTGCCAGTACGCTGGGCAAAATCAACCGAGAACGCCCTCTTTGGCAGGATATTGAACTATGGCAACGGCTCTTCAACACCGGTCTGGCGCTGTTGGAAGCCCCTTCAGTAACAGAATTGAGCTTGCTGCAACCTCAACTGGAACAACTGCTGGACAAACTGGAAGAATACGGCCGTGAGTCTGACGCCCTGAACACTGCGCTGCCCATCCTGACCAATCTACGCGACAGCGAACGGGTAGAACGGACAGATGACCGGCTGATTTATCTCAATGAAGCCGCCCGCTGCCTGAACGAATTGCAATATCACATGCCCATCTTTGCCCCCTGTCTGGAAAAAACGTTGACAGCCGCTTTGACGCGACGTTGGGCCGGCCTGATCAGCGCGGAGCAGGAAGAACTGCGGGGACGGGCAGAAATGTACATCTCCCTCAAGACGAAACGTATTGTTTCCAGTGAAGAAACGCAGGTAACGTTGGAAATAAAGAATAACGGCCGCGCCCCGGCAGAAAATATCGTGGCCGAACTGGAAGATGATCCGGCCTATCTCAGCCAAAGCGAACCGCAAATCATCCCCTTCCTGCCGCCCGGTCACAGTCGGGTCATCAATTTTACCATCACCCCTCGGGTAGCTGACCGCTTCCGCCTGGGATTGCGCCTGACGTACAATGACCGTAACAGCAAGGGGCGCACAATGGCGTTTGGGGATATGGTGCATTTGCTCCTGCCGGAACGGGAGTTCAGTCTGGTGTCCAATCCCTACCTGCCAGGGACGCCGCTGCGCAGCCACAGCGATTTGTTTTACGGCCGGGAACAGCTCTTCAACTTCATCGCCGACAACGCCGGGGGCTGGTCGCAACGCAACGTCCTCATCCTCATCGGCCAGCGGCGCACCGGCAAGACTTCCCTCCTGCTGCGCCTGGAAACGCAGCTACCGGACAATCTGCTGCCGGTCTACATTGACTGCCAATCGCTGGGTGTGACGCCGGGGATGGGCAACCTGTTCCACGACCTGGCCTGGCTGATTGCCGACGCGCTGGCCCTGCGCGACATGGAAATTGACGTGCCGGATTTGGCCGTCTGGGAGGCGAATCCCACCCACACCTTCCAGCGCCAATTCCTGCCCCAGGCCCAAGCCCTGATGCCGCCCAACGCTACGCTGCTGCTGGTCTTTGACGAATTTGAAGTGTTTGAGCATCTGGTAAACGATGGCATTCTGCCACCCACTTTCTTCAACTTCATGCGCCATCTGATGCAGCACAGTCAGGGGTTGAGCTTTATCTTTGTAGGCACGCGGCGATTGGAAGAGATGGGGGCGGATTACTGGTCGGTACTATTCAACATTGCCCTGTACGAACGGATTGATTACCTGTCGCCGGAAGCGGCCGTACACCTGATTACAGAACCGGTAGCACCCCATCTGGTGTATGACGATCTGGCGCTGGACAAAATTTTGCGGGTAACAGCCGGACATCCTTATTTTGTGCAGTTAGTTTGCTATACGCTGGTCAAACAGGCCAATGAACGAGGCAAGGGGTACGTAACCATCTCGGACGTGAATGATGGGTTAGACGAGATGTTGAGCCTGGGTGAAGTGCATTTTGCCTATCTGTGGCAGCGCTCTACGCCGACGGAACGGGCTTTATTAACGGCCGTCGCCCACATGGACAGCGATTTGGCCTTCCACCCGGAAGATTTCCTGGAATTTCTGGGCAAGTACAACATTCACGTGACCCCCTCGGAGGTAACGGCCGCTTTGCAGCGATTAGTGGAGCGGGGCATCATAGGTGAAGTGACACAGGGAGCCAGCGCGCAGTACGAACTCAAACTGGGTCTGGTCGGCCTGTGGGTAGCCAAGCACAAGAGCCTGAGCAAATTACACGCAGCGCAGACGAATGGGGCGAGACAGAATGGTAAACAGTTATCGGTAACCGGTGAACGGTAATCGGTGAACCAATTACTGATAACTGCTTACCGATTACCGATCTCCTTGGGCCGCCACAAATTAAGCAGCATTCCTGTCGTTTCCAGGGTCAAATCGCGCCAGCTATCAATAGGGAGTTGGACGTGGGCGATATTGGCGGTGGTGAAACGGCCGTCGTACCCCGTTAAATCTTCCACCAATTCTTCCAGGCCGGGGTTGTGGGCCACAATCATCACCCGCTCGTTAGCGTCATCCACCGTTTGCAGAATTTCCACAAATGCTTGGGGGCCACCGCCGTAGAAACGGCCGCTCAAAGCCAGCTCTCGATCATAATCACAATTGAGGGCGGTTAATTCGGCGGTACTCAGGGCGCGCTCGGCTGTGGAGGTGATGATCAGGTCGGGGATCAACTCCTTCTCTTTAAGCAGTTGACCCATGCGGGGGGCGTCGCGCTGGCCTCGTTGGTTTAACGGCCGTTCATGATCGCTCAGATTGGTGTTGCCCCAACTGGATTTGGCATGGCGCATAATGAGAAGTTCTTTCATAGTAATTGGTACCGGGGTAATTGGGTAATGGAAGTAATTATAGTTATTTTTAGACAGTTGACAAAGTGTTATTTTTACACTAATATGATTGTGTAAAAATAACACTTAATAGCAAAGGCGACCCCGTATGAAGCAAATCATCACTATCAATGGTAAACGCATCAAATTAACCCAATCCCAACTTATTCAGGCTGGTGGGGAGGGTATGGTATTTCGGCTGGGAAACACGGCCGTAAAAATCTACCACCACCCTACCCCGCAGCACCAAGCCAAAATCCAACATCTTCTGAAACTAACCTCCCACCTGCCGGATAAAGTTTTGGCTCCGCACACGGCCGTAACCAACGCCAATAACCAAATCATCGGCCTGCAAATGCCCCTCCTGCCCCTTGGCAGCCAACCCATGAAGCGGCTCGCCAACCCCGCCTGGCGACAAAAAAACACCATCCGTGCCAGCGACGTTGCGGCTCTGCTTACGCGGGTTCACCAAACCATTGCTCGCCTGCACCAGCAACAAATCATCATCGGCGATCTAAACGACGCCAACATCTTCTTCCAGCCCAGCAGCATGATCCCCTTTTTCATTGACGTAGACAGTTATCAAATCGACCGTTTCCCCTGCCCTGTCGCCCTGCCCACCTTCCTGGACCCCACGCTGTACCGCATACAGGATTTCAGCCAAGCCACTTGCTTTACGCCGCTGACCGACTGGTACGCTTTCACCGTCCTGCTAACAAAAAGCCTGTTGGGAACACACCCCTATGGCGGCGTCCACTCCCGATATAAAACGTTAGCGGCCCGTGCCCAGGCCGGTCTCCCTGTCTGGCACCCGGCCGTCATCTACCCTCAACGCGCCTACCCGCCGGAAATTCTGTCAGACGATCTACACCACTGGCTGGACGAAACGTTCTCGCGGGGCCAGCGACGGCCGTTTCCCCTTGATCTCCTCACTCACTACACGAAGCAGCTAAAAACCTGCCCCCAGTGCGGCCAGGAACATCCCCGCACCCGCTGCCCCGTCTGCCAGCGCACCATTCCCGCCGCCCCAGTACCGCCGCAAACGGCCGTTCTCTACACCGCATCGCCACAAGGCAGCATCGAGGCGGTTTCCGTCCTGCCCAACGGCCGTATCGCCGCCGTCATCCGCAAGGAAAACACTTTCTATTGGCTGCGCATGGGTCTGGGCGGCGTCACGGCGGAGACGCCCCTGTTCAACGGTTCGCCCGGCTACAGTTTTGCCATTTTTAACGGCCGTTATCTGGCCGTCAATCCACCCGGCCAGCGGCAGTTACTCATTCTGGACGCGCAGCAAAACCCGCCGCAGCAAATCACCCTGCTGGAAACGGCCGCTTTTCGGGAGTCGGCCGTTTTTGCCGCCACCTCACGCCATCTGTACCGCATTGCCGGGGATTGGATCATGCGCGGGGCAGTGCAACACGGCCGTTACCTGGAAGAAGCCATTGCCACCGCCCATCACGCCCAAACCTGGTTTGCCGCCTCCCCCTACGACGAGGCCATCGCCGGTTATCACCGCATCTTTGCCGAGTACCGCTGCTTTGTCCAGACGCCGCAGGGCAACTACGACCTCCCCCTGCCTCCGCCCTCGCCCGGCGAACACCTGGCCGCTCTTCGCCTCCGCTTTGCCCCCGGTCAAGTCACCGTCAACGTGAAAATTGGGCGGCAGAAGCATTACCGTTGGGAACGACACGCTTTTTCGCTGGACGGCCGTTGGTTAGACGCCCAATCCGGCGAGAATAATGAGGATACGGCCGTCCATCTGCCCCACCCGCGCGGCCGTATTGTCTGGACGCCGCGAGAAATTGCGTTCAACGCCGGTTGACCTCCCACCAGCCGGTCATAAAGAGTTCTTCTCCGGATACGGCGTTCTCTCTCGACGTATCCAGTATCAGCAAAATCAAAGCGTCATCCCGCAAACTCCCGCCAACAAACGAAGCTGTTTCTCCGGTAAAACTATAGGCAAACACATCATCTTTCGGAGATACGAGTTCCCTGGCCGGGCCGCCATCAGCCTGAAGACGGGACTGGAACGCTTCCCACACAGAACGGGCTGCGGCCTTGTCTGCAAAACGATACGCATAATTCATCACAACGGCCGTGTCGCTTCGGCCCACCAGCTGAAACGTGTCACTGACCGTCTCCTCATTCACCTCGGCAAATTCATACAAAGGGTGCGCTGGCGAATCCAGAAAAAACGACCCCTCGCTTTGCCACGTTGTCACTTCCGGCCACGCTTCTTTGGGCAGGATGGATGAGAGGGAAACGGCCGTGTTTTCCCCACATCCGCTCAATATAAACAAAGCGCCCACCAAAAATAACCAAATCCATCTATTGCGCATACAATCTCACCTCCAAACATACCTCACATTATACTCATCCTCTCTCGCCTCCACGCCACGCAAATCCGCCGTTTTATAGATAAGTTCAATCCGGCTCATGCAGGGCTTGACAAAGTGTAATTTATACACTATACTACTTACAAATCAATATAGTGTCATTTTTACACTATCAAAATTATTGACAAGTGTTACAAAATTGTCGGGGTAAAATACTTTGTCAGAAATAACGTTATGTAAATTTTTGGACGCAGATTAACACTGATAACGCTGATTTTATCTTTTTATCTGCGTCAATCAGCGTTAATCAGCGTCTTGAAAAACAAAAGCGCTTATTTCCGATAATGTCAAATCACCTTATCACTTTGTCAAAAAAACAGGAGATAACTCATGGACAACTTTCCCAACTTCTACAACCCAAACCGGATTGGAACCCTGTTCTACCCGGAGTACGCCGCCATTGCCGCCGAGGCGTATGCAGCTAACCTGCCCCTGGCCAGCGAAGACCGGCAAAACGTCCACCTGGTCATCATTGACATGCAGGTAGACTTTTGCCACGAAAACGGCAGTCTCTACGTTCCCGGCTCTGGCCCGGACATCCGGCACGTGATCGAGTTTATCTACAAACACGCCGAACGCATCACCAACATCACCTGCTCCCTGGACTCCCACCTGCCGCACCAGATTTTCCACCCGGCCTGGTGGGCCGACGAAGCGGGCAATCATCCCGAACCGTTCACCATGATTACCTATAACGACATCAAGGCGGGCAAATGGCGGCCGCTCGTCGCCCCCGTCCAGTCCACCAATTACGTCAAAAAACTGGAACAGGAAGCCAAAAAGACGCTGACCATCTGGCCCTACCACGTGATGATTGGCAGTATGGGCAACGCTCTCGACCCGGAACTGTTCTCCGCCATTCTCTGGCACAGCCTGGCCCGCAAAACCCAACCCACCTGGCTAACCAAAGGCACGGTGCCGCTCACCGAGCATTACTCCATCATCCAGCCGGAAGTGCCCGTACCTAACCACCCCATGGGCGGCAAAAACAAGCATTTCCTGGACACGTTGGCTGCCGCAGACGCCATCATCATCGCCGGAGAAGCAGAAAGTCACTGCGTCCTGGAAACGGTGGAAGATTTGGTGGAGGAGTTCAGCGCCCAACCGGAGACGCTGCAAAAAATCTACTTCCTCAGCGACTGCACCTCGCCCGTCCTGCACCCGGACGTGGATTTCCACGCCATCGCCCTGGAACGGTTCGCCGAATTTGCCAAGCAGGGTGTGAATTTTATGGAAAGCACGGCAGAGTTGCCGTTTTAGAGATTGGAGATTAGAGATTGGAGATTAGAGATTGGAGATTGGCCAATCTCCAATCTCCCAATCTCCAATCCCCACAAGGAGACCTCATGACCAACCTGATCAACCTTGACGACCTCTTCCAATCGGCGCAGGATGACGGCCTGACAGATGACGCGCTGGATTTAGTGATTGCCAACTTGAACGGGCCGGCGGTGGCTACGGCCGTACACACCCCCCTCGACCAACTAACCAGCAACGACGTCACCCTGGCGATGAACATTATAGATATGAGCAGTTCCATGTACGCCTACACTAACGACCTGATCCGCGCCTACAACCAGGATTATTTAGCGGCGATGCACCATTCCCCCGCCGCCGATGACATTCTGGTCAGTACCATCCTGTTCCACGACGATGTGCAAACATTGCACGGCTACCTCCCCCTGCCCGATACGCCGCAGTTGGACAGCAAAACCTACGTCCCGGACAACACCACCGCCCTGTACGACGCTGTGGCCGCTGGCATGACCAACATGATCCTCTACGCCCAGCAACTGCGGCAAAGCGGCGTCTCCGTGCGCGGCGTCATCATGGTCTACACCGACGGCGCAGACAACGCCTCCCGCCAGCGCGCCCAGGACGTACGCCGCGCCGCCCAGGATTTGCTGCGACAGGAACTTTACACGCTGGCGTTGGTGGGGTTTGGCCTGCAAAAACCGCTGGGCTTTACCGGAAGCAACGGCCGTACCCCCGCCCAACAACTGGCCGACGAAATCGGCTTCCCCATCGGCCTGAACGCCGGTTTGAACACTCTCGACTTGCAACGCATCTTCCACATGGCTTCCATGACGGCCGTGCAGGTGAGCCAGGCGGGGGCAGCATCAGTGTTTACTTTTGCTGCGTGAGAGATTGGAGATTGGTGATTGGCGATTGAGGCGCAATCGCCAATCACCAATCTCCCGGAGCAATCATTATGTACCTCCCCCTGACCACCCTCCTCATCATCGTCGTTATCGCCTTCATGGCCGGGATGCTGGCCGCTTTTGTGATGATGCTGAATGCGCTGACGAAGATGAAGGGAAAGTGATTGGAGATTGGAGATCAGGAGATTATGTCAATCTCCAAGCTCTAATCTCCAATTACCAACTTCAACACCTCAATCGCCCGCAAATAATCGGCGATGACAATATGTTCCTGCGGCGTATGATCCAAGCTGCTGTCACCAGGGCCGTAGGCGACGATGGGGCAGTTCCAAACGGGACCGACCACATTCATGTCGGACGTACCGGTTTTGTGCTTGAAGCAGGGGCGCGCCCCCATTTGCCGCAAGGTACGGTTGAACGCCTGGGCCAGCGGCGTGGCGCGTTTGGACTGAAAGGCTGGTTCGTAACCGTAAAAGTGCAGGCTGGCCTCCCCCGCCCACTCTTCCAGGTCTGCCTGAAACTCGTCCACGTCAAAGTTGGGCGGCAGGCGGACGCCCACCTTGAGGCGGATGCGGTTGGTCAGGCCGTCACTGTCTGTGTGGATGTGGCGGATGGAGGGGAGCAGGCGGTCAAAGAGGCGCGTCCGGTCAAAGTTGAACGCCTCGACGTAGGCTATCAACTCATTGTACCAGACGATGCTGCTTTCTGCCGCGCCCGGCGTCTCGCCGGCGGTGTGGCTCATCGGCCGGGCGTATTCGTAATCAATAAGGACGCGCCCCTTGTACCCCAGCGTCACCCCGTCCCAGCCGCTCGGTTCACCGATGATGCACCAGTCGGGGCGGTATTGCCCGGCAGCAAACCGCGCCCCTTTGGACGTGGCTGACTCCTCTTCCACCGCACCAATCACCACGATGCGGGTTCCCGGCGGCAAGTCGGCCTGCGCCGCGGCCATGACGAAGGCGGCCAGCGGCCCTTTGGCGTCTACCGCGCCCCGGCCGTATAGCTTCCCGTCTTCCAGCCGTACCGGTATATCGCCGGGGACAGTATCCATGTGCCCCAACAGGACAATTTCGTGATGGATACGGCCGTCCGCCCCCACATTTTCCCGCACGCCCACCGCATTCCCCACCTCGTCAATACGCGCTGCCAGTCCCAGCCGGTTCATTTGCGCTGCCAGGTATTGGGCTACGGCCGTTTCCTCCCCCGGCAGGCTGGGAATTGCCACCAACTCCTGCAAAAACTGCACCGGATCAATTTGTGTCTCTGACATCTATACAACCGCCTCTTTTTTCGCTATACTCTACTAAAATGTCTGACGAAAACAACCAACAAACAAATAACATGCGCTCCGAATACGATTTTTCTGGCGGTACACGGGGCAAGCATTTTCGGGAATTACAAGAAGGATATCGGGTCATTATTCATCACAATGACGGTTCTACGACAGAACAGGAATTCAAACCCGGTAACAATGTTGTTTTTCTCGATCCTGATTTGCTGCCTTACTTTCCGGACTCCGAATCGGTCAATCAAACACTTCGCTCATTGGTCGCACTCATTCCCCAGAAAACAACGTGATGGCTTCGTAGGACAATTTTGCAAAATTGTCCTACAATACGGCCGTAACCGCCGCCGCCACCTCATCCAGTTCTGCCTCGCTGATGACCAGCGGGGGCAAAAAGCGTAATACCGTTGCTCCGGCCGTCAGGGCCAGCACGCCGCGCTGGGCCAGCACCCGGACAACCGGCATGGCCCGTTGCTTCAACTCTACGCCCACCAGCAGCCCCATCCCCCGCGCTCCCCGAATTTTGGGGGAAGGGATGGCGCGCAATTGGGCCAGGAATCTTTCGCCGAGAGCGGCCGCCCGTTCCACCAACGCTTCCTCTGCAAAAATATCCAGCACAGCGTTGGCCGCCGCGCAGGCCAGCGGATTGCCGCCAAAAGTAGAGCCGTGCAGGCTGGGGACGATATTGGTCACGCGCGAGCCAATTCCCACCGCCCCCATGGGCACGCCCCCGGCC
>JALUPA010000511.1 GCA_027054335.1 Ardenticatenaceae bacterium
GCCCACGGCCGGTGACACTTTAATAGTAGGCCAGGAAGTTACCATCAAAGGCCGGGTCAGGCCGGTACCGGAGGAGCCGCTTTTGCTGCGCCTGACCATCACGGGCAGTGAAGAGGTGTGGAGCGGTACGGCCGTACCTGACCCCGACACTGGCCAATGGACTGTCACCGCCCCCATCCCCGCCCAATTTACCGGCCCGGCTCAGTTAACGGCTCAATTGGCCGCCAGTGGAGAAGCCACGGCCGTACTCCTTGACCTGGCCGCCAATGTAGAGGAAGACAACCGCTACATCACGTTAGACACGCCCCTCCCCGGCACTAAAGCCGTGGCCGGGTTTGCCTTCCTGTTTGCCGGGCAAATCAACCAGCCGCTGAATGACACTGTTGTTTTGGCGGTATTGGCTGAGGATTGCCAGAATACCACGGCGGCCATCAATATCAACGTTCCCAGCGGCCGCTACGTGGGTATCACCATTCTGCCGAGCAATGCCCCCACAGGGTCAGGCTGCGCTGTGGCCCGCACCGGCGACCGAGATGATGAAAACGGCCGTGAAGTCCGCATCCCCATCACTATCCAACCGTCTGATGACGCCAACACCATCATTCTGCAACTGGTAGGGCTAAACACGCCCCAGTTCACACCCGGCCAGACCACAGAGCTAAACGGGATTGCCATCCACGCCCCCAACAATACCGTAGCCCTGCGCCTGGAAACGGATAATCCGGCTACCGGCTTAAAACTGATAGCGGAGAGTACGGCCGTACCTGACCAATTTGGCTTGTGGACGGCCGCACTGGACGTACCGGCCAACGCCCCTACCGGTGAAGCTATCCTGACCATCACCGTAGGCGAAACAGGCAACTCTTACCGGGAAATTCGTCTGGTAGTGCAGATTACTGGCTAAACGGCCGTTCTCCGTAATCATTTCATAATAATTTGTTCACATTTGGTTTAGATGTGTGGCAGATAATACGAGCATACATAAATTTTTCCACGTTTTCAAGTATAAGAAACACATTAAAAAGGAAAACCATGTTCATCAAGAAAAAAACAGGACTTGAAATACCTTCGTCAGAAATTACACCCAAATCTGTTTATCTGTCGCGGCGGCAATTTATGACCGCCGGGACGCTATTGGCTGCCGGTGGCTTATTGGCTGCCTGCGCACCCGGCCAACCGGTTCCCTCCGGTGAAGAATCGGCCGCAGCGGTGTCCGGCCCCGGTTCCGTCAGCGCCGAAACCGATGAATTGGGCGACCCTCTCAACAGCTACGAAGACGTCACCACCTACAATAATTATTACGAGTTCAACACCACCAAAGACGGCCCGGCCAAGCTGGCTAAAGATTTCCCCACTGCCCCCTGGCAGGTAGAAGTAAGCGGCCTGGTCAACAAACCTAAAACATATGCCATGGAAGACCTGCTCAAATTTGCGCAGGAAGAACGCATCTACCGCCTGCGCTGCGTAGAAGCCTGGTCTATGGTCATTCCCTGGCTCGGTTTTCCTCTTTCTAAAATTCTGAACGAAGTAGAACCGACTTCCGACGCTGCCTTCGTCCGCTTTGAAGCCGTCCACGATCCTAAAAATATGCCGGGGCAAAACAGCCCGCTCTTCCCCTGGCCTTACGTAGAAGGGCTGCGCCTGGATGAGGCCCTGAATGATCTGACCATTCTCAGTACCGGTCTGTACGGAGAAACGCTGCCCCCGCAAAACGGGGCGCCCCTGCGTCTGGTTGTGCCCTGGAAATATGGCTTCAAAAGCATTAAGGCCATCGTCAAGATAGAACTGGTAGATTACATGCCGACTTCATTGTGGATGGAATCAGCCCCACGGGAATATGGCTTTTTCTCTAACGTCAATCCTAACGTAAACCATCCCCGCTGGTCACAAGCCACAGAACGACGCATCGGCGAACTGGGCCGCCGGGAAACACTGCTGTTTAACGGCTACGAAGAGCAGGTCGCTCATATGTATCCCGATCCCGATTACGATACGCACTTATAAATATCATGCAATTATCACAACCCATTACAAACATTCGCAAACTGGACCGCAGAACTACTGCAAAACTACTGCGCCTCGGGGGGCATCTGCTGGCGCTTTACCCGCTGGCCTCACTTCTCTGGGCTTACCGGACTAATGGGCTGGGAGCTGATCCGGTGCGGGAGATTTTGCTCCGCACCGGCGAACCGGCCCTGGTTTTCCTGATTTTATCTCTGGCAATTACTCCGTTGGGTATTTTGTTTGGCTGGAAGCAGCTATACCCGCTGCGCCGCATTTTTGGTCTGTATACCTTTATGTACGTAGCCCTGCACTTCACCACTTTCATCTGGCTGGATTATGGCTTGAATCTGCAATTTATTCTGGATGGCGTGCTGGAACAGAATTTTGCCTTAATAGGCTTCGTGGCTTTCTTGTTGCTAATCCCCCTGGCTGTTACTTCTAACCGCTGGTCGCAAAAGAAACTGGGCAAGAAATGGTCAATGCTGCACAAACTGGTCTTCCTTATTGTAGCGCTGGCCCTGATTCATTTTTGGTGGCTGGTGAAGAACGTGTATTATATGCCGTTTTTCTACACGGCCGTTGTCCTCCTCCTCCTTACCCTGCGCTGGACGCCTGTCAAACAAAAAGCACTGCATTGGCAGCGCAACAGGCGTAACCGGCGTCAAAGAACAATCAAGGAACTTTAACCCTGACCCTACGTATAGAACATTGAGAAGTACGGCCGTATCGTTGGCATTCCCTCTCCTGACACGCTGACGATACGGTCGTTTTCGTTTTTCTTACGACCGTTTAGCCAGCTTACGGCCGTTTGCCCAAGCTTCTAATTCTCGGTAAACTCCCCGCCGTAGAGGATTCTTGAGAGGAGATGAGTATGCGACGGTTGCTTGTAACCAGAATTGCAGACCCCAACCCTCAAACCCAGGCTCCAAGCTATGGCGCCTTTGCCTCCTGCTGCCGTTATGTCATTGGTCACTGCTGGGAAGAAATTCCCCCATTGGCATCCGTAGGCCCGGACCATTTTTCTGCTTGCTGGTGCAGCCAGGAAATCCGTAACGGCCTTATTATAGAAAAAGCCCAAACTGAAGGAAGCGCAGCATGAGTCAGACAATAGAAAAACAAGCATCCGGCGAAACAGCTTCGTCCGACGACGTAATTATCAGGATTGATGGCTTGAAAAAATATTTTCCTGTTAAGCGGGGTGTGTTACGGCGTAAAGTTGGCGATATTAAAGCGGTAGATGACATTTCATTTGACATTAAGCGCGGTGAGACGTTGAGTCTCGTAGGGGAAAGCGGCTGTGGCAAATCAACCGCCGGCCGCACTATTTTACGCCTGCATGAACCCACAGGCGGCCGTGTAAATTTTAACGGCCGTGACCTCACCGGCCTCAGCAAAAGTGAAATGCGCCACGCCCGCCGCGACCTGCAAATGATCTTCCAGGACCCCTACTCCTCCCTCAACCCCCGCATGACCGTAGGCAGTATCATTGCCGAACCCCTGGTCATCCACGACATCGGTGACTCGGCCAGCCGTAAGAAACGAGTCAAATATCTACTGGAACTCGTCGGCCTCAATCCCTACTACGTCAGCCGTTACCCCCACGAATTTTCCGGCGGGCAGCGGCAGCGCATCGGCATCGCCCGCGCTCTGGCCACCAACCCCTCCTTCATTGTCGCCGACGAACCGATTTCCGCTCTCGACGTTTCCATCCAGGCCCAAGTCGTCAATTTGCTCGATGATTTGAAAAAAGAACTGGGCTTAACCTACCTCTTCATTGCTCACGACCTCTCCATAGTGCGCTACATCAGTGACCGGGTCGCCATCATGTATCTGGGCAAAATTGTCGAGTTGGGCACACGCGATGAAGTCTACGACCATCCCCTCCATCCCTACACCCAGGCGCTGCTTTCCGCCATTCCCATGCCCGACCCGGAACTCGAAGGAAAACGGCAGCGCATTATCCTGGAAGGGGACATTCCCAGCCCCGCTAATCCGCCCCAAGGCTGCCGCTTCCACCCGCGCTGCGGCTATGCTACCGATATTTGCTGCCAGGAAGACCCGAAATTTCGTCGTTTGGGCGCGGCTCTCCCACCACATATGGTGGCCTGCCATCATGCAGATCAATTTGTATGATTTAGATTTTGACGTTGGATACGCATTGGTATTTGGTTCAATCTTGAAGATTGAACCAATCTATGCGTATCTCCCCATAAACTCCGCAAAAACAGCCAGGACGTAATCCAGCATTTGCGGCGTCAGTTTGGGGTAGACGCCAATCCAGAATGTCTGATTCATCACGATGTCGGTGTTGGTCAGGTCGCCAATGGTACGGTAAGGGACGTTTTGCCAAGCAGGCTGGCGGGTCAGGTTGCCGCCGAAAAGGAGGCGGGTAGCAATACGTCGTTCTTCCAGGTATTGGATTAACTGGCGGCGGCTGAAGGGGGCGGACGGCCGTACCGTAATTAAAAACCCAAACCAACTGGGAGCGCTGCCCGGCGTGGCTTCCGGCAGGATGAGGTGTTCGGCATACGGCCGTAACCCCTCATGTAAAATCTGCCAGTTATGCTGGCGAATTTCCGTGAATTGAGGCAGCTTTTGCAGTTGGGCTACGCCAACAGCCGCCTGCATATCCGTCATCTTCAGGTTATAGCCGATGTGCGAGTAAATGTACTTGTGATCATAGCCTTGAGGCAGGTCGCCTAACTGCCAGTCAAACCGTTTGCCGCAGGTATCGGCTGCGCCGGGCGCGCACCAGCAGTCCCGCCCCCAGTCGCGGAATGATTCCACAATTTTCTTGAGCCGGGCGTGGTTGGTGAGAACGCAGCCCCCCTCCCCCATGGTGATGTGATGCGCCGGATAGAAGCTGACGCTGGCCAGATGACCGAATGATCCGGTGAGACGGCCGTTATACAGCGAACCTACCGCGTCACAATTATCCTCCACCAGCCACAAATCATGCTTTTGGGCCACCGCCAGCACCGCATCCAGATCAAACGGGTTGCCCAGTGTGTGAGCGATCATAATCGCCTTCGTCTTGGGGGAGATGGCCTCTTCCAGATAGCTGACGTCAACGTTGTACGTACCCAGTTCCACGTCCAGAAAGACCGGCGTCAGGCGGTTTTGCACAATAGGATTGACCGTTGTGGGAAAACCGGCGGCCACGGTAATCACTTCGTCACCTGGCCGCAGCGCTTTTTCTCCCAGGCGCGGTGAGGTGAGAGCAGACAGAGAAAGCAAGTTGGCAGAAGAACCGGAATTGCACAGCATAGCGTGGCGCACCCCCATCGTCCGGGCAAATTCCCGCTCAAATTGTTCGGCGTAACGACCGGTGGTCAGCCAAAATTCCAGGGAGGAATCCACCAGGTTGATCATTTCGGCGGCGTCAAACACGCGGCCGGAAACAGGCACGGCCGTTTCCCCCGGCGTAAATTCATCCGTCGCAAAAGTTTCCTGGTAATACTCTTCCACCAACGCCAGAATGCGCTGTTTTAACTCGTCGCTCTTTTCCGTCATGGGCCACTCCGTAAAATTATTGCGTATGGCGCAAAAGTTTTTACGCAACACGCAATGCGTCTTACGGCTATTTTATCTGATGTTGGGATTTATGGGATGTTTTACGGGGAGTTCGTCAACAAATAGCAGGACAATGACCTGATTACTCAGTTACCAAATTACAAATTACCGCTTACTGGAAGAGCGAGGCAGCGGATAAGACGTTGAAGGCAACGGCCGTAGCCGATCCCCCTGAAAATCAGTCATCCGCCCCATTACATACAGCCCGGCCCCGACCAAAAAGGCAAATCCTGTATAGGCAAGGTAAAACCAATGCGTCAGCATAGCCCCAAAGGAAAACAGGACGCCCCTTTTGCGGCCCACATAGCTGTAAAAGCCGTGATTCAGCCAAAGTAAAGTAATCACCGAAGCAGCAACCAGCAGCCAGCCCCAGCCGGAAAAGAGTACCAACAGCAAGGCCAGCAAACCCAAAATGGCAACGGCCGTACTCAAACGCTGTGACCGCTGTAAATTAAGGTCATTGGGCACAAACTTGTCCTGCAAAATCAACTGCGTCCAGGGAATCGCCCGATCCCGTATATCCGTCACCACCATATCCCGCCACGACCAGCGCTTCAGATGCTTCACCAGCAGCAGTTTCTCCAGACGAATTTCATAACCGGCCGCGTGCAAGCGATAACCCAACTCAATATCTTCAATGCCGGGACGGGGAAAGGCCGGCGCATTAAAGCCCCCCAGCGCCAGAAAAATATCCCGCCGAATGGCCCCCACACTGCTGCGAAAAGTAGCCGCCTCTACGTTGGAATGCTGGTGAAAATAAAAATGCTGCATGGTGCGGTAGCGGCTGAGGAAATTGGTGGCTGCCGGTTCATCATCATACGAGCCGTAACAGGCAGCTATCTGAGATTCAGCCTGCATGGTAGCAGCCACGTGCCCCACCGTGCCTGGCTGCACCATCACGTCCGCATCCAAAAAGAAGAGAACGTCGCCGCGGGCCATCTGCGCCCCGACGTTGCGCGCCTGGGCCGGGCCAAGCCGCTTTTGCCAGCCGCCAATGACTCGCGCCCCATATTGTTGGGCCACCACAGCCGATCCATCTGTGGAATTATCATCCACTACCAGACATTCCCATTGGTCGTACAAGGTTTGGTTGAGGGCTGCCAGGCATTGCCGGAATGTCTCGCCCCCGTTATGCACCGGAATGATTACCGAAATAAACATGCTGCTTTCTACCTTAGAAGTGACGCAAAGACAACTTCTACAAGCCGCTCTTTATAAGAGCAAGCCCGGAATTATACAGATTACGGTAAGAGAATGCACGTTTTATAAAATTGCCCGGGGGCAAAGTGGCCGGGTTGCAGGATGATGCACAGTCTTGCTATCTATCACTTTGCCCCGCTGCCCCTTTGCCGCTTCGCAGAAATGCGGCCGTTTTCAAGATGCCTACGATGCTTTTTGCGTCCTGGATACGGCCGTCATAAGCCATCGTTACCAAATCAGAAAGCCGCATAGGCGTCACCTCAATTTGCTCGTCGGCGTCGCCGGGCAGGGGGTCGGAGGAGAGTGCCTGAGCCAGATAGAGGCGCATCCGCTCATTGCTCAGGCCGGGAGCGGGCCAGATTTCGCCCAAATCGGTGAAGCTGCCAGCCCGATGGCCGGTTTCTTCCCGCAGTTCTCGTTGGGCGCAAACCAGCCAATCTTCCTGCCAGCCGCGCGTCCCGGCCGGCAGTTCTAAAATGGTTTGATCCAGCGCGTGCCGGTATTGGCGCAGCAGCAACAATTCATAATCATCGGGCAACGGCCGTAACGGAACCAACACCACTGATCCCGGATGATCCACCACTCCCTTTTCCACAACCGAGCCATCCGGCAGTTGCAGCCTGTCCAGCCGCAGCTGCCAGGATGCACCTTGCCAAATAACAGGAAAAGATTCAGATGCGTTCAGCATGATGTGGCCCAGTGACTGGCCACCCTGCAACTTTAGGGGATGCAGATACTTTGGCCGACTTTGATGGTGTTAGGATTGACAATGGACGGGTTGGCTGCCGCCAACTGGTCTACTGTGTAGCCATAAGCCAAGCCGATACGGAACAGATTTTCGCCGGGGCGAACCACGTGATAAGTCGAGCAGCCCGGCAGCCCGCTATCGGGGGGCGGGCTGCCGTCAGGTGGAGGCGTAACCCCGCCAACGGGAATGATCAGCGTTTGGCCGACGTAGATGGTGTAGTAAGGGCCTAAATTGTTAGCCTGCCCAATCGCCTCCACAGAAACGCCGTACTGCACACTCAAACGATAAACCGTCTCGCCCGGCTGCACCACGTGCGTCACCGGCCCGGTGCTTTGATCACCACCTGTCGCTGGAGGCGCGGTGGGCTGTGTTTCTGGCTGCGCGCCTTCCGGTTGCGCACCTTCCGGCGTGGCTGCCTCTTCAGGAGCGGTTCCGTCCGGCGGTTGGCCGGCGTCAGGGGTAGCAGTAATGGGCGCTTGGGTAGGCACGGCCGTTGCCGGGGGCACAGTGGGGGCAGACGGGCCTTCCTGGGGTGTGGGCCGCACACAGGCACTCAATACCAATAACAAGGCAATTGAACCAATAAAAATCCATTTTCCGGGAAATGTGTGCTTCTTCATGAGGATGCTCCTATCTTATACCTGCTTCCATCATTACTGATTCACTTGCGCCAGAGAAAAAATTAATCATTCTCCAATAATGCCCCTTTCTTCGGGACGGCTGCCGGGGAAAATCTGTTTATATCAGGCATTTAGTGAACATAATGTAGTCTACCATATGCCTATATGAGCGTCAAGTCAGTGACATCTCCGGGTCTAAAGGCGTAACGGCCGTCTCCATTTCTTGTTCAAATAGGGATACGTTATAATTCCCGCCTCATGCAAACAGAACAAATAACCGGCAAACGGCCGTGTATCGGCATCAATGCCCATCTCCTTTCCGGCGAAGCCGGCTACCGTCGCGCCGGGATTCACCAATACATCTACCAAGTCTTGCGCCACCTGCCCCACGAAGCAGATGACCCCGATTACCTCGTCTTCACCAACCAAGAGGATGTGACTGCGGGCAAAGCGGGCATGACGGCCGTATCCACTCGACTAAACACCAGCCACCGCCTCTTACGCATTTTCTGGGAACAGATCATCTGGCCTTTCCAGGCACAGCGGCAGGGGGTGGATTTGCTGCACAGCATGGCCTTTGTCACCCCGCTGCTTTCCCGGCAAACGGCCGTCGTCACCGTCTACGATTTGAGCTTCATGCACTTCCCGAAGCAGTTCCCGGCCGGGCAGCGGCGCTACCTCACCACCATGACCCGCCAAGCCTGCCGCCGCGCCCGCCGCATCATCACCATCTCCCAATCCAGCCGCCAGGACGTACATCAGTTCTGCAACGCCCCCCTGGAGCGCGTTGACGTGGTGCTGCCCGGCGTGGATGCAGCGTACCGCCCCTTGCCGGAGAAAACCGTCAGTGCCTTTCGCCGGGAAAAGGGTCTGGAACGCTTTATTTTGCACGTGGGCACATTGCAGCCGCGCAAAAATATCCCCGTTTTGCTTAACGCTTTTGCCAATCTACCCTCTTCCGACTTAAAATTGGTGCTGGTCGGCGGCAGAGGCTGGCTGTATGAGGAAATCTTTGCGCAGGTAAAAAAGTTAGGACTTGAGGAGCGCGTCTTGTTTACCGGGTATGTGCCCGACGCGGCACTGCCTTTGTGGTACAACGCGGCCGAATTACTGGTCTTCCCTTCCGTTTATGAAGGGTTTGGTATGCCGGTGGTGGAAGCGATGGCTTGCGGCACGCCGGTCATCGCCTCAGACTCGTCTTCCCTACCGGAAGCGGTAGGCGGGGCCGGGCTGTTGTTTGCGCCGCAAAATGTGGCCGAATTGACAGATCGTATAACGGCCGTCCAGCAAGACCCGGCATTACGCGCTAAACTAAAGAAATGGGGACTCCAACACGCCAGGAACTTTTCGTGGGAACGCGCCGGTCAGGAAACGGCCGCGGTGTATCGCCGCGCCTTACAGGGGCGATGAGCAACCGCACAATCCGCCGGCTCACCATCTTCAGCGACATTATTTTGTTTAATGTCGGTTTTGCTCTGGCCTACGTCATTCGCTACCAATGGGAATGGCTGCGCCCTGTCACCTTCCACCAACCCTACACCACCTATCTGCCCCAACAGCTGCTGCTCAACGTCGTCCTCATCTTCACCTTTGCCCGCACCAGAGTATGGCGGCGCAAGCGAGGCGAATTTATTACCAATGAGATTGAGCGCGTTGGCTACGCTACGGCCGCGGGCATCATCCTCATGTGGATCGTCACCTTTTTTGTCCAGCCGGAACCGTACTCCCGCCTGATGTTGATGTGGGCCTTTGTCGTCATTGCCCTGCTCATCAGCCTGTCCCGCATGTTGCGCCGGGCTATCCTTTCTATGCTCTACCAAAAGGGCAAACTGACGGACAAGGTGTTGGTCATCGGTTCCGGCGAAGTAGGCCGCGGGTTAATTCGCACGCTGCTGGCCCGGCCGGATTTGGGTTTCAAGGCGATAGGGTATTTGCACGACGGCCGTAGCGAAAACAACATCGGCCTGGGCCGCATCCCCAACCTGGGCAACTTTGACGATCTGGACACTACGCTGGCCCAACAAAACGATTTGCACACCGTTTTCATCGCCCTGCCCGGCTACCAGCACCAGGAAATTGCCAGCCTGCTCAACACCTGCCACCAGCACGGCATCCGCGCCCAGGTCGTGCCCGATTTGCTGCAACTAAGCATGAATCGAGTGGAATTCAACAACATGGCCGGCATCCCCACCCTGGGCGTGCGCGACGTAGGCATCAG
>JALUPA010000512.1 GCA_027054335.1 Ardenticatenaceae bacterium
GGGTAAGGTAAGCATCTCTGACTTCTCCTACAATTGGTGTTGTTTTTGAAGTCAGCTTACTTTCCCCGCCTTTTCTTGTCCACTAAATGGATAAACTAGAGTTAAAGGTAACGGCCGTCATTTCTGCTATCCTGAAACCAGTAACGGTTTACACGTCCATCTCCAGCGGAGAAAAGAGGGAAATAAGAAGTATCTGTAAGCCGAAAGGGCGAGTGGGACGGTTCGCCTTTTCAGAATCTCCTTTGTTACTGGTGGCAGTCAGACGGGAAGAGCTGGCTGCTACCCACATGGGTTATGGCCGTTGTCTTTCTGTGGACGTGCACCTCTGGGGGACACACTACCGAACTGCCACAAAACGGCCGTGCCCACCCCCCTTACCAATCATCCTCCACCCGCTCAATCTGCGCTCCCAAAGTGCGTAACTTCTCGTCAATGCGCTCATAGCCCCGGTCAATCTGCTGGATATTGTGAATAGTGCTGGTTCCTTTAGCGCACAACGCGGCCAACACCATGGCCATACCGGCCCGAATATCCGGGCTGGGCACGCCGTGTGGATTGGCATATAAGCCATTCCCGCCCTGCACCAACACCCGATGCGGATCGCACAGCACCAGCCGCGCCCCCATAAACGCCAGATTATCTACAAAGAAAAAGCGGCTCTCGTACATCCAATCATGCAGCAGCACAGAGCCTTCCCCCTGCGTAGCAATCATCAGGGCAATACTCATCAAATCCGGCGGAAAACCGGGCCAGGGCATCGGCTTGATTTCCAGAATCCGCCCGCCCAGCGCCGGTTCAATCGTCATGGCTTGGTCAGCCGGCACCAGAATATCATTTCCCTCCACTGACCATTCCACCCCCAACTTCTTATACACCAGGCGAATCATCGCCAAATTCTGCGGATCGGCGTTGCGGATACGAATTTCGCCGCCGGTAACGGCCGCTGCGCCAATAAAACTGCCCACTTCCATAAAATCAGCGCCAATACGATATTCGCCGCCATGCAGCCGGTCTACACCCTGGATGCGCAGACGATTGGTCCCCGCCCCTTCGACGTTGGCCCCTAATTGGTTGAGAAATTGGCACAAATCACGCACGTGCGGCTCGCTGGCGGCATTGTCAATAACCGTTTCCCCTTTGGCTAACACGGCCGCCATTACGCTGTTTTCCGTGGCCGTGACGCTGGCTTCCGCCAAAAGGACATAGCCGCCGCCCCGCAGGGGATGGCCGGTCATCTCAAACATGCCGCGCGTTTTCATCTCTACGGAAACACCCAACGCTGCCAACGCCTGGATGTGGGTGTCTAACGGCCGTCCCCCAATCACGTCGCCTCCCGGCAAAGGCAGCGTCACCTGCCCCAACCGGGCCAGCATTGGCCCGGAAAAGACAAAAGAAGCCCGCGTCTTGCTGGCTAACTCCGGCAGTATTTCCGTTTTCGTTATATTTTGAGCATGGACACGCCAGCTTCCCCCACCCAAATCCGTCACTTCCACCCCCAAATCCCGCAAGATGTCCAGTGTCGAGCGCACGTCCTGAATATCCGGGATATTGTGCAAAATGACCGGCTCATCTGTCAGTAAACAGGCCGGCAGCAGTTTCAACGCTGCATTTTTGTTGCCGCTGGCAGTAATTGTGCCGCGCAACGGCCGTCCACCTTCAATGATAAATTTTCCCATCTTTATCCATCCTCTTCCCAGGAATAGTTTAAGTGGGGGTGATTGTATCGAGGGGGCAAGGCACAAACAACTACGACTTATCTACGAATCATAATACGGAGTGGCAAGATGGCACAATAAAAGTTACCTGCAACTTTGCCACCGGCCACCCTGCCCCGAACTACGCCACCGGATTATACCTTTGCAAAACCTGCTCAATTGTTTTCGACAATTCGTCAGCGGAAAACGGTTTGGGCAGCGCGGCGTCCGACAAAACATACAAATCAGATGCCACGTTTGAACTGCCATCGGAAATAGCAATGATGGGAATACTCTTTGTGTCCGGCGATTGGCGCAGTTTTTGCGCCGCCTCATACCCATTCATATAGGGCATGTCAGCATCCATCAAAATCAAATTGGGTTTTTCCAACTGGGTCAGCGTTAATCCTTCTACACCGTCTTCTGCCTGCAAAATTTTCCAATCGGGGAACTTGTACGCCAGATAATCAGCCACGACCGCGCGCACGGCCGTGTTGTCATCCACAATCAACACAACGCTCATCTCACTCCTCCAACTTCTTAATTGTTCAAAATGCGTCTTTTAGTACCAGGATACCATTAAGTATCGTCTAAAACACGGCCGTAAACTATGCACTCTTAAACGAGAAATGAGACAAAAATTCACGCAACCAATATAAAAAATGTTACAGCCAAATGACAGTCACTTCAAAAGTGACTGTCATCTTTTCGCAATACCTCCCGCAGCAATGGTTCAATCGCCCGCAAGGCCCGGCCCCGATGGCTGATTTGGTGCTTCTCGGCCGAATCCAGTTGGGCCATCGTCAGCCCCCGCTCCGGCAGATAAAAAACCGGATCGTAACCAAAGCCCTGGTCGCCTACGGCCGTTTCCCCAATCACCCCCTCACACACACCCTCCGACACCCCCAGCAGCGCCCCATCCGGCCTCGCCAGAGCAATGACGCAGCGAAAACGAGCCGTCCGTTCCGGCAACGGCACATCCGCCATGTTGCCCAGCAGCAGTTGGTACCGTGCCTCATGCGTCAGCCCCGCGCCGCCATACCGCCTCGTATAAATGCCCGGCTCCCCGCCCAGCGTGTCCACCTCCAGCCCGGAATCGTCTGCCAGCGTCAGCAGCCCCGACTCCCCGGCATACGCCTGCGCCTTAAGAATAGCATTCTCCCGGAAAGACTGCCCCGTCTCCTCAACATCCAGCCCCACACCCACATCATCCAGACTCAACCACTCAATCTGCAAATCCGCCAACATCTCGGCATACTCCCGCACCTTCCCCTGATTATGCGTTGCCACCAATAATTTTTGGGTCATATTGTCCATCCTGTAAATAGACCACAGATAGGGAATACCCCAGATTTCTGATTTTATCTGTGGCCTTTCCTATCTGTGATCAAGCTCCGCTCTTAATCAAATCTGAGCCTTTTTTCCCTTTCTGCAAGGGTATGTTATACTCCGTTTTCCACAAAATTTTACGCAACTGAGAGGGTATTATGAGCGAAAAACAACACCCTTCTCGACTGCGCTTCAACTTTGGCTTTTTTCTGGAAGCCCCGTTAGGCACCAGTCGAATTTATGAATTAAATTATCCTACCATTCAGGTAGATGAGCTAACATTAACACCACTACAAGGCGAATTTACGGCCGTGCGCACCTCCGAAGGCGTCTACGCTACCGGACAACTACATACCATCCAGCACACGCCTTGCAT
>JALUPA010000513.1 GCA_027054335.1 Ardenticatenaceae bacterium
TTTCAGTGCAGTGCTCTACCAACTGAGCTATCCCGGCGAAATTCGCCATGTTAAAGACGACAGAATTTTATCCAAACAAATGGGGACTGTCAAGTTTACCGGCGGCCCTAATCATAGTGCTTTAGGGACGGGGTAGCGGTGGCGGCGTCGGCGTGGCTGCCGGCGGGAGTGTTGGGGCCGGCGTCAGCGTCCCTCCCAAATCCTTTTGGATAAGGGGCAGGTACATGGCCGGGTAGGGGTAGGGATATGGGTCAGGGTAAGAACCTGCCGGGTTGACGGGAAATGGCTTGTTTGCCAGAACCAATCCTACGGAGAGCAGTCCGATTAAACACAGAAATATGAAACTGATTTCTATAGTACGCTTTATTTTTGCCATATGAGCCTCCGTCCATGAAGGGCTATATACGATCAAACGATTAAGGACGACTTGTCGCTCCTGCTGATTTCAATATACTGGGATGGGGTGGGGCGCGATGACAACCGATTATACTATGACCTACGCTCCAGGAAAAGCGCAGCGCGGCTGAAAGTCGGGATTTTTAATGTTTCCGGCTTGTGCAAAATTGGGGGGAATGCGTTAAACTTGGGGTGGGAGTGGTTGTGTCCCGGTGGGCGCCCCAGTCTTCAAAACTGGTGGCCGGTTGCGCGGAGCAAGCGGCGGTGGGTTCGACTCCCATCCATTCCCGCCTCTTTTCAGTATGCAGTAAGCAGTTTTCCGTGTTGAGCCTTCCGCAAAAAGCCGCGGATTGCGCGGATTTATCTGGATTTTCTCTGGCCATTCTTTGCGCACTGTGTTTTTTCGGGTAAGCGCTCACCCCCCTCGTTCCCCTCCCTCGTTCCACGCTTCGCGTGGAATGCTCTTGCCAGACGCTCCGCGTCGCGTGGACGCAGAGCGTCCGGGTGGGCATTCCCACGTAGAACGTGGGAACGAGACGGGGGAGTGAACGGTTACTTTTTCGGTAAACTCAGTTTTCGGTGACGGGCAGGCCGCTGGGCACGGCCGTAGGCATAATATTTGCCAAATCGGTTACGGCCGTATCCGTCAACGCCTCCAG
Organism: Ardenticatenaceae bacterium; assembly: GCA_027054335.1. Classification (GTDB taxonomy): domain Bacteria; phylum Chloroflexota; class Anaerolineae; order Promineifilales; family Promineifilaceae; genus JAJRTP01. Next base: position 1,056 of record JALUPA010000513.1, read on the forward strand.
AAAAGCCACCAACGCCGCAACTTCTTGGGGTGAAAGCCGGCGGGATGGAGCCAGCAGGGGGTCTACGTTGCCCAGCATCTCCTCGATTACCGCCAAATTCGTCTGGAAGCTGTCCTGCAAGTCCGGGGGCAGATGTTTGGCCGGATCGTAATTGCGCAAGGCGGTAGCCGGGTCAAGGTGGTGCCGGATGACGGCTTCCAGTGTGCTGTAAGCCCCGTCGTGCAGCCAGGGGCCGGTAGCAGCTACGTTGAGCAAAGGCGGGGTGCGAAAGGCGTATTTGTCCCGCGGATCACCTGTCTCCCAGAAACGGCCGTAATCATATGGTGCGGCGTCCCCCTTTCCCGGCCCAATTTGTGGCGCAGCGATCACGCGCGCCTGCTGATCGGTGAATAATGACCCGCTGTGGCAGGCCGCGCAGCCCGCATCCCCAAAAAAGAGAACCGCCCCTCGCTTGGCCTCGTCCGACATGGCGGAGCGATCCCCGTTGAGATAGGCATACCAGGGGCTTTGGTACAGGTTGAACGCTGCGGCTTCATAAGCGGCGATGGCGTTAGCGGCGTGGCTAAAGTCCAGTTCCTCCGGCGGCGTATCCGGGTAGGCAGCCTGGAACAAAGCGACGTATTCCGGCACGGCCAGCAGCCGCTTCATCAGGCCATCCCAAATGGCCGGGATGTTAGTATCGGCGATGGCGGCCAACTCGTTAGGCTGGCCCAACACGTCCACGTCGCCCCGGTCACCGCGCATCTCATCCCGCGCGGTGACGGGGAAAAGGGCCTGGACGGCCAGAACATTTTGCAAGCCGTCCGGCAGCCGGTTGCCCGCAGGCGAGATAAATTCACCGTCTTCATCCAGCATCACCCGGTTGTCCCAGAACATGGTGCGCCATTCGGCCGCGCCCCGGTTGAATACCTCCGGTGCATTGCGGGGGATGCGTTCCCGGCCCATGCCCATTTGCCGCTGTGGGCCTAATCCCGTCCCGCCGGTACCGATGGGTAGAGGCAGCCCGTCGCCGCTGGCCTGGGTGGGGTGATGGCAGGTGGCGCAGGAGGTATCCCGGTTGCCGCTCAGGATTTTGTCGTAGTAGAGAGCTTCCCCCAAAGCGACCAATGCAGGATCGGGCGGTGGGGGTGGTTCATACGGCCGTATCCCCCGCGCCGTCACAATTGCTTGCAGCCGGTCGTCAAACGTCTCCGTCGGGCCGCAGCCCACCAAAAACAAGCCAGCAGCCAAAAGAACAGCAATAATTAACATAAAGTTACGAAAATTCATGGCCCACTCCTCAAAAACCGCAAGTTAAATCTGTGAAATCTGCGTCATCTGCGGTTCATATTCTTTTTTCCGCCCCAATTTTACCATAACGGCCGTTTTGCAGTATGATTCGGCGCGATGTTATCTCTGGATAAGCAAAACGAACTGCGGGAACAGTTCCGGCAAATGCACCCGGATTGGCGACCGGCGACGGAAGTGTACGCGGATTTGGTGCGGGCGCATTGTCGGCCGGCCGGCCGGCTGCTCGACGTGGGCTGCGGGCGCGGCGGGCTGGTGGAGCAATTGGACCATCCCCTGGCGCAGGTGGTGGGCATTGATCCGGATTGGGCCTCGCTGCGGGAACACCGGCTGGATTTGCCCCGCGTGGCGGCCCTGAGCGATGCTTTGCCTTTTGCCCCGGCCAGTTTTGACGTGGCTTTTGCCAGTTGGGTGCTGGAACATCTGGAGCGACCGCACCGCACGTTTCGCGCTTTGAGCCGGGTCTTAAAACCGGGCGGGGTGTTTGTTTTCATTACGCCGAACGGCCGTCACCCTTTAGCCTGGGCAAACCGGGGGCTGGGGCGGTTTTCCCGTTTGCAGGGGCGCTTGGTGGCGCAGTTGTACGGCCGTCAACCGGATGACACGTTTCCTACTTATTACCGGGCGAATACGGCCGTAGCTCTGGAAAAGCTGTGCGCGGCCAGTGGCCTGATTTTGGATGAGTTGTACACCATCCCCGACCCCACCTACTTGGCCTTCAATAAGCCGGTTTTTCACCTGATGGGCTGGTTTGAAACCCACCTGCCGCCCGCTTACCGGCTGCATCTGGTGGGCGTCTGCCGCAAAGAAACAAGCAAGTAATTGATCCTACTTCACATTTGACCCATTTCCGCATACAATAAACGTATGCACGATATTTCCGGGGTAAAACGAATTTATTACGGGTATCTGGGACGGGCGCTGGCGCTGACTTATATTACCCAGCGGCGCAGTTTTTTGGGGCTTTCCTGGGCCGGCTGGCTGAAATTATTTACCCTGGCGTTGTTTTTGGCGGCCTGGCTGCTGCGCTGGCCGCGGGGGATTGTGCTGGCCCTG
>JALUPA010000514.1 GCA_027054335.1 Ardenticatenaceae bacterium
CAATTGGACGCGCCAACTGCAAACCGGCAATGTGCAGGAATATGTAGCCGTGTCCAGTTTGATTGCGGCCGTATTCGCCTTCTCTATTGTTCTTTTGATAAATTATAACTGGTTGGAAAAGATTCAACTTTGGTTCCAGCAAATCTTTTAGTTAATTAGTTAGGAAATCATATGGACCTGTTGCAAGAACATATCCTGACCATCACTATATTCTTTCCCCTGCTGGCAGCATTTGTACTTATGCTGTTACCGGGTGAGTCCAAAACTGCCATCCGCCGCCTGGCGCTACTTCTAAGCCTGGTGCCGTTAATTCTGGTATTAGTTATGTGGCTCAACTATGATCGGGCGGCGGCTGACATGCAGTTTCAAGACTTCGCCGTATGGTTCCCGGCTATTGGTTCCAATTATTATGTCGGTGTAGACGGTATTTCTTTACCCCTATTTTTATTAACAACCATTCTCACCCCCCTGTCCATCCTGGCATCTTTCAAAATTGAGGAAAGAGTCAAGTTGTTTATGATACTGTTTCTGGTTATGGAAACGGCTATGCTGGGCTTATTTGCCTCGTTAGATTTGCTCATTTTCTTTATTTTCTGGGAAATCGGCCTGGTTCCCATGTATTTCATCATTAGGTTGTGGGGTGGAGCAGATCGCAATTACGCAGCATTCAAGTTCATGATTTATACAATGGCTGGCAGTTTAGGTTTACTCCTGTCCATTCAGATAATTGGTGTTGTTACCGGTACCTTTAATATTCCGGAATTGATGGATGTATGGGTGAATTTACCTGATAATATTTTGTTGCCGGTTATAGGTAGCGTTTCTGTAGGCTGGGTGAAAGGTATTGCTTTTATTACCTTCTTCATCGCCTTTGCCATCAAGATACCTATTTGGCCGTTCCACACTTGGCTGCCGGATGCCCATACTCAGGCGCCTACAGCCGGTTCCATGATTTTGGCCGGTGTTTTGTTGAAACTGGGCGCTTACGGTTTTATTCGTCTGGTGATTCCCTTATTCCCCGAACAAGCTAACACGACGGCTTTTATTTTGGCCTGGCTGGGCATGTTAAGCATTGTGCTGGGCGGCTATGCTGCCTTTGGGCAATGGGATTTCAAACGATTGGTGGCTTATTCCTCAGTTAATCATATGGGCTTTGTGGTGTTGGGTATTGCTGTGATGGCCTATGCTTATGGGCAGAGTTTTGTAGGGAGCGTCACGGAAGATGCCATTCTGGCTACCAATGGTGCAGTGTTTCAAATGGTTAACCATGGTTTGTCCGCGGCTGGTATGTTCTTCCTGGTTGGCGTGATCTATGAGCGCACCCACACGCGGGATTTAAAGAAGTACGGCGGTATCTGGTCGGTTTTGCCTCTTTACGGCATGATTCTTATTTTCACCAGTATGGCCTCTCTGGGCTTGCCCGGTTTAAATGGTTTTGTCAGCGAATTTATGGTGACGGCCGGTACCTGGAATATCTTTACGGTCCAGTTGGCTCTTTCTATGTTGGGGCTGCTTCTGACGGGCGCTTATATCCTGAAGGGTATTGGCGCTACCTTGCATGGCCCTACCAAACCCGAATGGCTGAGCTTGCCTAAAATGACCTTGCGGGAACATGCGGTCATCTGGCCTTTGATGGCGTTGATGTTGAGTTTAGGCGTCTGGCCTCAGTGGATATTGGTGTTCATTAACGATACGGTTTCTAGAATTTTTATTGGATAGGAGAAGACGAAGGATTGAACAAGTGGTTTTTCAATCCGGGTGCTAATCTCAAAGATTGGGAAGAGGCTTTATGGAATTTCCCTTTTTGTCACTTATAGTTTTTATCCCGATTCTGACGGCAATAGTGATTCTCTTTTTGCCCAAAGAACGTGGCGAAAATGCGCGAATGCTGGCTTTGGCAGCCATGTTATTTGGTTTGCTTTTGGCGGCCTATGTTTATTTTGGCTATGCTATTCCCCAGATGGGAACACCGTGGGCAGAGTCGTTGCAGTTCCTTGAAGAGCGCGCCTGGATACCGGGATTGGGCATCAATTATATTGTTGGTGTTGACGGTTTGAGCGCTACGCTGGTTTTGCTGACAGCATTTGTGGGGTTGGGCGGGGTTCTGATTTCCTGGAGCATTCCAGACAGGCCGCGCGAGTTTTTTGCCTTTTTTATGCTGCTGGTAGCCGGTGTGCAGGGCGTATTTGTGGCGGTAGATGCCTTCTTGCTCTTCTTCTTTTATGAGCTGGCAGTACTGCCTATGTACGTCCTGATCGTTATCTGGGGCTGGAAGCAGACGCGGGAATATGCGGCGATGAAGCTGACGCTTTATTTGCTGATTGGCAGCTTTGTTTCGTTCATTGCTTTCCTGGTGCTGTATTTCCAGTTACCACAGCCGACGTTTGATTTGCGGGTGTGGTCGGAATATATATTCCCGTTAAATGTGCAGCTTGTTTTGTTTTTGCCGCTGTTTATTGGGTTTGCGGTCCTGGGGGGTATCTGGCCCCTGCATAACTGGTCACCGGATGGTCATGTGGCTGCGCCAACGGCCGTATCCATGATTCACGCCGGCGTCCTGATGAAGCTGGGCGCTTATGCTTCCCTGCGTGTGGGCCTCCAGATTTTGCCGGATGGTACCGTTTACTGGATGCCTTTCATTATTCTGCTTTCCCTGGTCAATGTCGTCTACGGTTCCCTGATCGCCATGCGCCAGAAAGATATGAAATACCTTATCGGCTACTCCAGCGTCAGCCATATGGGTCTGGTTGTTATGGGGATGGCTACCTTGAACATGGCTGGCTTTACCGGCGCCGGCGTGCAAATGGTGAGCCACGGTATTATGACAGCCCTCTTCTTCTCTGTGGTGGGAATGGTATACGACCGGGCGCACACGCGCGATATGGATAACCTGAGTGGTATGGCCAAGGTATTGCCTTGGGCAGCCGTCGCTTTTGTGATTGGTGGGTTGGTTTCCATGGGTATGCCGGGCCTGTCCGGTTTCGTGGCTGAATTCCCGATCTTTATGGGCGTGTGGGAAGGAAATGGTATGAATTATACGGGTGTTTTCGGTTTGGACCCGTCTACTTATTACCGCTGGATCGCCATTATTGCTATCCCCTCCATCGTTATTACCGCGGGCTATATTATGCGGGCTGTGGGCAAGGTGTTTTTCGGCGAGTACGATAGTGAAAAGTGGCATGATATGCGGCCCATTCTGGCGATTGATAAGTTAGCCCTTATCATGTTTGTGACTATATTGATTGTTATCGGTGTGTATCCGGGTATCATCGTCCCCATGGTTAGTTCCGGGGTAGCGCCGGTTGTGGAACGGCTGCAAAATGCGCAGCAGGCAGCTACTATTCTGGATTCGGTGCAGATTGGCGCGTCCAGTCTCCTCAGTTTGTTGGGAGGTG
>JALUPA010000515.1 GCA_027054335.1 Ardenticatenaceae bacterium
TGGAGCCGCTGGCAAAATGGCTGCCGCAGGGGTGGCTGCTGACGCAGGATTTGTTGAACGCGGGGGAGTTGGTGGAGTTTCGGCATTTAACGGCCGTATCCCGCGCCCTCACTGCTTTGTTTGATACGGGTACTGTCCTGTTGGTTTTCTTTTTGGGGAAAAGGTTATTTGGTACGGCCGTAGGTTTGCTGGCGGCAGCATTTTTGGCGTTTAACGTCATGCACATTCAGCTTTCCCACTTCTTCATTTCTGACCCGTATCTCACCTTTTTTATTACAGCCGCCTTGTTGTTTATGGTTGTGGGCTATCAAAAGCGGGGCGAGACGGCGCGGGGGAGCGATGTTTTGTTTGCCGAAGGTTCTACCGCGCCGTCCCGCCCCTACGTTGTATCTCTCATCTTCATTCTGGCTGCTGTTTTTACGGGTTTGGCGGTCGGTTCCAAATTTTCGGCAGTGCTGCTGCTGCTGCCGTTGGGGTTGACGGCGTGGCTTTGTTTTGGGAAGAGGTGGGAAAAGTGGCTGGGTACGGCCGTACTCGCCATCCTCCTCACTTTTTTCCTTACCAATCCTTTTGCCGTCCTCGATTTCTCCTGCGACGTGGTCACGCCGGCCACTCAAATTGGCCCCGTCACCATCCCTTCCGTCAATTGGGGGTCATGCTACCTGGACAACATTGCCACCCAAAACGCTATGGTGCGCGGTACAGTGGATAATGCTTTCACTCGCCAGTACGCCGGCACACTGCCATACCTCTACTTTGTGGAGATGCAGTTGCGTTGGGGGATGGGCTGGCTGTTGGGATTGACGGCGTTTGCGGGATTATTTTGGATTATTTGGCGCGTAATTAAGAGATGGGAGATTAGAGATTGGAGATTATGGCCTGTTGCCAACAATCGCCAATCGCCAATCGCCAATCTCCTCATTTTAGCCTGGGTGATTCCTTATTTTGTGGCAACGGGCAGCTTTTATGTTAAGTTTATGCGGTATATGATGCCCATTACGCCGTTTTTGCTGATTTTCGGGGCGGCAATGTTGTTGAGCATCAGGCGGAAATGGCTGAAAAGGGGGGTGGTTACGGCCGTACTCCTCTTCACCGCCCTTTACGCCCTGGCCTTTGTCAATATGTACGGCCAGCCCCATCCCTGGAACGCGGCCTCGGAGTGGATTTACCGCAACGTGCGGCCCGGCGCGCTGATTTTGAGCGAACAGTGGGATGATTCTCTGCCCAGTACGATGCTGGTAGACGGCCGCGCCCGTTATCGCTCCGAATATCCCAACGCCGAATTGACCTGGCTCACCAACCCCGACGAACTGGACAACGAAACCAAACTGGCAAGAAACCTGGCGCTGCTGGCCGAGGCGGATTATTTGACCCTGACCAGCAACCGGGTGTACGGTGTCGTGCCCCGTCTGCCGCAGCGTTACCCGCTTTCCAGCCAGTACCACCAACTGCTGCTGGATGGCAAGCTGGGTTACGAGCCGGTTCTGGTTGTGGATCGCGCCCCGAATCTGGCCGGGATATATTTGCGGGCGGATACGTTTGGCTGGCCTGGGTTACGGCCGTCGCCAGCTATCACTGATTATCTCGACCAATTTACCAGCATCAACGGCGGCCGGGCGGATGAGAGTTTCATTGTGTACGATCAGCCCTTAACGATAATTTTTGAGAACGTAGAGGGGTTAACGGCCGAGGAAATGATGGCCTTGTTTGCGGCGGATTGACTTCCAGATCGGTCCAATCTACCAGATTGCACCAATCTCAAGCAACAGACAAGGGCAAAATGACGCATAGCCTCCTGGCTGCTTATCTTATATCATTACACAACATGGCTCAAAACAGAGAAGATGTCGCCATAAATCAAAGTTACCTTTACTTCACCGTTTTTGTTGCCGGGATGGGTACCCTGGCGCTAGAGTTTGTCACCAGCCGCATGTTGCAGACGGTATTTGGCACGTCCAACATCGTCTGGGCCAACGTGATTGGTCTGGTGCTGCTCTTTTTGACGGCCGGATATTTTCTGGGCGGCTGGTTGGCGGATAAACGGCCGTATCCCCACGTCTTCTACACCCTCATTGCCGTTACCGGTTTTGCCGGCGTCTTCTTCTTGCTGCTCACCAGCGTCGTCCTCAAAACGGCGGCAGCCTCGTTGGCTGTCCTCAACGTCGGGGCGATTCTCAGTTCGCTAATCATTGTGGTCATTACGTTGGCCGTGCCTATTACTTTGCTGGGCTGCGCTTCCCCGTTTGCCATCCGGCTGGCGGTGCAGAATGTGGCGGAGGCGGGACGGGTCAGCGGCCGTATTTATGCCTTGTCTACGGTGGGTAGTTTACTGGGCACGTACCTGTCCGTCCTGATTTTCATTCCGAATGTGGGGTCGCGGGTAACGGCCGTACTCTTTGGCGGCATATTATTGCTGGTGGGATTGGTTGGCCTCTGGCAAACGCGGCGGCGGACGGCCCTGGCCGTTCTCATCCTGCCCCTGCTGTTGACGCCGGCGGTGTTGGCCTGGACGCAGGGGGGTATCAAGGCGTATGAAGGCCAGCTATTTGAGACCGAATCCGCTTACAACTATATCCAGGTCGTCCGGCAAGGCGATTGCAATTACCTGCTGCTGAATGAGGGGCAGGCGTACCATTCCTTTTACTGCGATGGCGGCTACGTGCCCCGCATTTCCGTGTGGAGCATTATGCTGGCTGCGCCCTATTTCAATGAAAGGCCGGTGACGGTGGACAATATGGCTGTGGTAGGGCTGGCGACGGGGACGATTCCCAAACAGTACAGCCGCGTTTTTGGTCCCATTCCCATTGACGGCATTGAACTGGACCCGGAGATTATCCAGGTGGGGCGGGAATATTTTGCCATGACGGAACCGAATATCAACGCTATTGCGGGCGACGGCCGTTACCAGCTCAACCAACTGGATGCCCGGTACGACGTCATCACCATTGACGCTTACCGCGTTCCTTACATCCCCTGGCAACTGACTACCCGCGACTTTTTTGCGGAAGTGAAAGCCAGACTGACCGATGACGGCGTGGTAGCCATGAATGTGGGCCGCGCCCCTGATGACCGGCGGTTGGTGGATGCGATGACGGCGACGCTACTGGAAGTGTACCCGTCGGTTTATGCGATTGACGTACCGGGGACGCTGAACACGATTCTGGTGGCCACGGTGCAGCCTACTTCGCCGGATAATCTGGCGCAAAACCTGGCGCAGTTGGGATCGGTGGATCCTTTGTTGCGGGCGGCTGTGGAAACGGCCGTTGCCAATCAAGTCCCCATCAACCCCTCAGACGTCATCTTCACCGATGAGCGCGCCCCGGTGGAAACAATCATAGATTCTTTAGTCATTCGTTACTTGCTGCAAGAAGGGCCGGAAGGCCTGCCCGGCCTCGGTCAATAGGGCTGATCCTTAGGACGCTGATTAACGCTGATTAACGCAGATCAAATAAAAAATCAGCGTCATCCGCGTTAATCAGCGTCCAAATTCTTTAGAAATATATATTCAAGGAGAAAATTTTGGATAACAAATATCTTATCAATATCATTCGCTGGATTTTAATTATTGTCACGCCATTGTTTTTGACGGTATTTACGGTGCGGGTCATTATTTCCTGGAACAGCCCCTCGTACCCTGAATGGGAATACGGCCGTATCGCCCCCGATCAATATGGTTTTACCCCGGAGGAGCGATTGGAACTGGCCGAAGCCACTCTGGCCTACCTGCGTCATCCTGACCCGGCCGAAAAGTCCATATACCTGTTGGAAGAACTTCGTCTGCCAGGTACGGATAACCCACTGTACAATGAGGCCGAAATTGGCCATATGATAGACGTCAAGGTGGTATCTGATAAGTTTAAGCAGGCCATGTGGCTGTTTGCCCTGACGTTGGCCGCCGGTTATATTTTCCTCTTTGCCCGATCCGCTACACGCCTGACGGGGGCCAAAACGGTGATGCAGTCGGGTATATTTACGGTGGTCATCGTATTCCTGGTGATGCTTTTCATCGGTATAGGCTGGGGCTTGTTCTTTACCTTATTTCACAAGCTGTTTTTTGCTGCTGGCACCTGGATATTCAGCTACTCCGATTCACTCATCCGCCTCTTCCCGGAGCAGTTCTGGTTTGATATTGCCTTGCTGTGGACGGGTGGGATTCTGGTTCAGGGCGGGATTTTGGCGCTAATTGGCTACGGGCTGCAAAAGCGTCTGGCCTGATGAGTGAATGGCCGCCGCGCAATGTGGTTTGTTTGGGGATGGTGGCCGGCTATTGATATCCTCAGCGTCAGGGAATCCTTTTTGTCGATAAGATACTTCTTTAGGTTGCAGAGTGCCATCTTCTTATGGGGATGGCGCTTTTTTTGTTTGTTGTGCGGCAGGGGGTAGAGGGAGATTGATGACGGCCGTAATCATCAAGTGACTATTATTCATTGGCGGAAATTAAAACATTACAATACACTATTTCCCATTGAGTAGCCCGATTTTGTAAATCGCCGCCCGATTTACAAAATTGCCCAACATTTGTGGAGGAAAAACCATGCAAGAACGCCCTACAGGCATCACCATACTGGCAGTCATCTTTTTGATTATGGGCTTACTCTCTCTGGTCTGGAGCGGAATCGTCTTTGGTTTCGGCAGCCTCAACTTGTTCTTCGGCGCCATTTTTGGCGCAGACGCTATGGCCGCTTACGGCAGTGCAAATGTGTGGGCCGGCGTATTGGGTCTGGCGGCGGCCGGCGTTAAAATCGGCGTGGCTGTTGGCTTGCTTTACATGAAACAATGGGCCTGGTATCTGGCTATTTTGGCCGTGGGCTTATCTCTGATTGAAGGTGTTTTTGGTGTTTTCAACGGCGGTATTTTTGCCTTCATCTGCGGCGGCATTGGCCTCATCATCCCCATCGCTATTTTTATTTATCTCCTCCGCCCCCACATTCGGCAATTATTTGGTCTTTCGTAGCCGCGGCATCCTTGCCGCGCGGCGTCAAACGCGGCAGGGATGCTGCGGCAACCGCAGGTAAAATATGTTTCAATCTACCCTGAACACACGCAGTGAAGAATATCAGGCCAACGTCGCCGCCATGCAAGCCCTGGTCGAGCAGCTAGAGGAACGGCAGGCCCAGGTCAGCACGGGCGGCAGCCAAAAAGGCGCAGACAAAATGCGCGGCCGGGGCAAACTGCTGCCCCGCGAACGCCTGGAACTGCTCCTCGACCCCGGCACACCCTTCCTGGAACTCTCCCCGCTGGCCGCCTGGGGCATGTACAACGACGAATCTCCCTGCGCTTCCAACATTATTGGCATCGGCATTGTTTCCGGCGTAGAGTGCCTGGTTTTCGTCAACGATCCCACCGTCAAAGGGGGTGCAGTCTATCCCATGACCCTGCAAAAAACTCTGCGCGCCCAAACCATCGCCAGAGAAAACCGGCTGCCCTGCATCAGCCTGGTGGAGTCGGCCGGGGCCAATCTGCTCTTCCAGGACGAGATTTTCATTTTGGGCGGCAAGAGCTTTGCTAACCAGGCGCAGATGTCCAGTATGGGTATCCCCCAGATTTCCCTGGTGTTTGGCTCCTCTACGGCCGGGGGCGCTTACGTGCCGGGGATGAGCGACTACACTGTCTTTGTGCGGGGTAAAGCCTATGCCTACCTGGGCGGGCCGCCGTTGGTGAAGATGGCTACCGGTGAAGAAACAGACGATGAAACGTTGGGCGGCGCGGAAATGCACGCCCAGGTTTCCGGTCTGGCCGACTATCTGGCCGAAGATGACCGGGACGCTATCCGTATCGGCCGACAAATTGTGGCCCAACTCAACCGGCAAAAACCGGCCGTCTGCCTGAACCGTCGCCAAACGCCCCGCGATCCGGCTTATGGCCCGGAAGAACTGCTGGGCGTCATCCCCGCTGATCCCAGAACTCCTTTCGACGTCCGGGAGATTATCATTCGTCTGGTGGATGGTTCTGACTTTTTTGAGTTCAAGCCGGAGTACGGGCCGACGCTGGTATGCGGCCACGCCCGTCTGAACGGCTGGCCGGTGGGCATTCTCGGCAACAACGGCATCCTCTTTTCCGAATCGGCCAACAAGGCGGCGCAGTTCATTCAACTTTGCAACCAGAGCCGGACGCCGCTCATCTATTTGCAAAATATCACCGGCTTCATGGTGGGAACAAAGTATGAACGGCAGGGCATCATCAAGCACGGCAGCCAGATGATTAACGCCGTAGCTACGTCCACTGTACCCCAGTTTTCCGTGATTGTGGGCGGCAGTTACGGCGCAGGCAATTATGCCATGTGCGGCCGGGCGTATGACCCCCGCTTTTTGTGGACGTGGCCCAACAGCCGGGTAGCAGTAATGGGTGGCGAGCAGGCAGCGGGGGTACTGGCCATCGTGCAGGAGCAGCGGGCCAAACGGCTGGGCGTGGAGCCGGACGCTAACGCTATCCAAATGATGCAGATGATGACCCGGCAAAAGTTTGAGCAGGAATCAGACCCGTATTACGCCACCGCCCGCCTTTGGGATGACGGCATTATTGACCCCCGCGATACGCGCCGGGTGTTAAGTGTAGGGTTGTCGGTGGCGCACAACGTAGATTTTATTTCACCGGGGATGCCCCGGTATGGTGTTTTTCGTATGTGATACAAGCTCGGTAGATCAGATTTTCGGCCACGAATTTCACGAATTACCACGAAAACTCTTGTATCCCAACAGAACATTTTTTGCCGCGGATTACGCGGATGGTAAATCCCCCCAAAGCTGCGTAATCCACGACTTATTTTCAGGACAGGAGGAAACAGCATGTCAGCTAATGAGATAAAACGGGCCTATGAACACGGCCGTGGTATTTTACGATTAGCGCCCAACTGGGTACCCCGTTCCTTTTTAATACCCGGCCGGCGTCTGAAACTGGCCCCATCCGATATTTTTGCTCTGGGGGCGCATCGGGGCGGCATAGATGAACGCTGGTTCTCTTCTACTATACCGGCAGATAACGGGCCGGGAACACCGGAAGATGAGGGCTTAAGCTACGTGGTTTATGAAGGTAAACGTTGTTTCACTTTGCGTGAGGCTATTGAGACGGAAGGGAATAGTCTTATCGGGGAAGAGTTGATGACCCGTTACGGCCGTTGGCCTGTGTTCGCCAAATTTTTCGATAACCGCGGTCCGATTCCTTTTCATTTACACCAAAATGAAGCTGCTGCCGCCCGCGTCGGCCAGCAGTGGAAGCCAGAATCCTACTACTTCCCGCCCCAGCTTAACGCCGTCGAAAATAATTTTCCCCACACCTACTTTGGCTTGGAGCCGGGCACAACCCGCGAAGATATTCGCCACTGTCTGGAACGCTGGCCGGCAGGGGACAACCGCATTTTGGACTACTCCAAAGCGTACCGCCTGCGCCCCGGTACCGGCTGGCTGATTCCGGCCGGTATTCTGCACGCCCCCGGTTCGCTGCTGACATTTGAGCCGCAGTGGGCTTCCGACGTGTTTGCTATGTACCAATCTATGGTGGATGACAAACCGGTGGGCTGGGAACTTTTGGTGAAGGATGTACCGGAAGAACATCACGATAATTTAGATTACCTTCTGGATTTGATTGATTGGGAGGCCAATCTGAATCCGGCCTTTAAGCAAAGCCATTATATTGAGCCGGTTCTGGTGGATGGCGGCCCGGAGGCCGGTTATGAGGATAAGTGGGTGGTTTACGGCCGTTTTGCCGGCCGCCAACTTTTCTCGGCTAAAGAACTGACCGTCCAGCCGGGGGTAACGATGACGCTGCAAGACCCCGGCGCGTTTGGTATGATTTTGCTGCAGGGGTACGGCCGTATCGGTCCCCACTCCCTGCAAACCCCGGCCATGATCCACTACGGCGAACTGACCCACGACGAATACTTCGTCAGTGCTGTTGCTGCCCGCGAAGGCGTCACTATCGAAAATATAGGCAGCGAACCCCTCGTCATTCTGCGCTATTTTGGCCCGGATGCCCATGATGATATGCCTTCTGTTAAATTCGCCAAATGAGGGGAGGTAGAGGTATTATACTGTCCGGGGCAGCCGCAAGTTATAAAGGAGATTGTCCATGAATATCCCATACACATTTTTTAAGTTATTGTTAGGCAAACGTTTGCCTGTAACCAGCGGCGAAATCAAACTGTCCGGCGTAAAACAGCCTGTGTCTATCCGGCGCGATCAGTATGGCATCCCCATCATTGAAGCGCAAAATGATGCGGATGCCTGGTATGGCCTCGGTTTTTGTCAGGGGCAGGATCGCGCGTTTCAACTGGAAAGTTTGCTGCGCGTGGTGCGGGGGACGCTGGCGGAACTGGTCGGGGAGGATGGGCTGCCTGTAGATCGGCTTTCCCGTCGTATCGGCTTCCATTATTCGGCGCAGCAGCAGGTTGATGTGCTGGATGCGGACGTGCGGGAAATAGTGGAGGCTTTTGCCCGTGGCGTGACGGATGGCGCAGTGTTGGGCTGCAAACGGCCGTCTCCCGAATTTACCCTGTTGCGCGCCAAACCATCGCCTTATACGGCCGTTGACGTCTTAGGCTTACTCAAACTCATCTCCTTTTTACTGGCTTCCAATTGGGATACTGAACTGGTGCGTTATAAAATTCTCATGGCAGACGGCCCGGAGGCCCTGGCTGCGCTCGATCCCGCTTATCCCGACTGGCTGCCCGTGACCACGCCGCCCACTACGGCTGCCGGCCCCGCGCTGGATAGATTGGCCGAAGATTTGCGCATCTTTACCGAAACGGTAGGGCATGGTGGTGGTTCCAACAATTGGGCTATCGCCCCGGAACGCACGGCTAACGGCCGTCCCATCCTGGCCAATGATCCCCATCTGGCTTCCACCGCGCCGCCGCATTGGTATCTGGCCCACGTGCGCACGCCGGATTGGGCTGTAGCCGGAGCTGCCTTTCTCGGTTCGCCCGGTTTCCCGGCCGGATTTAACGGTTACTGCGCCTGGGGTGTGACGGCCGGATTGACCGATAACACAGATTTGTTCATTGAGGAGATTGGTGAAGACGGGGCCTCCGTGCGGGTGGGAGATACGTTTGTCCCCTGCGCGGTGCGGGACGAGATCATCCATGTGAAAGGAGGCGCGTTTGAGGAATTGCAGGTTTTGGAAACGCCGCATGGCCCGCTGGTTGGTCCGGCTATGGCGGGGGAAGTGGGGGCGATTGCTCTCAAAGCCACCTGGTTGCCAGCCAAGCCGCTGCGCGGCTTTTTAGCCACACACAAAGCGCATAATTTTGCAGAATACCGCCAATGTTTTGCCGTCTGGCCCGCCTTGCCCATGAACATGGCTTACGCTGACGCCGAGGGGAATATTGGCTGGCAGTTGGTCGGGGAAGCGCCCCGCCGCCGTAAGGGATGGGGCGCGATTCCGCTGCCCGGTTCTGACCCGGACGCAGGCTGGGAGGATGATCCCGTACCTTTTGCCGAGATGCCCCATGCCCTGAATCCCGCCGCCGGTTTCATCGCCACGGCGAATAACAAGCCCCAGATGGATGAAGCCGGCCCTTATCTGGGGACGGACTGGATTGACGGTTACCGCTTGGCCCGTATTGACGAGGTGTTGTCTTCCCGGCAGGATTGGGACGTGGCGGGCACGATGGCTTTGCAGGTGGACCAACTGGCAATCCCCTGGCGGGAGATGCGGGACGGGGTGCTGGCCTTGCAGCCAGAGGATGAGGCAGCGCAAAGGGGGTTGGCCCTGCTGGCGGATTGGGACGGCGTGCTGGATGTGGCCGCGGCTGCCGGTTCGGTCTATGTTTTGTTTACAGCGGAGATGATGCGGCGGCTGGTAGCGGCAAAAGCACCGCAGGCGGCACAGTGGGCTTTGGGCGGCGGCTTTACCCCGTTAACGCCGCATTCGATTATTTTTACGCGGCGGATGGGGCATTTGGTGCGGCTGCTGCGGGAGAAACCGGCTGACTGGTTTACGACTTCCTGGGAGGAGGAGATGGCGGCAGCGTTGGCGGCGGCCGTTACTACTTTACGTTCTCAGTATGGCGCGGATGAGGCGAATTGGGGCTGGGGGGAGGTACGGCCGTTGACCCTGATGCACCCTGCTGGAGCCAAATCTCCGGCCGACAAAGTGTTTAACCTGGGGCCATTCCCCTGGGGCGGTGACGCCAGCACTGTGGGGCAGGCGGCGGCTGTGCCTACCGACCCTACTGGCAGCCCGGCCTTTATCGCCTCCATGCGTATGGTGGTAGACGTGGGCAACTGGGATGAGAACCGATTTGTCCTGCCCGGCGGCCAATCCGGCAATCCCTTTTCGCCCCACTATGCTGATTTGTTACCCCTGTGGCAGTCAGGTCAAGGCGTT
>JALUPA010000516.1:0-3132 GCA_027054335.1 Ardenticatenaceae bacterium
ACAGATAGGCTTCCCGCAGGGTGCTACCCGCCCTGCCCTGCTCCACCGGTGCGAAGTCGGAATAAACCGTAAGGGAGTCGTGGGTAAAGCGTATCACCAGCGGCTTTTCGCTCCACACATAGCGGCCGGTACTTGAAATGAGCAGCGGCTGGGCCTGGTTGCCACGGGTATCGGCATACTGGTTGTAATAGTATTCCGCGCGGCCGAAAGGCATCAGGGAGCCGTCAACCACCGCACCCCCCCACCAGTGTTCGTTCTCTTCGATTTTCAGTTTTACGGACCGGCCGGGTTGAGCCCGCAGACCGGGCACAACCACCAACAGGACAAAAAATATACTGACGATTGTTTTCATACAATTGTTCGTTACATTGACAGGAAGCCCGGGCTTTCCCCCGCAGGCAACACAAACACCCCTTTCGGCCGGAAACATCTGCCCCGCTCATACAAACCGGGGCCGCAAGGAGCCATCTGCTGGCTCAGGACAGGTAAAGCCGGGTATTTTATTTATATGTTTATTTGCGCACCCAGCAACTCCACAAACGCCCTGATAAACCCGGGGTGTGCGGGCCAGGCGGGCGAAGTAACCAGGTTGCCGTCCACTACCACCCCGTCAACGGGCACCTCCTGGTAGCGGCCGCCCGCCAGGATTACCTCGGGACCCACCGCCGGATAAGCGGTAAGCTGGCGACCCTGCACCACTCCGGCAGCGGTGAGCAGTTGAATACCGTGGCAAATGGCCGCCACCGGTTTGTCCGCATCAAAGAAATGCCGGACCACATCAAGCACCTTATCGTTGAGCCGCAGGTACTCGGGCGCCCGGCCACCAGCAATAACCAGGCCGCTGTAGGCGGTAGGGTCAACCGCCTCAAAGCTGTAATTCAGAGTAAAGTTGTGCCCCGGCTTTTCAGTGTAGGTCTGGTCGCCCTCAAAATCATGGATGGCCGTTTTTACCGTGTCGCCCTTATTTTTTCCCGGGCAAACGGCAAGCACCTCATAACCCAGCATCAGCAACATCTGAAAGGGCACCATGGTTTCGTAATCTTCGGCAAAATCGCCAGTGAGAAATAGTATTTTTTTCATAGCTTTTTAGTTTTGGTTCGATTATATAAAGATAAAGAAGGTTGCTCGTTCATCGAAACAAATCGTTTGTTTTCACTCTTACACTATCTTGCGTTTGGCTACATCCCATCTTACCATTCGTTGCTCCCGGTACGAGCGGGTGCTCATGATAACCGTGATGGCCTCCTGGTAGCTAACCTCAATACCGCAACTCACCGGGGTGCCGTAGCGGATGGCGTTGAACCATTCTTTGATATGCAGGTGCGTTACATCCACTTTTTTGCCGTCAATCACAATATCGGTAAGGCCCCTGCCGGCATAATAGCGGGCGGTAGCGGAGGTTACCCCGTCAATTCCCGAATTGGAGGTGAGATGCAGGAAAGGTTCCTCGGGATTTATTTCACCTTCTTTCAGCCTGAGAGCGTATTTTTCCGAGCGGCTGTCGGCCGTGAGTCTCAGGTCTCCGCCAATCTCCATGGAGGCATCGCTACCCATAAATACCCTGCCCCGCTGGCGACTGTTCATCAGGGTAGCACTGTAGAGCAAAGACATGCCGCGGTCGGGATACTCATAAACAAGCTGCAACACATCGGGTATATCCCGGCCGTCCCGGTAATGATAGGTGCCGCCCGAGGCCATACATGAGTGTGGGATGCCATAACCCAGGATGCCGTTTACCGCATCGAACTCGTGTGAAAACAGTTGGCCGGCCAGGCCGTTGGCATAATCCCAGTATTTGGTCCAATTGTAATACCGGTCGATACTGAAAGGCACCCGCGGACGGTCGCCCAGCCATTGCTCCCAAGCGATGGTTTGCGGGCTGCCCGGGCAGGGCTTGCCGTTTTTCAGGTGCCGCACCCAGGCGCCATGCGGGCTGTTGCGGTTGGAGGTACATTCCACCAGGCTGATATGACCCAGCACCCCGTTGCGGACAAGCTGGCGAGCCTGGGTATAGATGGGGTTCTGCCGTATCTGATGGCCCAGTTGAAATACCAGGTTGCTGTTTTTCACCGTCTCATATACCAGGTGGGCTTCCTCTTCGGTGCGTGTCAGGCTTTTTTCGCAATACACATGCTTGCCGGCCTGCATGGCCTCAATGGTCATACGTGCATGGTGATGGTCGGGGGTGGCGATGATTATCGCGTCTATATCGGAGCTTTCGAGCAGCTCGCGGTAGTGGCGGTAGCGCCTGGCGGGTTTATCCTGGCGGCCGTTGCGTACGGCTTTCAGGCTGTTCCGGGATTGCCCCAGCGCCACCTCCGCCCGCTGGTCAAACACTTCGCAGATACCGGTAACGGACACATTCAGGTCTTCCTGCGCCAGCCAATTGCGCAGGGAATTACCGCTTTTGTCCGACTGCCAATCGCACAGCTTCTCATCCCAGATAAACCCTGCGGCCCGCAATACCCGCAAAGCCCTTTCACCACAGCCTATCACACCCAGGTGTATGTGGTCATGGGAGCCCCCGCTGCTCTGTGCGGGTACGGCCGGCTGCGGTTCTTCAATGCCCAGCTCTTTGAGCAGTCCGGCCCGGGCCTGGCGCTGCTTTTCCCGGTGAGCCGTCTCCCGGCTCCACTGGTAGCCGAATGCGGCAAACACCGGCACCGAAGCCAGGGCTTTGAGAACGGTTCTGCGACCATTGGCATAATCCGCCCCGCGCCTGTTTTCAATATTGTTATTGTCTCCCATAATCTGTCGTTTTATTCGTTTTCAGGCCGAAAATTCAACCGGCGCAAACTGTCAAGCCCCCAAGCGTCATATCCGGCAAACAGGCTCAGCACCCACAGGGCGGTCGCTTCTATCAGGGTTTTGTTCACAACCAGGTAATTTCCCTCTGCCGTGGCGTCATAGGTAAGCCCTGCCAGTGGTGGAGCGCTCAGGTAATAGAGCAACAGTAAGGTCATGCCCCCCAGGCGGGTAAACAAACCGGCTATCAGCAGCGCATCAACAACGGTGAGGTCCCACTGATTCAGGTGGTCGGTAATCGGCAAGAGCACGGCATTATCGGCCAGAGCCCTGAACAGGGGGGCAAACGGCCCCTGCGATGCCTGCAGAAACCCGGCCGCACTCCAG
>JALUPA010000516.1:3142-3387 GCA_027054335.1 Ardenticatenaceae bacterium
GCAGTACAAACAGCCCGATAGCTTTTCCTGTTTCTTTTTTACCGGATTGGCTAATCATATATCTGGTTGATTGCATGGTTTTCAGAATCCTTCTACCGTCCACAGATAAGAAGAGCGACTGTGGTTGTCGTTTTCAGCCAGGTAGAGCCTGCCCTGCCCATCAATGGCCAAGTCGTGAATCCGGGCCGGCACCCTGCCCTGTTCGTCTTCCAGGCTTTCCAGCAGGATAATGTGCTTGCTGCCCG
>JALUPA010000517.1 GCA_027054335.1 Ardenticatenaceae bacterium
GCCATTAACGCGGTGCCTATAATCAACTGGACAAGCATACTTAACCCGCTAACCTGCCCCGACAAAAACAGCACGTCAAAGCTGGCCCAGGGAAGAATAAAACCTAAAAAGACAAGCCCGGCAGCTATTAATGACAGGCAGCCGCCAGCAATTGAGCCACCCCCTTCAAGAAAAGGAGCCATATCACCCCAATCGTCGGCGCTTTCAGAATCGCCCCCCTCTTCGTCGGTTTTGGGAGACAATGCTGAAATATCTATTTTGACAGGACCAAGGGAAATCTGCGGCGGCACTTTAACCCGCCCGGTTCTGATCTGCTGGATCAGAGCAATACCGTACCCACCCAAAATCCCGCCAATAAACAGTCCAAGCAAAAAAACCAGGGCAAGACCTAACACTTTATCCTCCTTAAATCTTGTCAGTTACTTTTTGTTATTAAAATCAGAGGCAAGAAATTATGATAAGGCGCCTGATATTCATATGCTCCCATATCGCATACGGCATTGCCATCCAAATCGCCATCTTCTGGTCGCTTAAACCCACGCTGATCAACAGCAGCGCATCCAACATTGCTGCCAGCATCAATAGCGGGACTACCAGGCAAAAGAGCATGTGTGGGCGTACCGCCTCCATTATCCTGTAAAATACCCAACATTGGCGCAACGCCAAGCAAATTACCGACCATGTTCCCGGTAATAATGCAACCAGACGTATCTCGAATTAAATTGTGGCCTTCTGAGATTAATGTACCTGAACAATCCGGAGCAGCAGAATCAAAATTATTGGCAATGATACTGTTTTTGATAGTGGCATCCCCCGCTATTCCACCACCATCACCATATCCTGGGACAGTATCATTATTTGAAACGGTTACATTAACCAAGTATGTTGCACTGCCCCCCCGAACATCAATACCTCCCGGCCCATAGGCGCTATTTCCACTAACGGTACTGTTGCTGAGAGTTAGCGTACCAACCGAATAAATGCCTCCCCCTATTTCAGCATTATTGTTATTTATGGCGCTGTTGAGAATGGATGCAGAACTACCCGATTCAATGTAGATTCCGCCTCCCCAAAAACCATAGTTATTTTTAACGATGCTGTTCGTTAGCGATAGAGTGCTATTTGCATGGACATAAACAGCGCCGCCCGGAAAGAAAGGAGGCACGTTCCCGCTTTCAATTGTAATATCTGAAACAATGACATTGACTCCGTCAAATATATCAAATACGCGATCAATGTCGTTTCCATTGATAATACTTAGATTGGCGGCTTCTCCCCGTATAATCAAACGATCAATAATATCCAAATCTCCAGTTATCGCGCCATCTTCATCACGTCCACTGAGAGCCAGCGTATACACCCCTACCGGTAAAATAATGGTATTTGTTCCTGTATATGCATTTGCTTCTTGAACAGCCGCCCGTAAAGTGCAGACACTATTGGCCAATGCAGTTTCACATATACCGTCACCAGGATTGGCGTCAATAATGTCGTCTGTGCTATTCACTGTGAAAGAAGATACATTTATTGCGGAAGATTGACTAATCACAACCGCCAGAACACCAATGATTATTGTGAAATAACCATACCAAAGGCCTAATTTTACCAACCGCTTTTCTCTTCGTATTGCTGACACCCTTTCGGCGCAATGAGATTTCGTTCTTCCTCTTTTCACAGGGCAAGTTTTCCGGTATGATATATTGAGTTTACCGGCTGAATAAACAACCAGATATATTCAGCGTTATCTTGTGTGCATGTGTCCTTTGCGACCACGAACTGTTATTGCCTAGAATGCCATTTCCCGGTTGGCTCCGTCAACCGGCAATTACCCGGCATTACCCGGCATTGTCTGGAGGAGGGTAAATGACAACGAAATACAATCCGCAAAAAACCGTTAAACTGGCCGAATTTCGGGAGGCGGCCGGTTTAACCCAGGATCAAGCGGCCGCTTACTTTGGCCTGAAAGGTAAAAAAAGGCGGGATACGGTAGGCGGTTGGGAGCGGGGTCAAAGCCGGCCGGGGCTAAAACACCGCGCCCGTTTCATTGCCTACCTCTGGGATAAATTGGGGCTGCGTCGGAACCGGCAGCTATTTTGGGAAATCTGGCGGGAAATTGCCGTAACCGAATGGGGCTGGTCTCCCCTGGGCGAAGGCGAAATTCCCCGCGGCCTTGCCCCCTCGCCGCCATTGGAACCTTCTCCCGCGCCTCCTATTACCGGCCCGTTTCTCGCCCCGCCTCTCCCCCCTTACGAACTCGTCGGCCGCGGCGAGCTGCTGCAAACACTCAAACAAAAACTAACGGGCCGCAGCCGGCGGCCAGTCGCCCTGAGCGGGCTGCCCGGCGCCGGCAAAACAGCCTTGGCTTTAACCCTGGCCTACGACAGAGAGATGCTGGCCTGTTTCCCGGACGGTATTTTGTGGGCCGGGCTGGGCCGGCAGCCGAGCATCGCCTCCCTGCTGCACAAATGGGGCGACGCTCTGGGCGCGCCGCCCCGAAAAATGGCCGCCGCCGCCATTAGCCGCAAATCGCAATGCCTGCACGAAGCTGCCGGCAAACGTCGCCTGCTCCTGATTATTGACGACGCCTGGAAACTGGAAGACGCTTTGCCTTTCCAGATTGGCGGCCCCAACTGCGCCGTCCTGTTAACCACGCGGCAGCCTCGCCTGGCCCAGGATTTTGCCGAAGATAACGCCATTGCCGTGCCGGAACTGGACAAAGCTGGCGGCATTGTTCTGTTTACCCGCTTTGCTCCCCAAACGGCCGCCGCCTTTCCCGCGGCGGTGGAATCGCTGGTTACGGCTGTAGGCGGTCTCCCCCTGGCCATCCAACTCATGGCCCGCTACGCCCGCAGACACGCCGGCGAAGAATACGCCTCCCTCCAGCAAACATTGCAGCGGTTGCGCGATGAAAAAACCCGGCTGACCCTGAGCCAGCCCCAACGGCCGGCCGACCCCCACCCCAGCCTCATTCCGGCCGCCGCTCTCTCCCTCTCCGCCGTCCTGCAAATAAGCGTGGCCGCCCTGGACGAACAAGCCCGCCACGCCTTGTGGGCATTATCCGTATTCCCGCCCAAGCCAAACACCTTCTCGGCCGAAGCCGCCCGAAAAATTTGCGCCGCAAACCACGCTTCTCTGGCCGCGCTGGTGAATTACGGGCTGCTGGAACCAAGCGGGCCAGAGCGCTACACCCTGCACCAAACCATATCAGACTTTGCCCAATTCGCAGACGGCCGCCCGGCCGGCAAACAGCAAATTTTAGAAGAAACGGCTGCCCGGCACGCCGCCCATTACAAAACAATTTTGCAAAAAGCCGGAGAGCTTTACGAGCAAGGCGGAAACAACGTCTATCGCG
>JALUPA010000518.1 GCA_027054335.1 Ardenticatenaceae bacterium
CGGGTCTGTCTGCACGTTGGGGATGTATAACGGCCGTCCCGTCTGCGCCACCCAACCCACCGCCCCTTCGCCTACGGGGATGGGCGGCCGGGGGCGGTAAATGTTGGGGCTGCGTTTGGCGGAGCGTAGTTCCAGGTGGGTACCGGCTTCGTCGAGGAGGAAAAGGGAGCATACGGCCGTGTCCATCATTTGCGCCGCCATCTCTGTCACTACGTCCAGAATATCGTCCAGATATTGCGGCGAGGTGACCGCCTCGCTTACCTGGGCCAACGCCTGCATCTCGGTGATTTGCTGCCGCTGCCGGTCATACAGCCGCGCTTTGGCAATCGTCCCCGCCGCCAGATCGCCAATCAGGGACAACGCCTCCACCTCGTCCGGGCTGAACTCGTGCCGCCGCAGCGTCTGCACGTTCAACGCGCCAATCAATTCTGCTTCCATCGTCATCGGCACAGCCAACAGCGATTGAAAGGGGGATTCCTCCGCCTCGTCAACCCATTTGAAGCGGGGATGTTTTTTGGCCTCGGCGGCAAAGACGGGCTGATTTTGCTGCACAGCGTATCCCGTCATGCCTTCTCCCACGTGCAGGGTGGCCCGCCCCAGCGCCCGCTGTGCCAGCCCTGTCGTCGCCCGCAGCCGCAGCATTGCCCCGTCCGGGTCCAGCAGGTAGATGGTGCAGGAGTCCACGTGCATCACTTCCGTCGTCTTGCGGGCAATCAAATCCAGGGCGCTGTCCAAATCCCAGGCGGCGCTTAACGTCCGCGCCATTTCGCGCAGGGCGGTGAAGGCGTGAGGGCGGGTGGTGGCTTGTTGGCTGGTCATAGAGAGATTATATATGACAACTTGATTGCCCAAAAGCGCCGTAAGTTAACATAAACCGGTTTGTGAATAGTATATTATGCCCCATCACCACAAACCTTCCGGTACGCTCCACACCTATTTTGCCACACGCTCGTAGAGTTCAAGTGAGCAAAACACATCACACTGTACTCACACAATACAAATAGCCGGCCGCATCCAGCCAACCGGTATCGCTGGTGAGCAGCCAGTTCCCTTGGCCGTCGCCAATGTCCAGCCCGCCGGTTGCCGTCACATTGGGGCCGCGCAGGAGGATAGCGCCGGTTTCGTGAGGTTGGCAGTCTCGTTGGTAACGGCCGTCTTCCCCCAAAACTACCACGCGCAGCGCTTCATACGGCAGCCGCAAACCCACAGACCCTGACCGCTGCTCGCCTGCCGCCGGACTGACAGCCGCCAGACTGCCAGCTTCCGCCAACCAGTAACCTGGCAAAACCTTCGCCCCGCTCTGTACCTCAAATTGTTCCGCCAAATCCGGGGGCAGCGCCCCGTCGCAAAACGCATATTGCAGCGCGTCCGGCTTCGCCTCACCGACCGGCGTATCCCGCAAAGTCTGGATCACGTCAGGCGGTGCGGCCAAACGAGAGATTTTGTAGTATTGGGCAATATCCCAAAAATGTGCCGTCACCCCGTCCCCAGCATAACCAAGCGGCGTACCCAGCACCAGCGTAGCTCCTAAACTAAACGGCAGCAAAGCACCCCATAAATACCCCTCTATTCGGTACAATGGCAGACCGCCAAAGAAAGCATGGTCGGCGTCTGCTTCCCGGTCACCGGTGACAATGTTTTGGGCGGCAGCCCAGGCAGTGTAAACGTGATTGGTGTGGGTATATACGGCCGTCTTCCCCTCCTCCACCTCAAACAAAGAAGCCGCATCTCCAGCCCGAATAATACGCTGGCTGATCAGTCGTTCCGGCGGGTAGCGCCGCGCCGTCTCGCCAAAATCCAGCACCCGCGCCCTGGTTTTCGGTTTGGGAACCCGCCGGTTGAGCCACTTCGCCCCCCATCTAGGCCACCGCCCCAGATAATGCGTCAAATCTACCCGCAAAATCGTCTCCAGCGAGGGGACGTCATCTGCAATCGCCTCCACCCGCTGCCACAAATCCGCACCGGGGAACGGAGCCATCGTCACCAGCAGCTTCGTCGCTGCCTGCCGCAGCCTGTCCGCCAATGCTTCTGCCGGCAGCGACGTAGCCAACGGCTGGACAATACCGGCAGCCTGCCCGCCGAAAAGGGTAAAAAGCGCCTGGGGCACATTGGGCAACAGTATAGACACCACGTCATCTGTACCAATACCCAAATCATGGAACATATTGGCCGCCTGGGTAATCAGGTAAAGTAAATCTTCGTAAGTGTAGATGACCTCGTCGTTGTACGCTTCCCCCTGTAAAAAGAAGCGCAGGGCAATCCGGTGCGGATTGATGCCGGCCCCTAATTGCAGTGCCTCTAACGTGTTGGCGGGAATGCCGCGCCCTTCAAAATAGATTTGTTCAATCGCCTGAATATCGGCCAATGAGCTTATCGCCATGTCGTCTCCTCTAAAAATAGCCACGGGTTTAAGCCACGCAATCCGCGGCTTTTCATTCGTGGTGAACGCAATATTATCATCTGCCTGAGAAATAGCTATTTCTTGACAGCGTTGCCGTTGCCCGATCCCCGCCAGCCGTCTATACTCCCAAACCTATGCGACAAAAAGATGTGTTCTGGTTTTGGCTGCCGCTGTTTGCCAGTTGGCTGCTGATGACGATGGAAGGGCCGTTTGTTACGGCGACGATTAACCGGCTGCCCAATGAGGTGATTATGCTGGCAGCGATGGGCATTGTGGTCAGCCTGTCGGTGACGATTGAAAGCCCGATTATCAATATGCTGGCTACGTCTACGGCGCTGGTGAAGGATCGGGCGTCGTTTTTGCTGGTGCGGCGCTTTACGGTGCATTGGATGATTTCCCTCACGGCCGTAACCTTCCTCATCGCCTTCACCCCCGTCTTTGATTTTGTGGTGATTCGCCTGCTGGGAACTCCGGCAGAAATTGCCGTCTGGGTGCAGCCCGGTTTGAAAATCATGCTGTTCTGGAGTGCGGCGATTGCCTGGCGCCGTTTCAGCTTTAATCTGGCTTTCCTGATTACCGGGGTGATGCTGTTGTTTACCGTGACGCCAATTTCCGCTTTTTACATTTTTGTGGTGCAGGATATGACGGGGCCGGTAGGCAGCCTGGTGAAAATGGCGCTCATCTTCTTCCTGTTCTTCCCGGCGCTGACGGTGATTGATATGTGGCTGCGCGGGGTGTTGATTCACGGCCGTCACACCAAAGACGTCAATATCGCCATGGGGATCAATCTGGTAGTTACGGCCGTTGTCCTGGGCATCGGCATGGTTTTACAAGCGCCGGGGCTGCCCACCGCCGCCATCGCCCTGAATGCCGCCATCATTTGTGAAATTCTCTATCTGCTTTGGCGTACCCATCATTTTGTGCCCCTCAGCCTGCCATCGTGGGGCGGATTGTCGCCAAAACCAACTGTTTAAAAACTTAAGCCGCGGATTGCGCGGATTTACCCGGATTTTTAACAACAATCCCTAAAATCCGCGCAATCCGCGGCAAAAGGACATTCTATGATTGACATAATCCAACTCCCTCTTGGCCCATTGCAAACCAATTGCTACTTACTGGGCTGCCAAAATACCCGGCAAGCAGCGGTGATTGATCCTTCGTGGGACGGCCGTCTCATTGCCAAAACCCTTACCGATAAAGGCTACACTATCAATCACATCCTTCTCACCCACAGCCATTTCGACCACGTAGGCGGCCTTAAGGAACTCAAAGAAATCAGTGAGGCCCCCATCTACATCCATCCCGACGCCGTTCCCATGCTGGAACAAGCCACCCTGGCTGCCGCCCATTTTCAGCTAACCATCCCCACCCCGCCCCCGCCAGACAAATTTCTGAGCGACGGAGAAATCATTCAGGTGGGCGATTTGCAGTTAGAAGTGCTGTTCACACCGGGACACGCGCCCGGTCACGTCTGCTTCTATCTGGCCGAACACCACATCTTGTTCGATGGTGACGTTCTTTTTCAACAGAGCATCGGCCGCACCGACCTACCCGGCGGGGATTATGATCTGCTCATGCAAAGTATTCGGGAAAAACTGCTCGTCTTGCCAGATGAGACCCGCGTCCTGTCCGGTCACGGTCAGGCAACGACGATTGGACAGGAGAAGGTGTGGAATCCGTTCTTGACTTGACAAGATGACAAGGTGAGGGGATATGCGTCACGCCTTCACACATCACGCTTCCGGCGTAGCTGTTGGTGTAGCAGTAGGCGTAGGTGTAGCCGTGGGAATAGCCCCCAGCCAGGTGAAGAAGGCCGGTTCGCTAATTTCGCCGCCGAAGGTGTAGATGGGTAAACCATCTTCCCGCCAGCCGGTAACGTTGACCAGACTGACCCGCCAACGCATCAGGCGCGTTTCCGGGATGTCGGGCCGCCAGTCGTTGGGCAGTTGGAAGGCGTTGTCGCGGGTGAAGCCGCGATAAGGGAGCGCGTCCAGGTCGTTTACGTCTACCAGTTCCACCATGTACCATTCCGATTCACCCAGGTCTTGTACGGCCGTCCATTGCAGCGTCACAATCCCCTCCGGCGGATCAATCACGGCGTTATTTACCGGGTACAGCAGTTGCGGGCCAGGCGGCGGCGCTGTTACCGTCGGCGTCGGTGAAGGGCCGGGAGTGGGCGGCAGTGATTCACCGTAGCGAATCTCCGGTATGCACACCGTATCGCCGGGAAACAAAAGGGTGTCCTCGTCCAGCCGGTTCACCTTATTCAGCAAAGCCAATTCCACGCCAAACAAATTGGCAATACGGGCCGCAGAATCTCCTTCTTTCACCTCATATCGCTCACAGCCAGTGGGATCAGCCAGCACCAGCTCGCCGTTTATTTCTACGGCTACAATTTCCAGCGGTGGCGTGGGGGTGGGCCAGGGAATCTGCAAATTCTGATTGACCTGAATCGGCTGATCCGGCGACATCTGGTTGGCCTGGAGAATGCTGTCCATAGAAACGCGGTAGAGGGCAGACAAGCCAATCAGGGTCTCGCCCGCTGTTTACGGTGTGCAGGCGCGGCGGCTGTGGCGTGGCGGTGGGGGCCGGTGTAGGGGTGATAGTGGGTGTTTGTGTCGGCGGGCGGGTTTCGGTGGGCAGAGGCGTCCAGGTGGGAGTGTAGGTCAAGGTAGGCGGGAGGGGGGTGACGGACGGAGCGATAATCATGGTGATTTCGTCGCTCTGGTATTGCAAAACCAGCGCACCCATGATAAGGATGAGGATGGCGAATACGGCCGTCAGCGCAAACACCACAGGCGACTGCCGCTCCCGCATGACAAATTCCACCACGTCGGGCGCTGTCGGCGGCTCTATAATTGGTTCTTCTACCTGGAGGGGAGCCGCAGAGGGTTTGGCGGGCTGTTCGGTGGTAGATTCGGGAGAGACGGCCGTATCCACCGCCGGCATCTCTGCTCCACACATCAAGCACACCGCAGCCCCTTCCGGGACAACCGAATCACAACTGGGGCACCGGTTTTCCGGCGGCTCTGCCAAACTATCCGTAAAATCTGTCATAACGTATTGCGTGCTGCGTATTGCGTAATTTTTCCCGCTGCGCAAGCCGCAACAGAAAGCGGGGCATTATACCAAAGTTAAAATATCCCATAAAGTACGGCCGTCAGCTTCTAATCTGGGGCAAAGGGGCCAGGCGGCGAAGCAACTTTGCCACCCTGCAACTCTGCCACTCTGCGGTATAATAGGCGCGTAGCCCCGTAATGTAATGGGAACAATCCCAATCTGCCTGACAATTCACACAAAGGAGGCGCGGTATGGAACAGCAGCGCATCACATCACCCACGCCTGAAGAAGTAGAAACCCTCATTCAACAAGGCGATCTGGACAAATTACAACAGCAAATCAACAACGTACATCCGGCCGATATTGCCGATTTGCTGGATCATTTGTCCACCGAAGACGCCCTGACCCTCTTCCATCTGTTGCCTGATGACATCGCCAGCGAAGTGCTGGACGAAACCGGCAGCCCCATCCGCCAGGAATTGGTAGAAAATGTAGATGATGAGCGTCTGGCAGATTTGCTGGAAGAACTGCCCATGGATGACGCCGCCGAATTTCTGGAAGATTTGCCAGAAGACGTTTCGGATCGGTTGATTGATTTGATGGAGCCGGAGGAAGCGGCCGAAGTCCAGGAACTGCTCTCTTACGAAGACCAGACAGCCGGCCGGCTGATGACCCGCGACGTGGCTGCCCTGCGCCGCCAATGGACGGTGGCCGAAACCCTGGATTATTTGCGCTCGCTGACAGATGTCGAGACGTTCCATTACTTGTACGTGGTGGATCGGGACGGCCGTCTCATTGGCGTCGTTCCCCTGCGCACCCTTATCATCTCCCAGCCAGAGCAAACCATCGAGACCATTATGAGTCCCGATGTAGTGGCCGCACCCGTCACTGCCGATCAGGAAGAACTGGCCGAACTGGTGGCTCGCTACGACTTCTTTGTGATTCCCGTAGTTGATGAGCAGCATCACTTGCTGGGCGTCGTTACGGCCGATGACGTTCTGGACATTATGAAGGAAGAAGCCACCGAGGATATTCAACGATTGGGCGGTTCTGAACCACTGGACCAACCCTACTTTGCCGTCTCCATTTTCCACGTCTATAAAAAGCGGGTTGGCTGGCTCCTCCTCCTTTTTCTGGCTGCTACCCTGACGGGTACAGTAACCAAATTATATACGGCACAACTGGAAGCGGCCGTTGTTCTGGCCCTTTTCATCCCCCTTATCATAGGTACCGGGGGTAACGCCGGCTCGCAAACCGTCGCCACCATCATCCGGGCCATGACGCTGGATGAAGTGCGGCTGACCAATGTTTTTCATGCGCTGCGGCGAGAAGTCTCGGTGGGCCTGATGTTGGGACTAACGATGGGCATCATGGGCTTTTTCCGGGCAGTTACCTGGGATACCGGCCTGCGTGTGGCTCTGGTCGTGGCTCTGACGCTGCCCGCTGTCGTCATCTGGTCAACCACCGTCGCTACCGTCGTTCCCACTTTGGCAGATCGGCTGAACATTGATCCCACCGTCATCAGCGGCCCCATGATCAGCACCATTGTAGACGCCACCGGCTTGCTGATATACTTCCAATTAGCAACGATATTGTTAAACTTGTGAACTGTAATCCGAAGTGCCAGATACGGGGCGCAAGGTTTTGGTCTATCCAGATCGTTACGCCCCGTGCCTGACACTACGACGGAGAAGCATGATGGATTTTCCCCAGCAACTAATTGAAACAATACAGACGGCGCAGCATATCGCCATCCTGACAGGAGCCGGGATTTCGGCGGAGAGTGGTGTGCCTACGTTTCGAGAAGCGCAAACGGGCTTGTGGGCGCAGTATGACCCGCAGGAGTTAGCTACCCGCTACGCCTTCCAGCAAAACCCGCGTCTGGTGTGGGAATGGTACGCCTGGCGCAGGGAACTGGTCAGCCAGGCAAAGCCAAATCCCGGCCATCTGGCTTTGGCGGAGCTGGCGCGGCGCGTCCCCCGGCTGACGCTCATCACGCAAAATGTAGACGGGCTGCACCAACAAGCCGGCAGCCGGGACGTGATTGAACTGCATGGTAATATCGCCCGCAGCAAATGCTTTGACCGGGATCATTCCGTGGTAACCTGGGAAGAGACGGGCAAAGTTCCACCGCGCTGCCCAGAGTGCGGCAGTTACTTGCGTCCGGATGTAGTTTGGTTTGGGGAAAGTTTACCGGCGGAGGCGCTGCATACGGCCGTAACCACTGCCAAATCCTATGATATTTTCTTCACCATCGGCACATCGGCCGTCGTCGAACCGGCTGCCTCCCTCCCCATCACCGCCCTGAAAAACAAAATCCCCGTTGTCGAGATCAACCCCCAAACAACGCCGCTCACCTCCTATTGCGATTATGCCTTATCCGGCCTGGCAGGAGAGATTTTACCGGCTTTGTTAGATGCACTGGAGGTTTGATCCGCTTCATATTCAAACCCCGCCTTCTCCGCCACCATCGTCAAAAATTTGGACGTAGACCGCCGGGGCGCATAGGCGCCTGTTTCCCACTCACTGACAGTTGGCTGGCGTATCCCCAACTCTTGGGCAAACGCTTCCTGAGACAGCCCCATGTGATAACGCAAGGCTTTGACCAACTCGGCATTCCACAGCACAATATCACCCTCGCGCCGGACATTGTATACCAGCCCCGGTTTGCAGAAGGTGATTTGTTCGGCGTCCAGATCAATCGCCGTCACATGATAACCAGCGCCCATCCAGGCATTGGCCTGGACGGCGCCTTCGCTGCGGTTACTCCACCAGCCGCGCCGGGTGCGGGCCGATGGCGGTAAATCGCTTTTAATTATTATCTCGATCTCGGTCAGGGAAAGCGTTAATTCATCCAGGTCGCTTTGCTGTAAGTAACTGTAGAGAGGGTAATACTTGCTGCCTTCTTTCATGGGGTGAGGTGTGATGCGTGATGCGTGATAATGTATCACGCATCACGTATTACGCTATCTACTCAATTTCCGCAGCAGACTCAATGATCTGGCCGACCAGACCATACTCCACTGCTTCCAGAGCGGACATCCAGAAGTTACGGTCTGTATCCTTTTCCACCTTCTCCACCGGCTGGCCGGTTTGCTCGGCAAAAATTTCATTCAGGCGGCGGCGCATTTTGATAATCTCCTCTGCTTCAATGGCGATGTCGGTTGCCTGGCCCATGGCTCCACCGGCCGGTTGATGCAGTAAAAAGCGGGTGTTAGGCAGGCAAAACCGGTTTTCCTGCTCAGCCGCTACGTAAATGAGTGCGCCGGCGCTGGCCACCCAGCCCGTACCAATGATTTTGATGGTAGGCTCGACAAAACGTATCATGTCATAAATCGTGTCGCCGGATTCTACGTGGCCGCCGGGCGAATTGATGAAAATTTTGATGGGATCGTCCGAATCGGCCGCCAGCATGAGCAACTTTTGCGTTACTTCCTGGGCCAGTTTCATGTTGATCTCGCCAAATATGGTGATGGTGCGCGTTTCCAGCAGCTTTTCCAGCATGGACTTGGGCGTTTCTTTTTCTTTTTCTTCCTGTTCTTGATCTTCTTCCTGATCTTCGTCGAATCTGTACATATATCTTTCCTTTTCGAGGAGGTTTATTTTGGGTAGTTATAAAGTATAGCTTCGCTTGATTAGATTCGTATTAACGATTTAGGTTAGTAAACGCCTTCAAGCCGGGATAGATAGCGTCGCTGCCCAAATCATCTTCGATGCGCAGGAGTTGGTTGTACTTAGCCACTCGGTCGCTGCGGGCCGGCGCGCCGGTCTTGATTTGCCCGGCGTTGAGGGCTACCACCAGATCGGCAATGGTAGCATCTTCCGTTTCTCCGGAACGATGGCTGACAACGGCCGTCCAGCCATGACGCTGCACCAAATCAACCGCGGCAATAGATTCCGTTAACGTACCAATCTGATTAACTTTACATAACAGGCTGTTAGCCGCCTTTCGTGCAAAGCCCATCTCAATCCGCTTTACATTCGTCACCAGCAAATCATCCCCCACAATCTGGATACGGCCGCCCAGTTTTTCCATCATCAACGTCCAGCTATCCCAATCGTCTTCCTGCAAGCCATCTTCAATAGAAATAATGGGGTATTTATCCACCCATTCCGCATACAAATCCACCATTTCCGTGCCGGTTAAGACGCGGCCTTCCGCTTCCAGATGATACTTACCGTCTTTATAAAATTCAGAAGAAGCCGGGTCCAAAGCCAGCATAATATCTTTGCCCGGTGCGTAACCAGCTTTTTCGATGGCTTCCATAATCAAGTCAAACGCTTCATGATTGGCCTTGACTTGGGGCGCGAAACCGCCCTCGTCACCTACCAGAGTACGCTGGCCTTTGTCGTTGAGTACCTTTTTCAGGCTGTGATACACCTCCACGCTCCAGCGCAAGCCTTCGTGGAAGTTAGGAGCACCTACAGGCATGATCATGAATTCCTGCATATCGGCCCCGCCAGGGGCGTGCTTGCCGCCATTCATGATATTCATCATAGGCACAGGCAAGGTACGAGCGGAGACGCCACCCAGGTAACGGTACAACGGTATTTCCAGGCTGTCAGCCGCAGCATGGGCCACAGCCAGAGAGACGCCTAAAATGGCGTTGGCTCCCAGATTACTTTTATTTTCTGTGCCGTCCATTTCAATCATTTGGTTGTCAATACCCACCTGATCGGTAACATCCCATCCCTTGAGCGCCGGGGCCAACGTCTCATTGATGACTTGAACTGCACCTAAAACACCTTTTCCCCCGTAACGGTTCTTATCACCATCCCGCTTTTCCCAGGCTTCATGGATGCCGGTGGATGCGCCGGAGGGTACGATAGCCTTGCCAAATGAACCATCAATTAAAGCAACTTCTACTTCTACTGTAGGATTTCCTCGCGAGTCCAGAACTTCACGGCCGTAAATTGATTCGATGTGTGACATGAGAACTCCTTTTTATCATTCTCGCTATTGCAACTTCGTCAATTCCATTGATAATAGACAGTTATGTAACCAGGGAACTATACAAAAGCTAACCTATTACGGCAACTATAGCATCTGTGAACACGTACCCATTTCCCGTTGCTAATTACCGAATTACGTTATAAATTCACACTATGATTGCAGGCACCAAATATATGGACTGGGACGAAAGGCAGGGGCAAACCCTGTGGCAAAAATTGGCGGCAGAATTAGTGGGCATTTATGATGCGCATGGGATATGTGCTGTATTGGCTAATGAACTGGCTGTGTATAGCCAAACCACGGCCGTCATTGGTATTAGTGATCCCCTGGGCAAATATTATGACGTGTGGGTTTGTGAGAGTAACGGCCGTACCCAACAACACCGCTGGAACAAAGAACAAGCCTCTTTTGAATCGCTCATCAAAGCCGGCGCCGTCATCTACCAGGAAAAATTCACCGTGCTGCCTGGCGAATTAGTACGCAGCGAACTGTGGCAGCTTCCCCGCAACGCCATCCTGGCCGCACCCATTCCCGCCCGCAGCAACTACGAACCCGTCACCCCACCCGGTCTCATTTGCCTGATCGATCCGGACGCCGACGGTCCCATCAACACCGACAGCATCAGCGAACTGGCAATCTTCATCACGCCTGTCCTGGATCGGGCTTACCTGCGACAAAAAGTAGACCGCCAGGAAATCGAGTTTGCCGTCGTCTCCGACATCAGCTACGCACTAACCTCCACTTTGAGCTTGCAAAAAATTTACCGGCAGTTAATAGACCCGGTGCGGCGCACACTCAACGTCGGTTCCATTTCTGTGGGTCTGATCGATCCGGACACGGGTGAAATCATTTTCGTGGATATGCTAATGGGCGCCCTCTTTGCCGATTTACCGCCGCTGCGCCTGAAACCCGGGCAAGGCATTGCCGGCTGGGTGGCGGAACATCGGGAACCGGTCATCGTCAATGACGCTTACAAAGACAACCGCTTCTACTCCGGCGTAGACCGGCAATCCGGTTTCCTGACGGAGTCTCTGGCCTGTATTCCGCTGCAAGTGGAGGAGCGGGTGATTGGCGTCATGCAGGCCATCAACAAGAAAAATGGCGAGTTTAACCGGAATGATTTGCGGCTGATGCAAGCCATTGGCGGGCCATTGGCGGCGGCCATTGAAAATGCCCGGCTGCACGCGGCCGTTTTGGCGGAAAAACGACGCATTGAAACGATTTTTACCAGTATGTCTGAAGGGATGTTGACGATTACGGCTGACGGCCATATCACTCACGCCAACGAAGCTCTCATCAGCCTGCTTTACCATGAAGCCATAGACCCGGACAGTCTGATCGGCCAATACGCCCACGACATTATCCAGCTAAAAAGCGGCTCCTTGGACGAATTCATCCAAACCGTCATAACTGCCGGCGATGAGTACCCGCAGTGGGCCACCGATTTGCAGCCCGCTCAAGGCGCAGCGGTCCCCCTCCTCATCAGCGGCGCGCCTATCCAGGATGAAGAAGGCCGGGTCAATGAGATAATTTTTGTTTTTAGCGACTTACGCCAGATTCGGGAAGTAGAGCGGATGCGGGATGATTTTTTCCACGGCATCATCCATGAACTGCGCACGCCGTTAGCCACCATCCTCATGTACGCCCGGCTGCTGCGCGAAGGCAAGGCGCAGGACAAAGAGAAGGCCGACCGCTTTCTGGGCGTCATTGAGCGGGAGAGCGACCGGCTGCAAAAGATGGTGCGGCAAATGCTGGAATTGGCTAAAATGGAATCGAGTGAGTTCCGTCACGGCCTGGAACCTGTTTACTTAAACCCGTTATTTGACGAAATGCTGCCCCCTTTGGCTGACCGGGCCACAGAAAAGGGGTTGACCTTCCGGCAACGGGTACAGCAAAATTTAGCGCCGGTTTTAGGGGCGTCGGAAACATACTATCTAATCTTTAAGAATCTGATTGACAATGCCATAAAATTCACCTTCTCTGGCAGCGTGCGCGTGCATGTCTG
Source organism: Ardenticatenaceae bacterium (assembly GCA_027054335.1). Classification (GTDB taxonomy): domain Bacteria; phylum Chloroflexota; class Anaerolineae; order Promineifilales; family Promineifilaceae; genus JAJRTP01. The sequence continues at coordinate 12,421 of JALUPA010000518.1, forward strand.
GCAGGAAGACGACTTGATTTTTGTCAAGATACAGGACGAAGGGATTGGTATTCCGCCGCAGGCGCTGCCCAATTTGTACGGCCGTTTTTTCCGCGCGCAAACGGCCGTAGAACGGGGCATTGCCGGTACCGGGCTGGGTCTTTACATGGTCAAAGAAGCAGTGGAACATTATAATGGCTCTATTACCGTGGACAGCGAACCGGACAAAGGCACAACGTTCACTGTGCAGTTACCTATTGTAAAGGAATAGCGTATTGCGTATTTCGGATTGCGTAAAGCGAAATACGCAATCCGAAATATGTGATGCGATGAAAAACATTTACCTCGACCACGGCGCAACGACGCCGGTTCACCCTCAAGTTATTGAAGCAATGCTGCCTTACTGGACGGAGCATTACGGCAATCCGTCGTCCGGACACGCTTACGGCCGGGCCGCCAGTTTTGGTCTGGAAGAAGCTCGGCGCACCATTGCCAATTTGCTCCACGCCCAATCCGCCGAAATTGTATTTACCGGCTGCGGCTCGGAAAGCGACAATCTGGCAGTGCGCGGGGCAATGTGGGCAGCGCGGGCTAACGGTCTGGGTAACCATCTGATTACCAGTTGTATTGAACATGAGGCGGTGCTGGAAACGGCCGTACAGCTGCGCGACTATTTTGACTTTGACCTGACGATAGTGCCGGTGGATGAATACGGCCGTATCTCCCCCGCCGCCGTACAGACTGCCATCCGCCCGGATACCGCCCTCATCAGCATCATGGCGGCCAACAACGAGATTGGCGCGTTGCAGCCCATTCAGGAAATCGGGGCCATGGCCCGCGACTACGGCATCCCCTTCCACACGGACGCCATCCAGGCCGCGGCCACCACCCGCTGGAACATGCGGGAGATGCCTATTGACCTGCTCAGTATCGCCCCGCACAAGTTTTACGGGCCAAAGGGTGTGGGGATTTTGTATGTGCGGCAGGGCGTTGAGCTGGTTTCTTCTTTGACAGGCGGGGGGCAGGAAAACGGCCGTCGCTCCGGCACAGTCAACGTGGCCTTCGCCGTCGGCGCGGCTAAAGCATTCGAGCTGGCCCAAAATGAGATGGATGAGCGTATCGCCCATTACACCGCCCTGCGCGACCGGTTGATTCAAGGTATTCTCGCCGCCATCCCGCCCCAAGATATTATTCTAACCGGCCATCCCCACGAGCGGCTGCCCCACCACGCCAGCTTTGCCCTGCGCCACCTCAGCGGCAACGACCTGCTCATGCACCTGGACATGGCCGGTATCAGCGCCAGCAGCGGCTCCGCCTGCAAGACAGGCAATCCCAAACCGTCCCCCATCCTGGAAGCCATCGGCCTGGGTGCAGAATGGACAACCGGCGGCCTGCGCTTCACCGTCGGCGCGCAAAATACGCCGGAAGATATCGAGTATGCCATCAGCACCCTGCCAGACGTTGTTGCCAAAGTGGATCAAATCAGTTTATCTTTGTAGGGCGATTTTGTAAATCGCCCCCAGGAACGATTTGCAAAATCGTTCAACGTGAGAAAATGCGTCAATCAACGAACAAAAAACGTGTCGTCGTGGCTATGAGTGGCGGGGTAGACAGCTCTGTAGCCGCCGCCTTGCTGGTAGAGCAGGGGTACGAAGTCATCGGCATGATGCTGCGCCTGTGGAGTGAACCGGGCATTGGGGCCAGCGCTCCGCTGAACCGCTGCTGCACGCCAGACCAAATGGCCGACGCGCGGCGGGTGGCCGGACTGCTGGGCATTCCTTTTTACGTGGTGGATGTGCAGGATTATTTCCGGGCCACGATTGTCCAGTTCTTTATTGAGGAACACGAAAAAGGGCGCACACCCAACCCTTGTATTGAATGTAACCGCCAGATTCGCTTCTCTTACTTGCTGGAACGGGCGCTGGCGTTAGACGCCCATTATCTGGCTACCGGCCATTACGCCCGCGTAGGGGAAACGCCATCCGGTTTTGAGCTGCGCCAAAGCAAAGACCCGGCCAAAGATCAATCTTACGTCCTGCACATGCTAACGCAGGAGCAGTTGGCCCACGTCAAATTCCCGGTGGGTGACTATACCAAACCGGAAGTGCGCCAATTGGCGCAAAAGTTCGGCCTGTCCGTTGCCAGCAAGGATGAAAGCCAGGATTTGTGCTTTTTGGGAGATGGGGATTACCGTCGCTTTCTGCGCGAGTACAGCGAAAAGGCCAGCGCCCCCGGCCCGATTCTGGATACGACAGGGCGCGAGTTGGGGCAGCATGAGGGTTTGGCGTTTTATACTATCGGGCAGCGCAAAGGGCTGGGGATTGCCGCGAATCAGCCGATGTTTGTCCTGCGTAAAGATGTGGCCCGCAATGTGTTGGTTGTGGGGACGCGGGAACAGTTGGGCCGGCAATCGCTGCTGGTACGGGATGTAAACTGGATCAGCGGAGAAGCGCCCCCGCAGCCGATTCCGGCGCAAATCAAGATTCGTTACAAAGCAAAGCGGGTAGCGGGGATGGTGGAAATATTGGGTGACGGCCGTATTCAAGCAACCTGCCACGAACCTGTCTTTGGGGTGACGGCGGGGCAGACGGCCGTATTCTACGACAACGACAAAGTGCTGGGCGGCGGCATCATCGCCGACAGAGAAGATGTTTTGTAGGGCGATTTGGTAAATCGCCCAAAGGAACGATTTACCAAATCGTTCTACAGTCAGAGGTGACAGTATGAGCATTGCTGCTTCCGGATTTGTTTTAGGCTTTTTGCTGGCAACCGCCTACGGGGCCGCTTTTCACTTCATCGTCGGCGGCCCCGCCCGGCAAATTTTGCTGTACATTCTGGCCTCCTGGATTGGCTTCACCATCGGCCACTTCCTGGGTGACTTCCTCAACCTGGAACTGTTCAAACTGGGTACCTTGCATCTGTTCAGTGCCAGCCTCGGGGCTTGGGTAGCTCTAATTGTCAGCCGTTGGTTTGTAGGTAATGAGGTATAGTGGTAGCATGGCCGGCGACTTGCCACCTTGCCACCTTGTCACTTTGAACCCCCTACTCATTAGTGATATACTCTTTCACCAGGACAGAAGTTATGAATAAAGAATCCACCACACCAAACGCAACTGAACCCGTAGCGCCCTTAACCTACCCGGAAATGCAAGGGAACGAGGCAGAGCAGCTTATTTCCATTCCCTGGCGGTACATTTTAGCAGCAGCTTTTGTTGTCGCCTTGCTCTTTGTTTTGTTTATCTGGCTCATCGTTTACCTGGCCAATCAGCAAGCGCCTACCATTGAAGCTGTCCGGGATGTCATGGTCATCATCCTGGCATTAGAATCCTGCATTTTTGGTGTGGCTTTCCTGATCATGATGGTGATGGTGATTCGCCTGATCAACATGATGGAGTTTGAGGTCAAACCCATCCTGCAAAAAACCAACGAAACATTAAATACCATGCGTGGAACTACCACGTTTGTCAGCCAAAATGTGGTGCAGCCAACCATCAAGGCCAAATCTCATATGGCCGGTGTCCGCCGTGGCCTGAAAACCCTTTTGGGTAATCCCAAAGACAATATTCGGTAATATTTTAGTATGGTGCAGCGTGATGCAAATCTATGCCATACGAGTTATATAACACGAGGTGAAATTATGAGTGATAATTCGAGCAGCGACATGGGCGCTTTTTTGGCAGGTTTTGTGATTGGCGGTCTGGTCGGTGCGGCTACGGCCATTATTCTGGCTCCGCAGTCCGGCGCAGAAACGCGGGCGCAAATTGCCGCCAAGCGGGATGAGTTGGTGCAGGCAGGCTCAGACCAATATCAGCACGCCAGAGAAACTGCCACCCAGTATACGGAAGAGTACAAGGCCCGCGCTAGTGACGTGATTGACCAAACCCGCCAACAGGCCAGCCATTTACAAGAGCGTATTGTATTGAACAAAGGTCAAACAGAAGAAACAGCAGAAGATGCCGCAGCAGATATTTCAGAAACCGTTGCGGATAAATCTCCGGGTGATACTGACGACAATAATGGTGAAGGTTAATCTTCCTCATTTATCAGAGTAATTCTAAATTATAGCTTTTGTAACGTTAGGCAAATCGTTACAAATAATGTGTATGATAAAAGCAGGTATCGCCTGGGAGGGGATGCCTGCTTTTTGTGGTTTATATGACTCAATTTAATCTGCTCACGCTCGACGAAATACTGGATGCGCTGCCCAATGGAGATACGGCCGTAAAAGTCCGTAAAGCATATGAATTTGCCCGGCAGGTGCATAACGGCCGTTGTCGGAAATCTGGCGAATTATACATAGACCACGATTTGGCCGTGGCCCAAATTATGCTGCAACTGGACGTGAACGACCCGGCCACTATTATGGCTTGCCTGCTGCATGACACCCGGAACAGCGAAACGGGTCTGACTTTTGACACCTACAGACAAGAATTCGGGTCTGAAGTTACCAATCTCATTATCGGCGTCAACAAACTATATGCTTATGCCGAAGAGACCCAATACACCAAAGAAAAAGAGACAAACGGCCGTCGCCCCAAAAAATCCCGCCAAAAACAAGCCCTGGAAAACGTGCGGCGCGCCATTTTATCCATTACCGAAGACGACATCCGCATTATCCTTATCCGCATGGCCGACTGCCTGCAAGATTTACGCAAAGCAGCCAATCTGCCCCGCCAGAAACAATGGGAAATTGCCCGCGAAGCAATGGACATTTACGCGCCTTTGGCTAACCGCCTGGGTATCTGGCAGTTAAAATGGGAAATTGAAGACCTGGCCTTTCGTTACCTGGAGCCGGACAAGTATAAAGAAATTGCCAATCAACTGGATGTACGTCGCGCCGAACGCACCATTTATTTGGAAGAAGCCAAAGAAAAATTACGTCACAAACTCAAAGAAATTGGTCTGAAAGTGACGGTAACGGGGCGACCCAAACATATCTATTCCATTTACCGCAAAATGGAGCGGAAGCAGGTGGGTATTGAAGACATTTATGATGTGCTGGCCTTGCGCATCATCATCGAACCCAATGATGCCGAAGCCTATGCCCGGCTTAGCGAACGGGAAAAGGAACGTGAAGATCGCCTGGTCTGTTTCCAGGCGTTAAGCACCATCTGGAGCCTGTGGAATCCCATCCCGGAAGAATATGATGATTACATCGGCGCACCCAAACCAAATGGCTACCAATCACTGCACACGGCCGTATGCGATCCGGAAACAGGACAGACATTGGAAGTGCAAATTCGCACCTTGCGCATGCACGAAGAGGCAGAAAAAGGAGTGGCAGCCCATTGGGCTTACAAAGAAGAGGGCGCTCAGGTAGCGGCTTCGGTACAGCGCCGCATCCAAGGCTTGCGCGAAGTGCTGGCCGTTTTACAGGACAGCGACAGCGAACTGGCCGATGCAGACTTTCTGGAAACAGAAATCCAGGCAGAGCGGCTGATAGTCTTCACACCCAAAGGAGATGTGGTGGAGCTGCCTGTGGGGGCCACGCCCATTGATTTTGCTTACCAGATTCACACGGAAGTAGGGCATCGCTGTCGGGGGGCGCGGGTCAACGGCAAAATGGTCAGCCTGGATTACAAGCTGCGCTCCGGCGACCGGGTAGACATTCTGACCTCTAACCGGGGCGGCCCCAGCCGGGACTGGATGAATTCCAGCCTGGGCTACACAGGCAGCGCCCGCACCCGCAGCAAAATCCGGCAGTGGTTCCGCAATCAGGAGCGGGAACAGAACATCCAGCAAGGCCGGGAAGTGGTGGAGCGGGAACTGAAACGGCTGGGCTTGGCAGATACGTTTTCGGTGAGTGACATTGCCCAGGCGCTCAAGTTTGACGAGGAAAACGATTTCCTGGCAAAAGTGGGTTTTGGCGACATTCAAAGTAAGCAGATTAGCGGCGCTTTGGCTTTGATGGAGGGCACTTTACACGAGGATGATGAGTTACGGCCGTTAATCCAACGCCGCCCCAAAAGAGCCAAAGGTCTTACCGTACAAGGCGTCAGCGGCGTACACACCAAGATGGCCGGCTGCTGCCAGCCCATCCCCCCGGAGAAAATCGTAGGGTACATCACTCGCGGGCACGGCATCACCATTCACCGCAAAAACTGCCCGCAGATAAAATCCATTACCGATAGAGAACGACTCATTGACGTTTCCTGGGGCGAAGAAACTGAATCTTATCCCATTCCCATTGCCATCAAGGCCTACCGCCGGCCGCATCTCATTGAAGACATTGTAAACATCCTGCGCGGCCGTCATATCGAAGTATCCCGCACCAAAACCATTACTTCCGGCACAGTCACCACTATTTTTCTGGAAGCAAGCGTCACAGATATAGATCAGTTAAACTGGCTGCTGCAAAAACTGGAAAAACTGCCCAACGTCTTTGAAGTGCGCCGCCAACGCTGGTCGTAACTGAACATATCTTGGCAATTGAAAGGAAAAAATTATGGCCGATAAGATATTAAATGCCTGGTCATTTCGGCTGGATGGTGAAGAATATTATGTGCAGGAAACGGCCGTAGAATACCGCTTCCGTCAACGGCAAAATGGCCAATGGGTAGACGTGCCCCCGGACATGATACAAAAAGTCTCCGCTTATTTCTTTGCTGAACTGGATAAGGGAGAGGATGGGGATACGGCCGTAACCGAAGTCTAAGCAAACTACGGCGCCGTCATCGCGCAGCGGAAGCCCAAGTTGGCCTGCACCACAGCCGGATCAAACGACCCCCGCGCCGACACGTGTACTTCATCGGCGGAGGAAAGCCAGGAACCGCCGCGCAATGATTTGATCTCCCCTTCCGGCGGCCCCATGGGGTTGATTTCCGTGGAATTTTCATAGTAGCGGGAATCGTACCAGTCGCTTACCCATTCCATGACGTTGCCGCTCATGTCATACGCGCCAATGGGGGAACGGCCGTCCGGGTAACTGCCCACCGGTGCGGTATCTTTGTGCCCGTCATCCCAGGCCGTATCCCCGCCGGGACAATTCTTGTCACAAAAATTCAACTTCGTGCCATCAAAAGCATCGCCCCAGGGATAGCGGAAAATCACTGCCTGTTCCGGGTCAAAGCCGGCAGCCATCTCCCATTCCGCCTCCGAGGGCAACCGCGCGTTACGCCATTCGCAAAATATGTCCGCCTGCCGCCAGTTGATAAAAACCATCGGGTAATCTTCATAAGCCGGATCGCCATAATAGGCGGGATGGGTCGTGGGATTACTACGCGATGGCGGGGCGCACACAGCGGCGTCTACGCATTGGGCGTACTGGCCGTTGGTCACTTCCGTTTCGTCAATATAGTAGGGATCAAGTTGGACGAGGTGAGACGGCCGTTCATCCCGCTCCCCTTCCTCATCCCCCATCCTGAACAAGCCGCCCGGCACATACAGCATCCTGGCCCCGCTTTCCGTCAGAATCGGTTCCGGTGTAGGCGTAGGCAGTTCGGTTGGTATAGGTAACGGCGAAGGCGTAGGCGCAATAGCTGTCAGCGCAGCCACGACAGCCGATTCTAACGTGGCCGTCGCTTCCAGTTCCGTCACCTCCGCCTCATTCAAATTGACCATCGTTAAAATGACGCCAACCCCCACCACCAGAAAAAGGATAACGACCAGAGCAATAATCGTGCGCGTCTCCATCTTACGGCGGCGCTGGGGCGTCCATTTGGGCGGCGGGGCCGGTTGGCCGAACTGGGTTTGGGGTGTACGACGTATTTCGTTTACGGCCGTAGCCGGATACCCTACCGGCCGGTTAAGCGCCTGAGCAAAATCAGCCGCACTCTCATAACGGGTGTCTGGCCGGATAGACATAGCCCGGCTGGCCACCAGCGAAAGATACGGCTCCACGTCCGGGTTCACTTCGCGGGCCGGTTTCAGGTCGCTCAGGCCACTTTCCCGGCTGAGGGCATTGGGCGGGATTTGAGTGGTCAGCAGGGTATACAGGGTGGCCCCCAGGCTGTAAATATCACTGGCAGGGGATACGGCCGTTTGCTCCTGTTGTTCCGGCGCCCCATACCCGGCCACGTGCGGCCGGACACCCAACCCCGGCAGTCCCGTATCCACCAGAAACACCTCCCCCGTCGGGGCAATGCGGATATTGGCCGGCTTGATGTTCAGGTGTAGCTGGCCGTTGTCATGCAGATATTGCAGCGGTTTACAAGCCGCCTGCAGCCAGCCAATGATCAGATCAGACGGCAGCGCCCCATACTGCTCCACCAAGCTTTGCAAATCTACGCCATCCACATAACTGCTGACCAGATATTGCCCTGTCTCTTCCAGGCTAAAATGATCCAAAACAGTCGGCAACTGGAGGTGATGCAACTGGCTCAGGCGGCGGGCTTCCTGGCGGAACAACTTTTGCACCTCTGGTGAGGTATCCAAGTATTCTTTAATAGCCACATCCTGCCCGGCTACGATGTCCCGCGCCCGGTAGGTAGCGCCATAGGGGCTTTCCGCCAAAAGGCCGACTATACGATACCGTTTATGCAGAATTTCACCGGGTAGCAAAGGCATAGATATTTCTCTGTCAGGCTTCAAACTTCAGACTAACTTCAGCCAATTTTTCCGGGGAACCGACGACGGTGATGCGGTCGCCTACTTTAAGCTCTGTGTAACCGTGCGGGACGAGTGTCTGCCCATCCCGATGAATACTAAGAATAAGCACGTCCAACGGCAAACTCAAATCGCGGATGGTGACGTTATCTATAGCCGGATCAGTCACCTCAATATCCATCATCTCCTGGCCGGAATCCGTGCCCAGCAGGATGGGCGTCCCGGCAGGCGAGCGCACAAATTGTTCCAGAAGTTGAACAACGGCCGTATCCGGCTCCACCACCCGCACACCCAATTCCTGAAACTGCTCCGCATCTTCCCTGTTTTTCAAGTACACCACCATCGTCTCCGTGCCAAAATTTTCGTAGGCCAGTTCACAAAGCCGGTAACTGTCTTCTACCGGCAAAAACGATACAAGGGCATCTGCCTGTTTAGCATTCAAACTTTGCAGCATTTCCAGCGTTATATCCGGCGCTGCCTGACAATCCAGATTCACCGTATCCAACCCCTCTAATTCATCAGAGCGGCGGCAAACCAATTTTACCTGCCAGTCATGCGCCTGCAACTGCCGCGCCAATTGCAATGACTGCGGTTTGATGCCAAAAATCAACGCATCCCGCACCCCGTCAAACTCGGCCGGCTGCGCCCGCGTATGCACTTCACCCACGTGATTCACAGCCCACTTAAACAGCGGCGGCCCCACAAACTGGCTAAACACAATCATGGCAATAATCATCGTAGCAAAATCTGGCCCCAGAATGGGAAATTCAATGCCAATTTCCTTTGCCAACCCCAAACCCACGCCAGCCTGCGTCATATAAGCCATCCAGCTTACCCGATTCTGCTTCATGGGCGCCCCGGCTGCTATGCCGCCAGAGAAAGAACCGATAAAAATCCCCACCATCCGCACCAAAAATAAAGCTAAGGCAATCGTCCACGCCTGCGCCAGCACATCCAATTGCAGGGCCGCACCGGTAAGCGTAAAGAAAACAACATAGATGGCCGGGGACACATCATGCAGGATTTGTAAGAATTCCGGGCGGTACGCCGTGTAGTTAATAACGTAAAAGCTACCAATCAGGCAGATAAGCAGCGGTTCCAGCAATATTTCAATGGGGAATTGATCGCGCGTGAAGTCGCGCACGGCCGTGGAAAAGATGAAAATACCCAACCCCAGCCCCAGAATAAGCATTATTTTGAGCAGCCGGTGAACATTGCGCGACAAAATGAGTTGCAGCAGTTTTCCCGTCACCACCCCCAGCAAAAGCGATAAGGTTAACTCAAACAACAGCAGCCCCACAAACGTCAAACTAACACTCACGTCCGTCATCAGAGCATCAGCAATCTCAGAACTTAGAGCAAAGAGGAGAATAACCAGCACGTCAATCACCATCGTCACGCCCACAACTGTTTGCGTAAACGGCCCTTTGGCCCGCAGTTCATTGACAATGGCAATCACAGAAGAAGGGGAGCGAGCTACCATAATCGGCCCCACCAGTACGGCCGCCGCCACCCGCACCGCCAGCGGTAAATCTGCCAGAAAGGGAATGTAGCTGGCTAACAGAAAAACAGCTATACCACCCAAAACGGGGATAACGATCACGTTTCCCGCCGTCACCCAAGCGATATTTTTCCGCCAGCGGCGCAGTTCCTGGACATACAACTCACTGCCGGCCGCAAAAGCAATCACAGCCAAAGACAACTCATCAATCACCCGCAAATTCCCCAGCGACTCTTCGGTTATCAAGTTCAAGCCAAAGGGACCAACCACAATTCCGGCAAAAAGATAACCGCTGATAAGGGGCAACTTGAAGCGGGTTAAAAATTCGCCAATGCGCCACGAAGCCAGAGCAATAACGATGAAGGCCAGGATAAATACAATTTGCTCTTGCAAAATAATCATTGGCGGGAAAACTACCACATTTCGAGGTGCATGGCTAACGGCGAGTACTGATTTTCACCGTCCGGTCATACGTAAATTTGCCCGATGGCTGCTTGTCAATCTGCCTTGTTTTGGAAATAATCCACTAACAAAGCGTGAGCAAACATATAGCCCCCGCCCACCTTGCGCAGCAAATTCCGTTCCGCCGCATAATCCAGAAACGGCACGTAATCACCCGGCGGCACGTACCCGCTTTCGGCTAATTGGCGCAGCAAACGCCGGTGCTGCCAGGCGGCCAATCCGCCAAAAATCAACCCGGCCGAGGAAGCCAGATATAGGACAGCCCACAAGATAAAGGGAACAGCCCATCTCCACGAAAAATCAAGATGAAGAAGGGCCATAACGCCGCTGATGAGGAACAGGATAACGGCCGTAATCCCACCTGTCGCCAACCCTACCCGCCGCCCATTCCGGCGGGAACGGACAATTCCCTGTCCCGGCGTGGTGCGCAGCTTCATCTCCTCTCGAATAAGCGCCTTTTCTAACACCTGACTGACGCCGCCCCAAACCCCGCCGTAAAACACCCAGGGCACAGAAAAACTGCCGCCCAGCGTGCTGCCCAAGCCGCCCCACACAAAACCGCCAATGGTTCCCCACGCCCCACCCAGCCAGGCCCAGGGCCACGACCAGCTTAACGTCTCTACCGTTTCAATGCGGCGCCAGTTAACGCGGGTGTGCAGGAGTAAAATGCGGAAGAAAGTGGGCAGGACGGCCGTAACCACCCCCGCTCCTACCCCCAACAGCAACGCCGGCCAGCCCGCCAGCAGCCAGCCCAACAATCCAGCCAGCAACCCCAGCCCCCAAAACCAGCCGCCCAGCGTAAAACGCAGCTTCTCCACAAAAGCCCGCTCCACCTTACGGGGCAGCCAGTTCGGCTGCATATTCTCCAGAAAAAACATCGTCTGGTTAAACTGGGACATCTGCCGGGCCAGCCAGGCCAGCCAGCGGATCGCCTCCTGCGGGTCGTAAAGCTCCTCACCGCCCCGGTAGCGCGTCATCCGCTCTACATACGTGTCAAAAAGGAACGTGCGCCCCTCTTCCCGGCCACCCAGGGCAATGGCCGCCTCCTGCGGCATCCGGTAGTAGGCCAGCGTCATAATACTCAACATCAAGGGGGATTCGGCCAATTCCCGCAGCGTGGCGTCGGCCTGAATGGCCGCCCGCAAGCCGGCCAGACGGCTGCCCATACTGGCCAGATATTGGTCAATCTGCGCCCCGGAAAGCGGCTGCAAAACCACTGCCTCATCCAGCTTCAACCGCGTGGACAGCGTCTTGTAATCCTGCGTGCGGCAGGTGACGACGGTAGGCAGTCTGACATATTTTTGGCGGAATTGGTTGATGGCTTGAGCGCATTCGATTCGTACATTCTGGTTTACTTCGTCCAGGCCATCCAGCAGAGGGAGTAAACGGCCGTTATGCAGCCACTCTTGCCCCAACCAGGCCGGCACTTCATACCGGTTCGCCAGTTCATTCACCATCCAGGGGCCAATCCCCACGTGATTGTGCCAGCTTGCCAGACTAAACACTACGGGAATGGGATGATTTTCGTCCACTTCCGCCCGATGCAGCAAATCGCTAACCAATTGCAGCAGCGTCGTCGTCTTGCCCGCACCCGGTTCTCCCATGATCAGCAGCGTGCCCTGCGCCTGCTCGTACACCTGAGTAATTTGGGTACCGACAGGCAAAGGCTGCTCAAAAGCTGCACCATCCAGGCCGGGAATATTTTGCCATTCGGGGGCGTTACGGCTGGCTACGGCCGTCGTCCGGTAAGCCAGCGAAAGATCAATCAATTCTGCCCCGTGCAGCGATTCCTGCAAGACACCCACAAGCCAGTATCGCTTTACCCGCAGCAGCATCACCTGCCGATTATGTCGTTCTCGTTCATCCATAGCACTACTCAAAGGCCAGATTTCCCCAACCCAGTGTACCGAAACTCCCCAATTTTGCCCATGATACGCCATACGCTTTACGTCTTTACACCTCACGTCTTTACGCCAATTTGACAACGATCTGCCTCTACCTGATCCATAATGCTGGAAACAACCCGCAAAATATGTCATAATACCTTGAGATTCAACAACAATTAGCATCATACAAGTCACAAACACATATATCGAGGTATACAAGCATGAGTCAAGCTCCGACCTGGACTGGCCGCACTATTGGTGGACGCTACAAAATCGAAGAGATGTTGGGGCAAGGCGGTATGTCCTCTGTTTACAAAGCAGAAGACCCCAACTTGCAGCGCATCGTTGCCATCAAAATTATCCACCCGCACCTGTCTGAAAATCCGGAATTTGTGCGACGTTTTGAGCAGGAAGCAGCGGCCGTAGCTAAACTACGCCACCCCAACATCATGCAAGTGCATGACTTCAACCACGATGGCGTCACTTATTACATTGTCTTTGAATACATCCCCGGCCAATCCCTCAACCAAAAACTAAAAGAACTGCGGGAAGC
>JALUPA010000519.1 GCA_027054335.1 Ardenticatenaceae bacterium
CCTTCGTCTACGCCGGCGCCATTTTCCGCCGCCCCATCCCCTGCCGCCTGGGCCAAATCGTCCGGCGCAGCCTGGGGCCGGACAACGAGACGTATGACACCCGATTCTGGTATGCGGATTTGATGCGTGATGCGTGAGACGTGATGCGTGTTTTTCACGATTCACGTTTCACGCATCACGCATCATTTTCAGGAGAACAAACATGAAGAAAAAGCTGCGCGGCGTAAAAAGGGCAGATATTCAGTATGATTATGATTTGTACCGCGTGCCGGTTCCCATTCCCGGCGTGGCGGGGGCGCATTTGAGCGTGCTGGATTTGTGGCCGGAGGGGGCGCAGAAGACGATTATGTTTGTGCATGGCTACGCCGGCGTCCTGGAGTCGTGGGAGTACCAGATTAACTATTTTGCCCGCAACTACCGGGTGATTGCCCCCGATTTGCGCGGGCATGGGCAGAGCGACGCGCCGTATACCGAGTACACCATGCCGGAACTGGTGGCGGACTTGCAGGCGATTGTGGAGACGCTGGAACTGCCGGAAAAATTTATCCTGGTAGCCCACTCTTTTGGCGGTTCCATTGCTGTGGAGTATGCCAACGCTCACCCGGAACGGCTGGAAAAGCTGGTCCTTATCGCCACTGCCGGGGAATACCCCTTGCCCAAAGCGGCTACGTTGGCGACTAAAATCCCGGCCAAACTGATCCAGCCGTTCTGGAAATACCGTAATCGCTTTGACGCCGAATACCACGTGATGAAGCGGATGGCAGCCAACAACATGCTGCAATGGCAGGGCTGGCCCCTGATGCGCAACATCAGTACGCCGACGCTGGTGATCACCGGCGAGCGGGACCGCTATTTCCCGCGCAAGGTGTTTGAAGACGTGGGCAAGATGATCCCCAATGCGGAGATTTACGACGTGGGATCGGCCAAGCACAAGGTGCAGTTGGAACGCCACCGGGCCGTGACCCGCGCCATTGAACGTTTTATTGATGACGAGCAGAAGTCGTCCTGGCGGGGGCATACGCAGAAGGATGATCCGCTGGCGCACCGCATTTGGCTGCGTAGTTACAGTAAGGATACGCCGCCGACATTGCCTATCCCTAAACGGCCGTTACCCTCTTTCCTTGATTCGGCGGCGGATTGGCTGCCCCGCAAAACGGCCGTCGTCTTCTACAAGCGCAAACTTACTTACCGGGAGCTGAACCAGAAAGTGAACCGGTTGGCCCACGTTTTGCACGGCAAAGGCGTCCAGCCGGGCGACCGGGTGATGATTATTCTGCCTAATATGCCCCAGATGGTGACCGCTTTTTATGCCGCGCTGAAAATTGGGGCCATTGCCGTGATGCCCAACCCGGACGCCGATGCGGCCCGCATTGCAGCCCAGGCAGTAGAAACGAGGCCGAAGGTGGTGGTGACGCTGAAGAGTTACGGCCGTCTGGCCCAAACGATCAAAGACCAGGGCGGTTGCGACCAGTTCATCTTTGCCGACATCCAGAAAATCATCAGCGCCGGAGCGTACAAGAAGTTGGTGGAACGGTGGGGACTGCCCCAAAGTCAGCCGGAAGAGGAAGCCATCGTAGACGCCATCGGCCAGCGTATGGGCGAGTTGATGGCCGACGCCCCTGCCGACGCACCGCCGACCGTAGCAGTGAGCAGCGACGATCTGGCCGCTATTCTGTTTACCAGTGGCACGACGGATGAACCGAAAGGGGTCTGCCTGACGCATCGCAATCTGGTGGCAAACACGCTGCAAACCCGCCACTGGATTCCCGATTTGCAGTACGGCAAGGAAACCATCCTCTCCGTCCTGCCCATCATCCACAGTTACGGGTTGATCAACTGCATGAGCCTGCCCATCGCCCTGGGCGGCACAATGGTTCTCCTGCCGGTGTTTGATACGCAGGAGGTTCTGGAACATATCCGCGACTACAAGGTGAGCATTTTTCCCGGTGTGCCGTCTCTCTACATGGCGATTAACCATTTCCCCAAAGTGCGGGAATACGGGCTGGATTCGATCAAGGCGTGCATCAGCGGGGCGGCTCCGCTGCCGGTGGAGGTGCAGGAATCGTTTGAGAAGTTGACGCACGGCCGTCTCGTGGAAGGGTACGGCCTGACCGAAGCCGCACCCGTGACCCACGCCAACCCGCTTTACGGCGTGCGCAAACCCGGTTCCATCGGCGTGCCCATCCCCAATACAGAGGCCAAAATTGTGGATTTGGTCACGGGCGAGGATTTGCCGCCGGGCCAGATTGGCGAACTGGTTGTCCGCGGTCCCCAGGTGATGCAGGGGTATTGGCAAGACCCGGCAGCGACGGAGGCGGTTCTCAAGGACGGCTGGCTGGATACGGGGGACGTGGCGGTGATGGACAATGACGGCTATTTCCAGCTTATCAGCCGCAAGAAGGATACGATTGTGTTTGGCGAATACAGTGTGTATCCGCGCGACGTGGAGGAGGTGCTGTACGAGAATAGCAAGGTGATGGAGGTGGCTGTGGTAGGTGTGGGCCAGGTTGATGGGGAGCAAAAGGTGAAGGCGTTTGTCGTCCCTCGCCCCGGCAGCGATCTAACGGAGGAGGAACTGCTAGAGTTGTGCCGCCGCCGTCTGGAACCTTACGCTGTGCCCTGGGAAATTGAATTCCGGGAGACGCTGCCCAAATCGTTCATTGGCAAGGTGCTGCGCCGGGTGCTGGTAGAGGATGTTGAGAAATGAAGTAGTGCCAGGCACGGGGCGAACGGTGTTAGTCAATCAAGATCGTTTTACCCCGTGCCTGGCACTGTTGAGGAGGCTTTTATGGCAGATTTTGTAAGCTGGGAAAGGCAAGCGAGTGAGCCGGTACAGGTGGATGACGTGACGCTTACGCCGCAGTCGCAGGTGTTTTCGGTGCGGCTGCCTTTTGGCGGATTTGTTTGGCACCGGCCTACGGCCGTAACCATCCAAAGAGAAGAAGCCCTTCTCCTTACAACCACCGATATACTGATAGAAGAGGTCCACTTCTCCCTTCGATATACCCCTCCATATCTACTTGGAAGAAAGGCTGTGAGTATTTCTCTGAGCGATATTGCTGCCATGGGTGGCGAACCGCTCTTTGTGCTTGTATCCATAGCCCTGCGGGCGGATACATCAAAGGAATTCTTCGACGAAATATACAGGGGTATCAGTGACAAGTGCACTGAGTTCAACGTATCCCTCATAGGGGGAAATACATCTTCCTCTCCAGAGAGCCTCGTCATAGACACAACACTCATTGGTGAGACAGAGAAAGATAGGGCTGTACTGAGGTCAGGGGCAAGGCCAGGAGATACGATTTATGTAACAGGCACCCTTGGTGATTCTGCCC
>JALUPA010000520.1 GCA_027054335.1 Ardenticatenaceae bacterium
GCCCGGCCCCAATTTCAAAATTATTCCCGACAGCGAACTGGTTTTCGGCCCGGCTGCCAAAGGGTTCCGGGTGCGCGATTTTGTCACGCCGCGCAACAGCTATTTGCGGCAATACGAGGAGGATGTGGAAGGCCAACTGCTCTCCGGGCCGGAGATTGTGGAATTGGTGGCCCATCGCTTCAGCGTCAATCCGCGCGTCCTGCTGGCGCTGCTGGATTATTGGGGTGGCTGGATTTCTCAGACAGAAGGTGTACCTGTTGACCTGATTCTGAACTATTCGGCCGACGTACCGCACACGCTGTATGATCAGTTAGGCGCGGCGGCCAACCAGTTAAATGCGGGGTATTATGGCCGTACCGAAGCCAACCAACTCACCTTTACCCTGTCCGACGGCACGAAAATCGCCTACGCCGCCGAGATTAACCACGGCACAGCCGGGATGCAGCGCATGTTGGGCCGCCACACCCTGGCGAACCTGACCAACTGGCAAAAAGACGTCGGCCCGGACGGGTACGCCACCACTTTCAATCAACTTTTCGGCAACCCGTTCGCCTACACGGTAGACCCACTCATCCCCGTCAACTTGCAGCCGCCGCCCATGCAGTTGCCCTGGCAAAAGGGGGAAATCTGGTACTATTCCAGCGGGCCGCACGGCGGCTGGGCGCCCGGTTCTGCCTGGGCCGCCCTGGATTTTGCCCCGCCGGAGGTGGAGATTGGCTGCGCCCCGTCCGATTCCTGGGTGACGGCCGTCAGCGATGGCGTTGTCACCCGCAGCGGTTTTGGCGCGGTGGTGGTGGATATGGACGGCGACAATTATGCGGGTACCGGCTGGGCCGTCACCTACATGCACCTGGACAACCGGGACCGCATCCCTGTCGGTTCGCTGGTGCAGACGGGCGACCGGCTGGGCCATCCCGGCTGTGAAGGCGGCTTTTCTGACGCCGATCACGTTCATCTGGCCCGCACCTATAACGGCCGTTGGATTTCTGCCGACGGGACGCTGCCTTTCGATTTAGGCGGCTGGGTTTCCCAGGGCGCGGGACAGGAATATGACGGCTTCCTCACCCGCGGCAGCGTCAGCAAAGAAGCCTGCGCCTGTTGGGAAGAATTAAACGCCATTCCGAATGAATGATGGAGATCGGAGATTTAGAGACCGGAGATTAACCGTCTCCAATCTCCAATCTCCAATCTCCAATCTCTATTTATGAAACTAATCATCCAAATTCCCTGCTATAATGAAGCCGATTCCCTGCCTATCACCCTGGCGGATTTGCCGCGGGAGATTCCCGGTGTTGATTGTATTGAGACGCTAGTAATTGATGATGGCAGCACGGACGGGACGGCCGTCATCGCCCAAGCGCTCGGCGTCAATCACGTCATCCAGCACCGGAACAATCAGGGGTTGGCCCGTACCTTTCAAGCCGGGTTGGACGCCTGCCTGCGCCTGGGGGCTGACGTCATTGTGAATACCGACGCCGACAACCAGTATCCCGGCCGTTACACTCTCGATCTGGTAGCGCCCATCATTGCCGGCGAAGCGGACATCGTCATCGGCAACCGGCAAACGGACAAGATTGCCCACTTTTCCCCCGCCAAGAAGCTCCTGCAAAAGTTAGGTAGTTGGACGGTGCGCACTGTCAGCGGCACGGAAGTACCGGATGCGGTCAGCGGCTTCCGCGCCTATACGCGCGACGCGGCGCTGCACCTCAACATTCTGACCAATTTCAGCTATACGCTGGACACGATTATTCAGGCAGGCAAGCTGGGGCTGACAATTTTGAGTGTACCGGTGGAGACGAATGATCCGTTACGGCCGTCACGCCTGCAGCGCAGCACCTCCCATTTTATCAAAGCCCAGGCCAGCACTATCATTCGCCTCTACGCCTTCTACGAACCGCTGCGCACCTTCAGCTACATTGCCCTGCCGTTCATTCTCGGCGGGCTGCTCCTCTGGCTGCGCTTCTTCTACACCCGCTTCACCGACCCCACCAACCAGTACATCCAGTCCGTCACCATCGGCACCGGCCTGCTTCTCGTCGGCCTGCTTATCTTCCTCTTTGGCGTCCAGGCCGACATCTCCAGCAAGCACCGTCAGCTTACCCAGGAAACCCTCTACCGGCTGAAGAAGCTGGAGTATGAAGGGAACGGTGAGCGGTAATTGGTGAACGGTAATCGATAATTGGGCAGGGTTCAAAAACCCGGAAAACCAGCTTACCCTTTGTAGGGCGATTTTGTAAATCGCCCAGAGAACGATTTTCAAAATCGTTCTACAATTTGTAAAGATACTTTTGCCCAAATGAACCATACCGGTAATTGTCATTCCAACCAGCGGGAGGAATCTTTCACCCTGACACGGTTCTGTCGCCAGATTCCTCGATTCCCCGGTGAAAGATTCCTCGATACCTCGAATGACAAGCAACCATCTTGACCCAGACCACACATTGTTAGACAATTATCGCATCAACCGGTAATTACCAATTACCCAATTACCCAATTACTAAATTAGGAGGCACACCATGCTTAACGGCTATACCGGCAAAATCTTACACGTTGATCTGACCAACCGGCAGTTGGAAATTGAAGAACCGGACGAATCATTTTACCGGCATTACGTGGGGGGCAGTTTGATGGGGCTGTACTACCTCTGGAAAAACACGCCCAAAGGGGCTGACCCTCTCGGCCCGGAAAACACCCTTACCTTCGCCATCAGCGCCCCTACCGGGCTGCCCATCAGCGGGCAAAGTCGCTGTACCGTTACCTGCAAATCCCCCAAAAGCGGCGGCGTCTCCGACAGCCAGGCGGGCGGCTTCTGGCCGGCCGAACTGAAATACGCCGGTTTTGACGCCATCGTCATTAAAGGAGCCTCTGAAACGCCCGTCTACCTCTGGATTCACGACGGGGAGGCGGAACTGCGCGACGCCGGCCATTTGTGGGGCCAACCTACTCTGGACGTAGACCACGCACTCAAGGAAGAGTTGGGCGACAGCAAGACAGAAATCGCCCAGATTGGCGTAGCCGGGGAAAAGCTGGCAACTTTTGCCGCCATTATGAACATGAGCAACCGGGCCTGGGGACGCACCGGTGTAGGGGCGGTGATGGGCAGCAAAAAGCTCAAGGCAATTGCCGTGCGCGGCACAATGCGCCCCAATCCGGCAGACAAGGCGGGGATTACGGCCGTTAACCGGCGCGGCGCTAAAGCATTCCCCGGCAGCGACATGGAAGGATTCGGCCGTTACGGCACGCCCGAAGTGGTCATGGGTAACAACGGCGCAGGCGGCCTGCCCACCTACAACTGGAACGCCGGCTACTTTGACCTGGCTGAAGCCATCAGCGGCGAACGACTCTATGACGAACTGCTGCGCGGCGCGGAAGAGGGCAAACAAGACAAACTAGGCCGCGACACCTGTTACGCCTGCATCGTCCGCTGCAAGCGCGTCGTCGAATCCGAATACCAAAACCACCGTCTCAACCCCGAATATGGCGGCCCCGAATACGAAACCATCGCCACTTTTGGCTCCTACTGCGGCGTAGACGACCTACACGCCGTCACCTACGCCAACCAGCTTTGCAACCAGTACGGCGTAGACACCATCTCCTGCGGCGCAACCCTGGCCTGGGCTATGGAATGTTTTGCAAACGGCGTCCTCACCCCGGAAGATACGGACGGTATCGAATTGCGCTTTGGCAATGCGGAAGCGATGATTACCATGCTGAAAAAGACGCTCAACCGGGAAGGGTTTGGCGACATTCTGGCCAACGGTTCGGCCAAAGCGGCCGACATTCTGGGCAAAGGGCACGAATATCTGATCACCATCAAGGGGCAGGAGATGCCGGCGCACATGCCCCAGGTCAAACGCAGCCTGGCTCTCATTTACGCCGTCAACCCCTTTGGCGCTGACCACCAATCCTCAGAGCATGACACGATGTACAACCCGCGTAACTACAACGGCAACGAGGAATGGCCCGGCTACAAGGTGTTCCTGAACCAGATCGGTTTGGACAAACCGCAGCCGAATAAGGTACTCAACGTAGAAAAGGTGGAATTTGCTCTGACAACGGAATATACCTACAGTGCCATGGATACGATTAGTGTTTGCATGTTCGTTTACGGCCCCGGCTGGCAGCTTTACGGCCCGCAGGATATGACAGACGTATTTAATGCGGCTACAGGCTGGGGCTGGACGATAGACGATTTACAGGAAGTCGGTAAGCGCCGTTTGAACCTGATGCGTGCTTTTAATGCCCGCGAAGGGCTGACCCGTGACCAGGATACGCTGCCCAAGAAGATGTTTACCCACGCGCTGGAAGGCGGCCGTTCCGACGGCATCAAACTGGACGAAGCAGAGTTCCAGAACGGCCTGGATATGTATTATGAGCAGGCTGGCTGGGATGTAGCCACCGGCACACCCACCCGCGCCTCATTGGCGGAAGCTGGATTAGCCTGGGTTGCTGATGATATGAATTTGTAACCAGTCTCGCTTAAATATGCCGGAGTGTCTGAAAGGAACAGCCGACCAGCGCACAAGGCCGAGATAGTGCCGTTGTATAAGCAAGGATTGGACGAAGCAGGAATCGCGTACCGTGGCCAACAGCGTAATACCTAACCGGCGGCGATAGTCAGAAAAATGCTACCCACCGAAAAGTTGGTTGGGTTTATGGTCTTGCCGGTCACCCAGACCCACCAAGTTGAGCAGTTCGTTAATCCAGTCGCTGTACTCGTCCAGGGAACGGCCGTCTATCAATAAAGGCAGAGCATGGGGCCTAACGGCCGTTCCCCCCAACGCCAAAAAACCAAAACGGCCTGCCCCCGTGAAAACGTGGGGGCCGTCACGCAAACGGCCGTCTCCATTCATCACAAACCATTCGGGGAGGGTTACGGCCGTTCCCCCCACAACGCCCAAAAAACAAAACGGCCTGCTCCCACGTCTTCACGGAGGCTGGCCCTAAACAACGTTAGGGTTGAATGACCGCTTATTCCCTCGTATACTATAAACATGAGACAAAACACTGCCATACCATTACCCCGTGATGAAATCGAAGCGTTTTGCCGCAAATGGCAAATCACAGAATTCTCGTTGTTTGGTTCGGCCATCCACGGTAATTTCAGGCCAGACAGCGATATAGATGCGTTGGTCACGTTCGACCCAGCGGCGGAGTGGACATTATTTGATCATGTGGACATGCAAATGGAACTGGCAACGCTTTTCAATCGAGATGTAGATTTGGTTAGTCGGCGAGGTATTGAACGCAGCCGCAACCACATTCGTCGTCAAGAAATCCTGGATTCCGCACAGGTGATTTATGCAGCCGCGTGATACAAGTTATTTGCTGGACATATTGAAAGCGGGACAATTGATTGCAGAATTTGTTGCGGGAATGGATAAATCTGCATTTGACCGCGATATGAAAACGCAATCGGCCGTTATTCGTCAACTCGAAATCATCGGCGAAGCGACAAAACGGCTCTCGTCAGAACTCCGCGAAGCGTATACCGATATCCCTTGGCGGCAAATGGCCGGAATGCGGGACGTTCTCATCCACGCTTACGACCATGTAGATATATACGAGGTCTGGAATGTTGTACAACAGTCATTGCCAGACGTGATGATAAAAACAGAGACACTTTTATCATCAAAAGGAATAGAGTAAACGGCCGTTCCCCCCACAACGCCCAAAAACCAAAACAGCCGTCCCACAAACGGCCGTCTCCATTCATCACAAACTATGCGGGAAGGGTAACGGCCGTACCCACCAAAGCGCTCTCATTCATCCAGTGGAGAGGGTTGCGGCGTCACCCTTTTTCCGGCAATTGTATTTGCGTCAGCAAGTTTGATGGAATTGTGTCAAAGTGTGGATTGCGATGAACGAGAGTTAGCTTATGAGCGACGGCCGTTGCCGCAATAAGGCCGTCAATTGTGGGAAGACGTTCCGGCGTGGCTGCCCGTAAGGCAACCGCCTGGTGAGCTACTGCCTCGTCCACGGAAATAATTTTGGTAAACAGCGCGCCGTACACGTCCCATACCTCGGCCCAATGCGCTTCTTGACCGATTGCTTTTATACGGCCGTACACTTCCGGGATTGAAAGTACCGAAATGTTGACTTCGTTTTGGGGGTCGTCAAAAAGCGAATTAATTTGCTCGACACCCGGTTCCGCGAATAAATGCGCCAGCCATGCGGATGAATCCAGTAAAACCACAACGCTTATCCTTCGTCCTGGTCATCTTCAGCACGTTCACGAACCAGGTCGGCGACCGGATCACTGCCGGCGGATAACCACTTTTGCCCCATGCCGGCCGCCTTTCGCGCCAGTTGGCCGCGACGTGGCAGCAAAAGGACAATTAAGGTGTCATCCTCGCCAATGGTCCAGTTCAAACGTGTTCCCGGCTGAATATCCAGCTTTTTGGCGATTTTGGCGGGTATGGTAATCTGGTTTTTGCCTGTAACTGTCGTAATCATGGAATAAATGATAATCAAGGAGAGATTTTTGTCAAGGAATTCACACAAACGGCCGTTTCCCGCCCCTTTCTTGTCTGGAGTTGTGAAGACGGGGAGGAGGAACGGCCGTCCCACAAACGGCCGTCTCCATTCATCACAACTATGCGGGGAGGGGTACGGCCGTTCCCCCGCACCTCCCCAGTGCGCTTTAGCGTACTTTGTGTAGCAGGCTGGGAATTGATTCCCAGCCTCACAAACGGCCGTCTCCATTCATCACAAACTATGCGGGGAGGGAAACGGCCGTATCTATTCCACCTGCCACAGAGGATCAATCATCCCGCCACTCAACGCCCGTTTGCACACACCAATCGGCGATAGCCGCTTCGATAGCGTCCAGAACCGCCTCCAGCGAGGTAAACGTCTCTTCCGTTTCCCAGACCACGCCGCCATCGTCTACGACGCGGGCGGTGACGTTGGTGTAGCCGCTGTCGCAGTAGCCAATTTCAATCCCTCCATCCGCCATCCACATGCGGATATTGCGATACTTTTCATCAATCGTTTGTGTCATGCGCTTGCTCCGGTTTCTGCTGCCGTCCCCTCCCACACTCCACAACGCCGGATTGGTTGGCTACGGCCGTCTCCCCCCACACCCCACAATGCCGGATTGGTTAGTTACGGCCGTTCTCCTCGCCAACCTATAACGGATGTGCTTCCAGTACGCTTTAGTATGCTTTTTGTGGCAGGATAGAAATTGATCCCTGCATATTTTACAACTTTGTATCATGAATTGGGAATCGTAACTTGTGATGGCCGTCTCGCACTATTTAGTGATAAGTCAGATATAATTTGATTAGCATCTTGTTCCTCGTTAATCAGCCATTCGCGCTCAAGCCGTAATTTCTCATTTAAAAACTTGTGTTTCATTTCGAAATCTGCAAATATCTCATCCCAAGTTTTAACATAGATTTTATAGCGTTCATCACTAAAAATTAAAGATTTTTCACCATGATGCCGTGCATTCCGTAGTTCACTTTCAATAAATCCGGATTTATTGAATTTGTTTCCGACCAAATAAAATTCCCAAAACCGATTTGAACCATTAAATTCATCTTGGGACAGAATAACTCTAAAATATTTTTTTACTTGTGATACTTCTTTTTCTCCCAAACCAATCCTAGGATGTTTTAATTCAATGACTATATGACGAATGCTATCATTTTGCATGTTTTGTCTAATCATGAAAATGTCCATCTCTTTATATTTATCGGGATGGTCAATGTGTTGTTTTTCGTCAACTCCTTGTAAGATATAAACATATCGTCGGAGAGCCTCTTCAAATTTTGGTTCTTCTGCTGTAACCAGGTGATATTGCTCCCCAAATAACCAATAATGCTTTTCAATCGCCTTTTGTAGGTGATCGCGTTCGTTCGCCCCTAATGATTTCTTAAAGACGAGGTCTCGAATTCGATTTACAGCTCTGTAACGATCTTCAATTAGCTTTATTGTCTTCACTATGCTTGAAAGCCTGGAAGATTTTAACAACATAGCTAACTCTTGGCGTTCATCTGGATCGAGGCTTATAATCTCATTTAATATGTCAAATAACCGTCCTTGCTCTCCAGAATCGATTATTAAGTTCAATAAGTGGGCGAATGTGCGTTTTTGTTCAACATTTAATCGTGAAAATATTCTTGGTTCGACTTGCGCTAATTCTCGGACTAAATTTTCAAGTTCTTGTTTACGGTGAATATCCCAAACGTTATTACCAAATACAGGGAAGGCATTATCTTCTTCGAAATCACTTATGACTTGCTCCGAGAAATAGCGCAAAAATGGCTTGCGTTTACTTCTCAGGAATTGATCTACCACCTCGATAAGCTCCTTAAATAATTGATCGCTTTTCATGCCTCCGAAAAGTGTTGGTTGATTGTTCGCCTCTTTGAGTACAAAATCATCAAAGTATTTGCTTTTAATGAATACGCTATGATAAAAATGATCGCTCTTATTATTTAAAGTCGTGGTTTCTTTTCCGATTTCGATGTTGTGTGAATTCAAATAGTAGTATCTTGAATATTCTTTATTTAGATTTTGTTCCCATCGGATATAGCGAATTTCGAAATGAATATCATTTATTCTATGATTAAAAGTTTCTTTGTCCCCAATGATTTGATCATAATCAAGAGAGTTGCCGTTTAACTTAATGGTAAAATTATTCTCGACATGAAGTTCCAAGTACCATCCAAACTCTCGCCGTAAATGCTCCAATATATCTGTTTCAAAATTGTATGCTGTAAACTCAAAAATCCCTTCAAATGTTACACTTGTTCCCGTTGAATCTTTTGTTTCGACGGGAACAGTAGCTGAAAATGTGTCCAGATTAGCTTGATCAATCATAATGTTGTATTTAAATCGTCTGCCTTCGCTTTCAAAAACCGTTGTCCAAGTGGCAGATTGGGCAAAATGAAAAAATGTTAGCCGACCTACTCCATTTTTCCCGTGAATAGCTGATGAATTCCTTTGTATACTTGGATCCAACGCTTTTTCAGATTCAAAAAACGGAGTGAATTTACTTTGTAGCAAATCATTAGGTATACCATACCCATTGTCAGAAATTGTTAGTTCTTTGATATTGCCGATTTCATTTGAGACAAAATCTAGGTTTATAGAGGAAGCTTCAGCATCAAATCCGTTCCATACATATTCGACGATGGCTTGTTTATAATTGTATCTTCTTAGGGCTTTCTTAATACCAGGCGAAGTTATCAATACTTTTTGCATAAGTGAGACCTCATGGGGGCGTTATTGTTGATTATTAATCAGAGTTTTGTTTGGAGATATTCCCGATTCGGATAACAACCAAATGCTAGTATAGGGCATTTGCAACATGGCTGGCAAATGTTTTGTGAGTCTTTCAGGTCATTATGTCGAAGGATTTTGGTTAGGTCAAACGGCCGTCACCCCCCACACCCTCACCTTCTCCACCTTCCCCCGTATCTGCACCTCCCCCAAATCGGTGAAATGGAACTCAGAGCGACGGCCGCCTAGCGCCTCATATGTCGCCCCGCTGATGAGGATGCCGTACTCCGGATACACCTTGTTCAACGCTTCAATCCGCGAGGCCAGATTGACTGTATCGCCGATGACCGTGTACTCCTGCCGCTGCGGCGGGCCGACGGCCCCGGCCAACACCATCCCCGTGCTGATCCCCACGCCAATGCGGATCGGCGCTTCCCCCCGCGCCGCCAGCCGTTCGTTGAGCGCGGCTAGATTTTGCCGCATCTCCAGCGCCGTGCGGACGGCGTGGTAGGCGCTCTCTTGCAGCCGCCGGGGCGCGCCGTAGATGATGAGCGTGCTGTCGCCGCCGAATTTATTGACTGTGCCGTCGTGGTTTTGCGCCGCGTTGACGACGACGGGCAGGTATTCGTTGAGCAGGGCCACGATCTCGGCCGGCGTCGCCTTCTCGGAGCGGGCGGTGAAGCCACGAATGTCGCAGAAGAGGACGCTGACGACGCGGTTTTCCCCTTCCAGCTTCACCTGCCCCGTCCGGATCGCCTCGGCCACTTCCTGGCTGACAAAACGGCCGAACATATCCCGCAACCATTCCCGCTCTCGCAGCCCGGCGACCATCTCGTTAAACGCCCCCGCCAACTGCGCCAACTCGTCACGGCCATCCACCCTGAACTGCACCGACAAATCCCCATCCCCCACCCGGCGCGCATCCGCCGCCAGCCGCCGCGCCGGGGCGACCACCGCTC
>JALUPA010000521.1 GCA_027054335.1 Ardenticatenaceae bacterium
CCCCCTCATCCTCCTCACAAGGCAGATTGGCTTCCAGTTCGGCTAGAGAAAACGGCCGTGCCTCCGGCAACACGGCGGGGATGGGGCCGTCTGCTTTTTTGCGGGCGATGATGAGAAGGTAGGTGCCGGTTTTGCCGAATGGTTCTTCGTAATACGGCCGTAGCCATCGTTCTGTCGGTCGCAAATTACTGTCCCAGGGGGCCAAAATCCAGTGTCCCGTCAGAGCGTGGGCAAAAGCGGACGGCAGGCCGGTGGCGTGACCCAATTCCAGAGCGTGCAAGGCTGATTGAGAGAAATAATATTGCCATCGTTCCACAGCAAAACCGGCGTTTGCCAGCCATTCTGCCCACACTTCCGGCCCGACGGTGTGCGCATGGCGGGAGATGCCGTTGAAAAAACGGCGGTACTGGTCCGCCATACCGGACAACCCGGCCCGCTCTAAAGCCCCTGCGCCCCCCAGCCATTCCGTGAAGTATTGGGAAGGCATAGTCATCACAAAAGGCGCCCCCGGCTGCAACACCCGGCTCACGTCCTTCAGCACTGGTTGGATATCCGGGATGTGTTCCAGGACGGAGTTGCTGAAGGCGCTGCCGAAGGTATGGCTGGGCAGCGGCATCCGGTCGCCCATTGCCTGGGCCAGGACGTGATACATGCCGGAATGGAGCGATTTTTGCAGAGGATTCCACCAGGGGTCAATGCCTACGTCTACCGGTTCGTTGAAGATCATCTGGCTGAAATGGCCGTCGCCACAGCCCACGTCCAGGATGGGGCGAGGCAGGTCAACGCTGTAGTAGAAGCGGGCTTCTACGGCCCGCAGCACGGCGCGGAAGGCGGGGATGCTTTTTAACTGGCGTTGTAAGAGGTCGTTGCTGGTTTGTTCAATCATAGTTCAAGCGTGATAGTGCCTTGCATGTTAGTAGATATGTGATAGTTTCATCATTATTGCTAATACCGGACAGGAGAGCGGTGAAGCTCATAAGTGCCTCGGATCAAAGAATCTGTGTACCAGATTAGCTCCCACTTTCCAGTAATCTGTTCGAGTACGGACGACATCCTAAGCCCTTCGGATTGTAACAGAGAAGTGAGTTTGCATAAACAAGGCTGTTCTGTGGCAGATGCGTGTCCCTATAAAATAAGGAAGAGAAAGCACATGACTCAGCAAATTCTCGGCATCGATATTTCCAAACAGAGCTTTGATACCGCCTTCTTGGATGGCGGACAGACCTACCAAGGTCACTTCGGTAACGACCCCAAAGGGCTGCAAAAACTGGCCCGATGGCTGACGAAGCGGCACGCAGACCAGGTGCATGTCTGCATGGAAGTGACGAGTCGTTACTGGGAAGAGGCTGTGTACTTCTTGTATGAGCAAGGCTACAAATCCACACTCCATATATGCGACAAAAAAGTCAAAAAGGGCAGGCGTTCCAGCCTGCCCTCAAAAAATCGTCTACCGACAACCAATTACCAATTACCGATTACTCATCCCCCAACGTCCCCACAAACGTCAACACCTGCCACATCTGCTCCTGGTCCATTTTCCGCTTGAGGGCCGGCATGTCATTTAGCCCCTCCGCTACCCGGCACAGATACTCACCGCCGTTCTCCCGCAACAGGGTTTGTACGGCCGGATTCGTCAAATCGGTCGGAATATAATCCAGGTCTGCCACGCCACGGCCGTCATCCCCGTGACAGCGCGAGCAATACTCATCATATAATTCCTGCCCGGCGGCAATCGCTTCCGCGTCATCCCAGGCAAACGGGTTCGACTGCGACAGATAGCTGGCGTCACATTCCGGCTTTTCCGGCTCTTCCGGTATTTCCGGCACAAAAGCTACCGTTTCTTCAGCTGCTTCACCCTCTGCGCCTGCTTCAGCCTCCGGTACAGGCAGCACCGGGTCATACGTAAACGTGCGAATGAAATCCACCACCGACCAACGTTCATCCTGGCTCAGACGCGACTGCCAAGCCGGCATCGAATCCTTCCCCTGCGTCACGGCCACAAACAAATCACTGGAAGGTAAATTGCTCATAAACCGTTGATCCGAAAAATCCGCTGCCCCCAAAATCATGCTGCGCCCTGTCGGCCCGTGACAATCCACACAATTCTCAGCGTAAAGCACTTGCCCGGCAATCAGAGACTCGTCTGGCGCGGCAAAACGCCAAACATAATACACCACGTCCCACCGTTGGTCCGACGTTAATTCCGTACCAAAAGCAGGCATATCCTCTCCTGCGCCGGCGCCACCATGTCCTTCCGTAATCGCCAGATAAAAATCTACCGGCGTTTTGCCGCGTCGGTAATCCACATCACTAAAATCGCGGGCATTGGGCACTGCTCCCGTGCCATCCTCGCCATGACATTCGGCACAATGCACATTGTAAAGAGTCTGCCCGTTTGCCGCCGAAGGCACTCCTGCAGGATAACTAACATCTACCGGTTCTGGCATCGCTTTTGCCAGTACTTCACTGGGCGGCATCGTCGCCGGTATCAACGTGGGGATAGGCGTCGCCCCTGTCGGATACGGATTTGGACTACCGGAGCAGGCTGCCAACATCATCATAACAACCCCGATTAAACCTAAGATAAAAATGTACTTTCGTGTCAGCATAATCAAAATCTCCAACGATTTACGATTTCAGGTGACAGTCACTTTCCAAGCGACTATCACCTCCAACCACGTCACTCCGTTACCTCCAAGGTGCGCACATAATTAACCACATCCCATCGCTCTCGAATAGTCAAATTTTCAGCCAGGGGCGGCATTGTTTTCATGCCTTTTGTGATAATTCGGAATAATGCCCCGTCAAACATATTGCCGATATTGCTGCCGGTTATATCAGGCGGGGCGTCAGCGTCATACTTTTCATAAAACGGAACCATGGAGCCGTCTCCTATTCCTGATTCACCGTGGCACACGGCGCAGTGCAAAGAATACAGAATTTCCCCGCGCTGCAAAGAAACCTCGTCTGCCATAACCGGATTTTCCGGTAAACTACCCACCACAAGCGGCTGGCCTTCAATGGATACAGCCCCCACCGGCGGCGACAAGCGCACCCCTTCCTGATAAAGCACAGCCGGGGAATCAGCCATGTCCGTGGGCAGCGGAATCTTGATAATCTGATAGGTAAATAGCAGCCCAACAATCAGAGGTAAAATCAACAGCCCAAGTATGATGAATGCGCGTTTTGTTTGTCTGGTCATAACGTCATCTTCTCCGGGCGGCGGATATCCTGCCCGCCATGGGACTCCATCGCGGTAATGGCGGCTTCCTCTTGCTCTACCGGAAGCCGCTCCACCAAAACAGCCAACTTGCCGCTGGTCACTTGCCGGTCATAATATTTCTTCTCAAAACCAGGCACGTCAATCTCCCACAACACACCAATGAACGTGGCCACAACAGCAAATAACATTGTGAAAATGTAAGTAATAATGGCCGCTGGCGGGCCGCCGTTTAAGGGATGTCCCCCCACGTTAAGAGGATACAATCTGGGGGTAATAGATGAGAGAAAAAAGCCGAACAGAAAACCGGCCAATGCGCCCGCCAAAACAATGTAAGGTAAGCGAATCCAGGTCACATGCCGCCCTAATGATTGTTCAGGGTACGGTATGGACGATATGACCGTGATCTGATCATCCTTCACTCCCAGATTATAAATGTCATCCAATGTGGCCGCCGTCGCTTTGTCATCTTCAAATAAACCCATGAGAGTAATTGTTTCGCTCATAATGCTAATCCACCTGCGTAATTGTCACTTCTTCCACCCGGCCGACACGCCGCGTGCCGAAACGCAAACGCCCTTGCTTTACTTCCCACACTGGCACATAAGGAATAAGCCGCGTAAAGATCATGTAAAACATAATAAACCCGGCAAAAGTCATCGCCACGATGCTAAGTGACACCCAGGTTGGCCGGTAATCACCCCAGTTAAACGGCAGATAATTGCGCGTCAAATTACCAGCCACAATCAGGAACCGCTCAATAAACATGCCCACATTCACCATTAACGTCAGGAAAAGCAGCAAAGTCGGATTGGTGCGTACCCGCTCAAACATCAGGAGGATAATCGGCAGTACATTGCACACCATCATCGTCCAGAACAAAGGAGCCAGATCGCCATACCACTCATCATGCAGTAATTCCTTCACCACCGGCGTATTGCCATACCACTCCACAATCAGGCCGGCAAACCACACGTACACCCAGGACAAACCGGCTACCATGACCAATTTGCCGATATTGTTGAGATGTTCCTTGCGGATGAAGAATTGCAGCTTCATCCCCCAACGTACCAGCACCAGAATAGAAGCCAGCGCCGACAAACCGGAAAATACCGCGCCAATGATGAAGAAGATGGGCAAAATGGTGCTGTGCCAGCGGGGCTGCACCGTCACCGCAAAATCCCAGGAAACGATGGAATGCACTGAGAGGAAAATGGGAATAATGACAATGGCAAAGATACCCAGCGCCTTTTCCAGCTTGTGCCAGCCTGGTTCCGTGCCGCGCCAACCCAGAGCCAATACCCGGTATAACTGGTAACGCCAGCCGGTAGATTTGTCCCGCGCCATGCCCAGATCAGGGATAAGCGCCAGGTACAGGTAAAGGCTGCTGCCTACCAGGTAGGTAGTAATCGCTACCATGTCCCACATCAGGGGGGATTGGAAATTGGGCCATAGATGCCGGTTGTTGGGGTAAGGAATCATCCAGTATACTTTCCAGACACGCCCTACGTGAATCAGGGGGAACAATCCGGCCATCATCAGGGCAAAAGCGGTCATCGCTTCTGCGCCGCGGGTAATGGGCCGTCGCCAATCCGCCTTGAACACGCGCAGCACGGCCGAAATCATCGTACCCGCATGACTGATACCCACCCAGAAAACAAACGTAGAAATATACATTCCCCAATAAACCGGCCGATTGATCCCGGCCACACCAAACCCCCAACGAATCTGATACCCCCAGGCGTATAATCCCCAAAAGAAGATCGCTCCCAAAATAGCCAGAGAAATCCAGAAGACGGGGCCGGTTTTCTTCATCGGCCCCAGCATATGTTCGTTCAATTCGTCGTCAGTTTCCGTGGTCAACAACAGTTGATCGCGCACATCTTCCGGGATAATAACGTCTTTGCCTTCCGCCGGTTTGAATCGGCTGACTTGATCAGACATTGGTTTCACCTCCCTGTAAATAAATGACGGCCGGCCCCGTTCCCAGATCGTCCAGCAGGCGGTAAGCGCGGCGGCTGGTAGCCAACTGGCTGGCCTGGCTGGAAGGATCGTTCAAATCGCCAAAGGTAAAGGCGTTGGTGGGGCAGGATTGCGCGCAAGCCGGCATAATTTCACCGTCTGCCACTTCACGTCCTTCTGCTTGGGCGTCTTCCTGGACGCGGCGGATGCGCTGCACACAGAAAGTGCATTTTTCCATGATGCCCCGCGAGCGTACGGTAACGTCGGGGTTCAACTGCTGGTCAAGCGGTTCGGGAAATTCCGGATCAAACCAGTTGTACACCCGCACTTTATAGGGGCAGGCGGAGCCGCAAAAACGGGTGCCGATGCAGCGATTGTAAATCTGGCCGTTCAACCCCTCGTCGCTGTGATAAGTGGCGTACACGGGGCAAACGGCTTCGCAAGGCGCTTCGGTACACTGCTGGCACAGGACGGGGCGGAACCGGGCTTTCACGTTGGGATATTCGCCGTCCCAATATCGCTCAATACGAATCCAGTGCAGAGCGCGGTGGTAGGCGGCCTCTTCTTCGCCGACGGCAGGGACGTTGTTTTCGGCGTGGCAGGCGACGACGCACGCCTGACAGCCGGTGCAGCGATCCTGGTCTATGATCAGGCCCCAGCGCGGGCGGCCGGTTTTTTCTTCATTTTCAGGTGAGTTTTTCTCTGCCTTCGCCATGGATGCTCTCCAATCTTGCTAATCTATGTGTCTTGCCAGTGCGTTCCAGACGGACGCGGGTCGCGCCCCAGGCCAATGCGCCGGAATCCGGATCGGTGGCTGTGCCCAGCAAATCCATCGGGTTGCTGCCTCGTTTTTGGGCGTAACGGCCGTAATCCTCATGCCCCTGCCCCACGGGAACTGCCAGCACATCCGGCCGGATACCGGGAAATTCCACCACCACCGCTTCAATTTCGCCGTGCGGCGAGATTAGTTTGACCACATCGTTGTTCTTCAGGCCGTATTTGTGGGCCGTTTCCGGGTTCACTTCCACCCAGGTGCTCCAGCGTGCTGTCGTCATCGGCTCCGGTGCTTCCTGCAGCCAGGGCAGGTTTGCCCCCCGGCCGTCGCTCAGATTTACGTTGGGGTACGGGTAGAAGAAGAACGGGTACTCACCCGGCGCGCCATCAAAACGGGGGGCCGGCACTGGCAGCGGCTTATTCTCAAAGCCCACCGGTTCCGGTTCGTGGCGCAGTTCGCGGTGCGCCCACCAGCCGCCATACTGCCGGAAAGCAGCCCAAAACTCAGCGGCCGTATTGGCGTTATACGGGCTGAGGCTGGAGTGGAACAAGGCGCCAGTTACGTCTTCAATGAACAGGCGTTCGCTGGCCCAGGGCAGCGCTTCCGCCGCTGCTCCGCCCATCTGCTGCGCCAGTTCCAGAATAACGCCGCCAGTAGAACGGGTGTCGTACAACCGTTCTACGATGGGCTGCTGGTTGGCTACGGCCGGCCGGTCGGCGCCGGGTGTGGGAATCTGGTAGCCCCAGCTTTCCAGGTAGGTATCGTCAGGTAGAATCAGGTCGGATTGCACGGCCGTTTCATCTACAAATGAGCTGAACGAAACCACCAGCGGCACATTGGCTAACGCTTCCTTAAACCCGGCTGTTTGGGGCAGTTCATAAACCGGATTCGCGCCGTGAATAAACAACATTTCCACGTCTCCCGCCTGCATTCGCTCAATAAGGTCCAGCACGTCGGCAAAAGAGTTGGGCGCGGGAGCGGTCGTCAGCGATTCGGCCGGCGGAGACGGTGACAGATGGACGCCGCCGCTGCGCCCCAACCGGCTCAAAATCAGGTTCAGTGACTGGATGGCCAGATAGCTGGTGTAGCCATTGGTCTGCCCGGCTGCATACCCGCCGGGAATGACCACCGGCCGATCCGCGTCCGCCAAAATGTGGGCCAGTTCATTCAACCTGTCTGCGCTGATGTTGCTGGCCCCGGCTACTGTCTCTACGTCAATACCCCGATACATCCCGGCAAATGTTTGGGCAAACGTACCGGAACGCCCCAATCGCTCCTCGACGATAATGCGCCCCAGAGCCAGCGCAACTAACCCTTCGCTGCCTGGCCGGACGGGAACCCACTGGTCGGCCGCAGTGGCCGTAGCTGACAGGCGCGGTTCAAACTGGACAAAGAAGCCGCGACCGCCCGCCTGCCCCCGAAACTGGCCATAGCCGAGATTGTAGGCCACCGGCGATAACCACGTTTCGGCAAAGTTGGCTCCAAAAGAGAAGACCATGTCGGCGTTAGCGATGTCGTACACCGGCTGCTGGTCGGAACCGAACAAGGTTTCGGCTGCCTGGGCGCTGACGGCGCGCCCGTTCAGGGCAGCAAGCAAGTCATACTGGATGGGAGGCGGTGCGCCGATGGCTGCCAGCCATTGGCTGACCAGATAGTGAAGGCTGTCGGGCATCACCCCGGCAAAGAAGGTGATTTTGGCAGGATCGGTTGTTTCTAGTTTGTCCAATACGGCCGTTACCGCCTCCTCCCAATACAACGGTTCAAACTGGCGGGAGCCGCGTCCGCCTGTTTGGCGCACGGCATTTTTCAGCCGGTCCGGGTTATAGAGCGCCTGTAAACCGGCCTGCCCCCTGGCGCACAATTTGCCCTGGTTCAAGGGAAACACCGGATTGCCTTCGATTTTCTTGGCCCGGCCGTTAATCGTGCGCACCATAATGCCGCAGCCCGCCGGACACATCCGGCACACAGTGGCATACCAGTTCGCTTTACCCGGCAGCGCCTCTTCCGGCGGAATCACATACGGTTCAAACTGGCTCATCGCCTGTTTGGCCGCTACCGGCAGCACACCAACCATTGTGCCCGCGGCTGCCGCTCCGCCTACCAGTTTCAAAAAATGACGGCGTGAAATTGTACCTTTTTTCATAATTTATCTCGTTACAGAGTTGCAAAGTTGCCAAGTTACAGGGTTACTTGCACGCCTGCCACTTACCACTTTGCTTTACTGATGACACACCAAACAATCCCACAAATGGGGCGCTACGTCTGCGTTTTGCTGTTTGTGGCAGTCCAGACACCAACCCATATCCATCTCCAGCACAGGTTCGGCCAAATCCATCGCGCCCACTTCGCCGTGGCAATTTTCGCAGCTAAGAGAAGCTCCCACGTGCGGCTGGTGGCTGAAATATACAAAATCCGGCTGCTTGTTCACCCGTACCCAGGGGATAGGTTCACCCCGGTCCCAATAACCGGTCAAAACCTGCACGTCCTCGTTATCGGGCGCAATGACTTCGTGGCAGCCTATACATTTTTGTACTGACGGGACACCGGCAATGGGTGAATTGAGCGCAGATGAGTGACAATAGACACATTGCATCCCGGCATCAATATGCGTTTTGTGGCTGTAGTTGACTGGCTGATCGGTTTGAGCAACGGCCGTTCCCCGGTTCATCATTCCGCCAGCAGCAATCACCAGAAAAATCGCCCCCGCCAACAGCACCACCGGCCATCGCCCCTTTCCTGACAAAATTCGGGACATAGAAAACTCCTTGGTTAGTCGCGTAGTCGTTAATCGCTAGTCGAGTAGTCGTTAGTCTGACGAACCCGACTACAAGACTACCCGACTACTCATCCACATCCAGATGGCTGTTCGCCTCATAATCCTGCATCGAACTCAGCAGCGCTTCCGCTTGATGAATACCTTCCTCGTCTGTTGACATGCCCAGGTAAATCGTCAAATCTGCAGCCGCCGATTCAAATTCATTCATATTCATGTAAGCCACAGCCCGGTTAAAATAAAGCGCCGGCGCTTCCGGCGATAAATCAATCGCCGTATTAAAATCAGCCAACGCCTTCTCCGATTCGCTGCGTTCCAGATACAGCGTCCCCCGGTTAAAATACGCCGCCACTAAATTCGGGTCCAATTGCAGCGCGTAGTTAAAATCATCTATAGCCAGATCGGGATTCCCCATGTTCAAATATGCCTGCCCCCGATTAACGTAGGTGGCAGCGTGATCCGGAGAAAGTTGAATGGCTTTGTCAAAATCTTCAATGGCGGTGGCTGGCCGCCCCATGCTGGCGTGCATGGTGCCCCGCGCTGCATACAGTTCCGGCATATGCTGGTTGGCAGCAATGCCCATATCCATATCATCCAGAGCGCCGCTCAAATCGCCCTGTTCCGCTTTGATTAAGCCGCGGTAATAGTACGCTTCCGCTGCATTGTCCGGGTCAGAAGCAATCGCCACGTCCAGGGCTTCCAGCGCGCCCTCGGCATCGCCGCTTTGCGCCCGCGTCAACGCTAAGGAGATAAAATCATTGGCCGGGCTGTTTTCTGCATCTGGGGCTGCTTCTGTTGTTTCCGGTTCCGGGTTGGGGGTTACGGCCGTTTGCCGCCGATCATTCAACCATAAAGCAGCGCTCAACAACATAATAAAAATACCCAGACCAATTAAAACCCACTGCCATTTGGGAGAAGAACCGTCTTTTTTAGAAAAGGCTACCTGTTTCATCATTCGCCTCATAAAGTGCTATAATAGATGCTGCTGGCGGGTAAGCGTCCGCAAACTTACCCGCTACAGCTTCCTAAAGAGAAACCGGATTTCCTGGAGAAATCCGGTTTCTTTATGCATAACTACGACTTCTTTAACGCGGCATAGGCAATGCCGGCGCCTACCAGCAAACCACCTACAAGCGCTAACACAATATACAACGTATTATTACTTGCCGGGGCTTCTGGGGCTGCGGGGGGCGCTTCTGCCGAAGTTTCCGCAACAGTCGTTTCCGCTTCAGCCAAAGCAGCTTCTGCGTCAGCCTGCGCCGCTTGCGCCTCTGCCAATTCCGCTTCCAGATTTTGCAGTTGTTCCTGAGACGCCTCGGCCTCACTGCTTAATGCTTCGAGTTGTTCCTGAGCCGACGCCAACTCATTCAGCGTCTCCTCATCAGCGCCGCTGACCGCATCCTTGATCAACTGATTCATCACGTTAATGTGATCATCGTTGGAAGCGATCTG
>JALUPA010000522.1 GCA_027054335.1 Ardenticatenaceae bacterium
CAGCGTAATCATCTGCTGTGACTGCCGCTGTCGGTAACGCATCAGCGGCGCAAATTCCGCTTGCAGTTGGCGAATACGGCCGCTGTCCAGATGATCCCAAAAGCCATCGCTCTGTACCCAGGCCAACTGTTCCCGCAGGTCGCGCACGGCCGGCAGATTGGGCGGTAGCCGCAACAGGTCGTCAGTAATTTGTTCCCGCAGCCGCTCAATTTGCGCCGCGTCGCCGCTGAGGTAAGCGCAAGCCAATCGTTCGGTTCGCGCCGTAAAGGTCATCACCGGCAAATTCACATCCGGCAGAAAACGCAGCAGCGGGCCAATACCCTGGCTGAGGCGCGTTACCTGCTCGTCGTCCAACTGCTGCCACGCTTCCGGCTGCGCCAGCCTTTGCAATTCAGCCACGTGGGGCTGCACATTCACGTTGTCCGGTGGTAATTGGGCCAGCATCTCCTGCAATTGGCGGCGCGTCAAGGCCGCTTCTTCAACCTGGCCTAATCCCTGCTGCAACAGCAGCTTTTCCAGCCGCAAGCGGAAGAGACGCACCGGCAGCGGTTCCGTGGGGCTGGCAATTTCCCCTTCCGGGTTCATGTTAAAGTAAGTAAAGTTGTTCCAAAAGTCAAAGATGAGAAAACTCTCTTTGCGCGCGCCGCTTTGGGGATCAACCCACAAGCGCGTGCCCCGGCCAATCATTTGCCAGAACTTAACCTGGCTGAAAACGGGTTTGGCAAAAACCAGATTCTGGATGGCCGGCACGTCAATCCCTGTATCCAGCATATTCACGGAAATGGCTATGCGGGGCATGTCTCGTCGTTTGAAATCATCCAGCAGCTTGTCGGCGCGTTCCATGTGGCTGTCAATGATCTGGGCCAGGCCGCGCTGCTGCAGGGAAGGATAGAGCCGGTTAAAGCTCTTGAAAATCTCTACGGCGTGGCGGTGGCTCATGGCAAAAATAATGGTTTTAGCGGGCAATGTCTGGCTGGCGTCGCGGCGGCAGTTCTCCATAAACTCGCGCACAATGGCGTCTGTGGTACCGGTGTTGGTGACGCGCCGTTCCAGGTCGCTGCCTTCAAAGTTGATCTCGCTGAGATCAATGCCTTGTTCGGCTAACTGCCGCGCCATTTCCGGCGGCAATTGCCCCGCCTTGATGCCCTCAATCTGGAAAGCAGTGCGGGCGTAGTGGACTTTGTAATTGACCAGGAAGTTGTCGTTGACGGCTTCGTCAAAGGAGTAGTGGAAGGTAGGCAAGCCATCGGGGCAGTCGAATAACTCAAATGTATTGTGGTCAATATAGTCGGTTGGCGTGGCCGTCAAGCCCAACTGCATGGCGTCGAAATAATCCAGCAGCGCCTTGTACCGGTTGTAAATGGAGCGGTGGCTTTCGTCGGCAATGATCAGATCGTAATAGCCGGGAGAGAGGTCGGCGTAGACCTGCATCATGCTGGGATAGGTAGCGACGTGGATGCGGGCGGTGTGGTCAATTTCGCCATGCTCCACGCGGGCGCGGGTTTCGTTGGGCATGTGTTCTTTGAAGTCGCCTAACGCCTGACGCACCAGTTCACGCCGGTCAGCCAGAAAGAGGACGCGCTGTATCCAGCGTGCCCGCATGAGCAAATCAATCAGAGCAATGACGGTGCGCGTCTTGCCGGAGCCGGTGGCCATGACCAGCAAGAAACGGCGGTGACCATTGCTCATCCTTTCGCTGACGCGCTTGATCGCTTCCAGTTGGTAGAGGCGATCCACAATGTCCGGGCGGGGGTTGAACTGGTTGAGCGGCAAACGATGCTGGCGCTGGAAGGCCAACCGTTCCAGATCGTCGCGGGTGAAGAAACCGCTTACCGGCCGCAGGGGATACCGCTGCCGGTCCCAAAACCAGGTTTCATGCCCATTGGCGAGGAAGATGAACGGGTCTGAACCGAATTGCTGCCGGATGCGGTCGGCGTAGTCGGCGGCCTGGCGCTGCCCGGCCAGGGGGTCACGGCTGGTTCGTTTGGCTTCTACAATGGCGAGGGGTTGGTTGTTACGGCCGTAAAGCGCGTAATCTACAAACTCATCGCCCGTGTGATAGGTGGGTGAGGGTTCGGCCATATGCTGTGGGGCATCAGTGAGGCGCAGTTCGGCCGTCAGGTTACGCCGGTTTTTGTCCCAACCGGCCTGGTCGAGTTGCTGGTCTATCAGTTGGCGGCGGGTCTCGGCTTCGTTCAGATTCATGACAACTCTTCGATCGTGTGCTTGGGGATCCTCATTTTGCCATTATACCCGGATGAAGGAGGGCAACAAGGGAAACTGGCTGGAAATAGAGCAGCATCTCGCCAGCAATACGCGGGACGGCCTACGGCCGTAAACGGGGCGAGAAAAGGTTCCAAAAAGAGGGCAAAGAACGCAAAGGAAACCAAAAAAAGTTTTGTCTTGGCACTCTTCGCGCGCCTGGCGGTTCCATTTCCGGGCAGGAGCTGTATAGTGGCAACAAAAAAAGCGCCCGATTGAATCGAGCGCTTTGTACGGGAGCGACGGGATTTGAACCCGCGACCTCCGGCTTGACAGGCCGGCGTGCTAAACCGCTGCACCACGCCCCCAAGAGCGAGCAAAATCATAGCAAAAATATGGGGAACTGTCAAACAAAATTAGGATTTACGTATCAGGAGTTTGTCGGCCGCCTTGGTGACTTCTTTGACAGTGACGCCCTCTTCCCAGGTGAACGGCCGTACCTCTCCACCGCGCCATAAAACCACGGCCCGCTCTGAATGGGGGGCATAAGGGGCAGACAAAGCCGGGTCTGTCGGGCCGAAGATGGCAATAACGGGACAGCCAACAGCCGCAGCCACATGCGTTGTCCCTGTATCATTCCCCACGTACAAATTTGCCAATTCACACAGAGCGCCCAATCGGCTGAGCGACAAACGGCCGCCCCAATCAACTGCCGGGACGGACATCATGCCCATCAAGGTGTGGATTAAATTGGCCTCTAACTGGTCTCCAACCAGGATGAGATGGGCGTTATGCTGCTGGATCAGGTGATTTCCCAGGCGGGCAAATCGCTCTATAGGCCATCTTTTTTGCTCATCCTGGGTTGCGGGGCTGACGCCGCCACCAGGATGCAGAATGGCTAACGGCCGTTTCCCCTCCCAGCCCAATTCCTCAAGCAGCATTTGCGTTACGGCCGTGCGATCTTCATCAGCCGGGTAAAAGGCCATCTCCCAACCGGCCATCCATTCTGCTCCCACCTGCATCGCTTTCGCCAGCGCCAGGTAGGTGGATGCAGCGTGCCGTTCACCGGATGGGGGGGAGACGGGCAGGGTGTGGGCAAAGCCACGACCATGTATATTCAAGCCAATACGCTGCGGGATGCCCGCTCGCCAGGCCAGCCAGGCCAGCCAGGCAGAGCGGCTGGGGATAACGCAGGTGTCATAAGATTCCGTTTGCAAGCGGCGGGCCAATGCCCGGAGTTCCGCTCGATCCATTTGCCTGACGGAGCCGGGGCCGGTGCGAATGAGTTTGGCGATGAGGGGGTTTCCGGCGATGGCCGGTCGCGCCCAGTCGCTGACCGCCCAGTCAAATTGAGCTTGGGGATAGGTGCGGCGCAGGGCAGCCAGCAGGGGGGTGGTGAGCATAACCTGGCTGATACAACAGGGTTGCAGGATGAGGACTTTTTGCGGCGGGGTGAACGGCCGTCGTCCCAGAAGGCGAAAAGGGATGCTGCCTAATCGGGCAATAGCTGTTGTTAGCGTCGTTTCCTGGGGCATAGTGCGCACAGCCTGTAACGCATCACGCCGGATGCCTTACGGCCGTTATTCTCCTACAGTAATCTGATCTTTTATCTTTTCAAATTTGGCCTCGCCAATGCCAGTCACGTCCATAATGTTTTCGATGGCGGCAAACGAGCCGTTGCTTTCCCGGTACTCGATGATCTTTTGCGCCGTGCTGGGGCCGACGCCGGGTAGGGAATCCAACTCTTCTATTGTAGCCGTATTGATGTTGATCAGGCCAACGGCTGCGCTGCTTTCGGTGGAGGTTGTGGCAGAACTGGTGTTGGGCTTGCTGACAACGGCAAGAGGTGCTGGCACATTTTCTTCTTCGCTGGGGACATAAACCTGAACACCGTCGCTTAAGGGTTGGGCTAAATTGACCACGGCCGTATCTGCTCCCGCAGCAAACCCGCCCGCCGCTTCAATGGCGGCTTCCACCAGACTGCCCGGCGGCAATTCATAGACAGCCGGTTCAGCTACCTGCCCATTGACAAAAACGCGAATCGGCCCCGGTGTACTTGTTGGTTCCGGGGTAGCCGTAGGTTCCGGGGGTACAATAACGATAGGCGCCGGCTGGACTTGTTTCCTTAAGGTCATACCACCGACGCCCATAATAACGCCTATGAACACACCCACAACTAACCAGACAATGCGGTTTTTATCCAGTAAAATATTTTCGTTTGACGGCATGATTGACACCTTTTGCTCTACTTCGTTCAGATTCTGTTCGCATTTTAGCATTGGAGAAAACGTCACCCAATAAGCAAGTAGGGCTATTTTTACAAAATACCTAATTTCAGGTATCTTACACTTCTGAATTCAGGTAGAGTTGATTCTTGGACGCGAATTTTACGAATTATCACGAAGAGGTATTGTTATGAACGAAAACCCGAAACCGAATCCACCCGCGTCGGAACTGCCCGGCAAGCAGAAACGGATTACTATAGATATGCCGAAAAATTTAACGGCCGTCTATTCCAACGTGGCTTTTATGCGCTATACGCCGGCCGAAATCCTGATAGATTTTGCTCAGGTGCTGCCCGGTACACCGCGCGGCCAGATTTTGTCGCGCATCATCATGTCACCCATGCACGCCAAGATGTTGCAACGAGCTTTGGCCGATAATATCGCCAAATATGAGCGGCAGTTTGGCGAAATTCGGCTGCCCACCCCGCTGGCCGATCAGTTTTTTCGCTTCCCCAAGCATGAAGATGATGATGACGATAATAAATGAAAGACTGTAGATTGCGCGGCGTTTACAGAATTTAATCTGTGTTAATCCGCCCAATCTACGATTATTTTAGGAGCAATTCATGGAGCAGTTAGACAAAATTAGTGAGCAGATTCGGACGGAATTTGAGCAAATAAATGCCGCCCGTGACCTGGCGTATCAGCGCTCCCGTAAACTGATTAGCTTGTGTGCCCGGACGATTCGGGCTACGCATCGGGAGGAGTGGGAAACGGCCGAATCGCTGCTGGCCGAAGCACAGGCAGCCAAAGAAACGTTGGTGGCGGATGTGAAACCTTACTGTAATTTGTATTATGCCGGGTACACGCAGGATGCCATCAAGGAGTATGTGGAGGCTCGATTGACGTATGCGCTGGTGCGGCAACGGCCGTTACCCACCCCCGAAGAACTGCAAGCAGAAAGCAATACCTGGCTTAACGGTCTGGCTGAAGCTGCCACCGAACTGCGCCGCCGTATCCTGGACATCATCCGCCACGGCTACACGGAAGAAGCGGAACGGCTGTTGGACAGCATGGATTTGATTTACAGCACACTGGTAACGTTTGATTTCAACGACAGCATTACCGGCGGTTTGCGCCGGCGCACAGACACGGTGCGGGCTGTGCTGGAACGCACGCGCGGCGACGTAACAAATAGCTTGCGTCAGGCGCAGTTGGAAGAGGCGTTGCAATCGTTGGAAAAGAGATTGGGTAATTGAGTAACTGGATATTACTCCAATTACCAATTACTCAATCAAGGCGCTTCCGGGGTAGGGGTGAGCAAAATATACCCTTTGGGGATTTGCTGCACGTAAGGTTCGGGGGCGGGGGGCGTTTCGTCAGTGAAGATGACGTTTTCAAAGCCCAATCCCTTGAGGAAATTGAGCATATATTGCTGCGCGTTATATTCGGACGTTTCCAGCACACCGCTGCTGAGAGCTTCCTCTTTCAGGCGTTGTTCGGCCACTTTGCGTACTTCTGTTTCCAATGTAGGATCGGCGCGAGTGAGCAAACCGGTATCCCGATCCGCTACGTATGATTTTTCATTATCCAGCGCCGGTAGATCGTCAAACAGTTCCACTTCCGGCAGATGAACCATTACTGTCACCGGGTCCATGACGGCAATATCCTCCGGCGTCATCTTGGCAAAATCTATACCGGCCACCACTTTACCATACGCCACAAAGATGAGTGATTCCCCCATGGCTCCCCACAGAAAATCATTATTTCGCTCAGCTGTGACCACTTTTTCCATCTCTACCGACGCTGTTTCCAACCGGGCCAAATCGTTAATTTCGTTGACGATAGTGGTAGAGCTGGGCAAAATAACCGGCGTGGCCGGGATCAATAGCTGATTGACCAGATTGCCAATTGGTTCTGCTACACCCTGATTGACCGTGCGAGCGGCCGTAAACACAGTGAAAGCGGCAAAAGCCCCCACGATAAAAAAGATAATCATAAAAATATACATTATTTTGCGCAGCATACTATCACTTTTCACGTCATTTGCGTTTGTCATTCCCTAAACTCCCCGGCCCAGTACCCTTTGGGACAGACGGCCGTTTACTATTGTGGCAGAATTCTCCGCCTGACTGCCTATGATAAAACAATATCTTTATTTGAGTTACGTTAGCAGGGGGGTGTACTCAGATTTTACTCATAGTCGAGTAGTCAATTGGGCGACTACCCGACTACCTGACTACAAGACTACTTGACCACTTGACAGAGACGCCCTGACAGCCCACAATAATCCGCATGGTAGTAG
This sequence comes from Ardenticatenaceae bacterium, assembly GCA_027054335.1. Taxonomy (GTDB): domain Bacteria; phylum Chloroflexota; class Anaerolineae; order Promineifilales; family Promineifilaceae; genus JAJRTP01. The sequence goes on from JALUPA010000522.1 coordinate 6,733, forward strand.
CAACGTGTGTTATTACATTGCAGTTGGACGACGTCACGTCCTTAAAGGAAAAGCGCAGTATCGTCAAGCCAATTCTGGCCCGGCTGCCGAGGCGGTTTAATGTGGCGGTAGCGGAAATAGACCATCAGGATGTGTGGCAAACGGCCGTCATTGCCCTGGTCACTATCGGCAACGATACCGGTCACTTACACAGCCAACTGGAAAAATCCGTTGCCTGGCTGGAGCAATTTCGCCCCGACGCCCCCATAGCGGATTACGCAATCGAAATCTGGTAGATTGGTTCAATCTCGCAGATTGAACCAATCTAAGCCTGGCAAGGAACCATTCCTGCTGAAAACACGTATACAAAACATGAGACATCGTTTTTCCAAAAGTATTGGCCTCATTCTGATTTTATTATTGCTGCTGGGAGTGTGGGCGCGGCCAGGGGCGGCGCAAAGTGGCCTGACCATGACGGCTGCCCGCGCCGGTTTTGACGGCTTCTACAAGAGTGGTCAGTGGGTTCCCGTCTACGTCACCCTGAGCAACAGCGGCCCGTCTGTAGAGGGGACGGTGCAGATTGTGACCGATCCCGCCTCTCCTGCGGAACGATTGGTGTATGATGCGTTGGTCAGCCTGCCTACCCAATCCAAAAAACTGGTGACGCTCTACGTGCAGGCGCCCAATTTCACCAGTACGTTGCAGGTGGAATTCCTGGATGAAAACGGCGCGTTGGTAGCGGAAACGACGACCAATTCCCTTTCCCAACTGCCGCCGGATACTTTATTATATGGCGTGGTCACGCCGGAACCGGGCGAATTTGGCTTTCTGGAAAATGTGACCGGTACGTATAAAGAGGCTAAGGTGGCCTTTTTGAGCCTGGAAGAACTGCCGGAAACGGCCGTACCCTGGAACAATCTCGACGTTCTCATCATCCACGACAGCGATACCGGGCAGTTAACCCTGACCCAAAAAGAAGCGTTGAATGCCTGGGTAGATACCGGCGGTCAACTTGTCCTGACCGGCGGAGCCAACTGGCAAAAAACCACGGCCGCTTTTGGGGATAAATTGCCTGTCACCATCACTGGCAGCCAATCGGTGGACGATCTACCGGCGCTGGCTGCGGCCGTGGGCAAACCTTTCCGCGATCCTGGCCCTTACGTCATTACCAACAGTAGTCTGGCGCGGGGTGAACTCCTTTTCCACCAGGACGGCCTGCCCATTTTGGCCCGCCAACCGCAGGGGCGAGGCGCTGTTTACTTTTTGGCTTTGGACCCGGCATTGGCCCCCTTGCAGGATTGGGATGGCAGTGAACTGTTCTGGGCCGGTATTGCCGCCCAGGTTCCCGGCCAAAGTTTGTGGGGCGCCGGGCCGCAGAATGGGTACGCGGCCAAAAATGCCGCCGCCAGCCTGCCTTCCGTCTCCCTGCCGTCTGCTTGGCAGTTGGGCGGCCTGCTGCTCCTCTACATTGTGGTGATTGGCCCGGTCAATTACTGGCTTTTGAAGCGGCGCAACAAATTGGAACGCGCCTGGCTGACCATTCCGGTTTTGGTATTGGTTTTCAGCGGTATTGCCTACCTGGTCGGTTTTCAGATTCGGGGGACGACGGTGCTGGTGAATCAGGTGTCGGTGGCTTACAGTATGGTGGACAGTGAGTATGCTCGCGTATACAGTTTGCTGGGTCTGTTTGCGCCGCAACGCTCTACACGCGATCTCGTCTTTGGAGACGGAGCGTTAGCCCGGCCGTTTGGCTCGGATTTTGGCGGTGATTTCAGGGGCAACGGCCGTATCGGTTCTATTCGTTACGGCCGTGACGTAACCATCACCAATATTCGCCTGGATACGGCCGAAACCCAAACTTTTATGGCCCAAAACAACGTTCCGGCCATTGACGTTAGCGGTGAGGCTGTCCTCAATTTGGCAGATGGCAACCTGGTATTGGATGTGACCGTGCAGAACAACAGTGAGATAATTCTGGAAACTGCTTCTCTCTTATTTGGCTCGACAGCGTTAGAACTGGGTACCCTGGTTCCCGGACAGCCGGAGACGATTTCTCACATTATTGGTTCGGTTCCTGCCAGCGGCAGTTCGCCAGGTTTTGGCCCCGTCCGCCCCGGCTATGCGCCTTTGCTGGGAAACGCAGAAACTATTCTGGGCACATTTGATTATTATAATGACCGGGTTTTGTACGGCCGTTACCAACTATTGGAAACGCTGGACGGTGAAGCCTACAGCCCCGGCAGTTTGTCAATTTCCGAAAGCGCCATTTACCTGCTGGCCTGGGGCGATGCGGCCCAGATTGACGTAGATATTGCCCAGGGCGACAGCGAGGGGACGAATACGACCCTCTATTTTATTGAATTACCCTTGCAGCAGAACCTGGTCAGTGGCAAACGCATTGCCATCCCTGTGGCTTTGTTGCAATGGGAGGTTTTGGCAACCAGCGGCGTTTATGATCCGGTTATTGAGGATTTATATTTGAATCAGGGCTGGGTGGAATTTGAGTACACGCCCTGGCCGGAATTTCAGACGATGCAAGTTAATGAGTTGGCGCTGGTTCTGGAAGCGCCCAACGGCGATACCGGCGCTATTTTGCCGGACGTGCGCTTGTGGAACTGGCAAAAAGAGATTTGGGATAATTTCAAGGCGGGCTGGGGCGAAACGGCCGTGGCCGAACCCAATCCTTACGTTGGCCCCAACAATACCGTCCGCATCCGCCTGGAAGACCGCACTGCCTACTACGACAAAACCCTGGATATTGTGTATCCGTTACTGACAGGAGATTTGGAATGAGAACGTGATGCGTGATACGTGGCGCGTGACCGGCTGTGGCGCATCACGCATCACGTCTCACGCATCACGCATCACACTTATGTCAACTATCATCGAATTTCAAAACGTCACCAAAAAATACGGCGACCTGACTGCCCTGAACGATCTAAATCTGACGGTGGAAGAGGGGGCGGTATTTGGCTTTATCGGCCCCAACGGGGCAGGTAAGACTACTACCATGCGCATCCTCACCACCCTGCTCAAACCCACCGGCGGGGAAGCCTGGGTAGCCGGTCATTCCGTCACCAAAGACCCGCGCGGCGTGCGCCGGGTCATCGGCTACATGCCTGACTTTTTCGGCGTGTATGAGGATATGAAGGTGTGGGAATATCTGGACTTTTTCGCCGCCTGCTACGACGTGCCGGAAATCAGCCGCATCGGTATGGTAGATGATTTGCTGGCCCTGGTAGACTTGGGCCACAAGAAGGACGCCTTTGTGGAAAGCCTGAGCCGGGGGATGAAACAGCGCCTTTGCCTGGCCCGCACCCTGACGCATGACCCGCAAGTCCTCATCCTGGATGAACCGGCCAGCGGCCTGGACCCGCGCGCCCGCATTGAGATGCGCGAACTGCTGCGGGAATTGCAAAATATGGGCAAGACGATCTTCTTCTCTTCTCACATCCTGTCCGAAGTGGCGGATATTTGCACCAGCATTGCCATCCTGGAAGCGGGTAATCTGGTGGCTCACGGTGATATGGAGGAGATGAAGCAGCAGTTACGCGCCCATCGCCTCATCCGGGTGAAGGTGTTGGGCGAGACGACGCCTTTGCAGGAATTTTTGTTGGGCAAGACGGCCGTACACAGCATTAGCGTCGGGGAAGAGGCCGACCTGCCCCCGGATGTGGTGCGCTTTGACTTCAGCGGCGACGACGAGAGCTTGAGCGCCTTGCTGAACCAAATGGTGCAAGCCGGCCTGCGTATCGTCTCCTTCCAGGAAGAAATAGGCGATCTGGAAGACGTCTTTTTACAGGTGACGCAAGGAATTGTCAATTGAATCCGCAGATTAGCGCAGATTAAGTTGTATAATCCGCGTCAATCCGCGTAATCTGCGGCTAAGGAATGTAAGTTGATCGCTTTACCCTGGCTCAAAACATTGCGGCAAAATCCTATCTATCAGCGGGAGCGGGGCGGCTGGGGTAATCCGAACCGGTACTATGCCAACCTAAGCCGGTATTCGCCGTTTATTATTCTGGGTGTTATTGTCTTGGGTGTGTGCGCCGGCTTTAATCCGGGGCTGATTGCCGGGATTGAGAATAATGATGCGTTGACGGCCGTTTGGGTGCTGCTTTGTCTGCCGGGAATTTTACTGACCATGCTCACGCTCTACGGCTCCTTTATGGCCCCGGCCCTGACCGCACCGCTTATCAGTACCGAACGCGCCCACCAGACCTGGGACGTCCTGCGCACGACGCCATATTCGCTGAATACGATTTTGCTGGCGAAGTTATTTGGCGCACTGTCCCGGCTGCGTATTTGGCCGGTGTTGTTGGCCTTGACGTTATTTCAGGGTTTTACCCTGTTCTGTCTGCTGACCCTTTTGGGTGGTGAATCGGCTGTTTATGGCTGGCTGGCCGGTTTGATGACCCTGCTGCGGCCCTGGCTGGAGATTTTGTTTGCCGCTTTTGCCGGGATGTTTTTTTCCATTGTTCTGCGCTCGGCGACGACGGCGTTGATTGCGGCGTATGCGGCCGTTGTCCTTTTCAGACTGTTTAACAGCAGCGCTGCCTGGCTGGTGCTGGCTAATTATGCAGAAGCGGACGGTTTTCTTTTTGTCGTTAGTCTCATCGGCCCGGCGTTGGCGTATGGCACGGCCGTGTTCCTCCTGTGGTTGGGTATCGTCTGGCAGGCCCGGAAAATGGCGGATGAGTAGAAGTAATTAGATGACTGGGTAATTGCGTCATTATCCAATTACAAATTACCAAATTACAACCATGACCGAACTAACTCAATCCTCTCCAACCAAAAAACAGCGGCTCAAAAACCTGGGCCGTAATCCGGTGACGGTGAAGGAACTGCGCAGCCGGATGCGCGGGCGCAAGGCGTTTGTCGTCCTGACGGTGTACCTGTTGGTGATGAGCCTGTTCATTCTGCTCATTTACGCCGCATTTGCGGCGGGCAGCAGCGACCCCTTTGGCCCTAATGCCCGCGACGTGGGAAAAGCGATCTTTGCCGCTATCGTGGGTGTGCAGGTTTTCCTGGTAGTCTTTGTCGGCCCGGCCTACACGGCCAGCGCCATCAGCGGCGAGAAGGAACGGCAGACGTATGATTTGCTGCGCACCACGCTGCTGACGGCCAAACGATTTGTCAGCGGCAAGCTCCTCTCGTCACTGGCTTACGTGTTCCTGCTGATTTTGGCTGCCATTCCCTTACAAAGTATCGCTTTTTTGCTGGGCGGCGTCTCTTTTCTGGAACTGTTCGTCTCGCAGATTGTCTTGCTGGCGGCGGCCGTTGCTTTTGCCATGTGGGGCTTGTTCTGCTCGGCTAGTTTCCGCTCTACAATGGCCGCCAGCGTGGCTACTTTTGGCGGCGCGTTGTTCATCACCCTGATTACGCCTATGTTAGGCGGCTTGTTTATTGCTATTATCAGCCCGCTCCTGGCTTTATCGGCCACGTTAAGCTGGGTAGGCGAAGCGGCGTTTGCTTACCTTTTGACGCTGCTGGCGGCTACCAATTTGCCGGCCACACTCATCACCAGCGAGATTTTCTTCTTGGATAACGGAGCGATATTCCTCTACGAACAATCTTTTTCCGGCCGCGCAGTGTATTTGCCTTCTCCCTGGGCAATTTTTGTGCTGCTTTACAGCTTGCTGGCTTTCTTTTTATACTTATTGACAGTCCGCAAGGTGCGGAAAACGGCGGAGCGGTGATCGGTGTTCGGTGTTCAGTAAGCAGTTTTCAGTGTTCAGTAGACTGAAAACTGCGCACTGAAAACTGAAAACTAAGACAATGGATGCTCAATTCTCCCAACTCACCCAATACCTCAAGGCCTGGAACGGCCGTCGCCGTTTGCAGGCTTTATTGTTTTGGTTGCCGCGCGGGGTTTTGGCGGGGTTATTGTTGGCTGTGTTGGCCGCAGTGGCGGCCCGGTTACGGCCGTTGCTGACGAATCGGGAACTAGCCCTGTTGGCGGTTGTGTTGGCGGCAATTGGCGGGTTGGCTGCGCTGGTTGTGCTGCTGGCGCGGCGGCATTCGCTGGTGGAACAAGCCCGTTTTGCCGACACGCAGTTTCATTTGCGGGAACGAACCAGCACGGCCGTAGAAATCCATGACGGCCGTATTGCCACCACCCCCATTTTGGCCCAGCAGCAGTTAACGGATACGGTTACGGCCGCGCGTCTGGTAGACGCCAAAAGCCAGATGCCCCTGCGCCTCAACCGGCAGGACTGGCTCGTTCTTTTGCTGGGTGCGGGGCTGCTTTTGGCCGCCATCTTCCTGCCCAATCCCCAGGAAGCTGTTTTGCAAGAACAGCGCGCCCTCAAACAAAGCATCGAGGAACAGGCGGCCCAACTGGAAGCCCTCAGCCAGGAAATCCAGGAAAATCCGGCCTTGACCGAAGAGCAAAAAGAAGAAATTCTCCAACCCCTCGAAAGCGCCATCGAGGGGTTGAATAACGGTGATTTAACCCAAACGGAAGCGGTCGCTGTTTTGTCTGAAGCGGAGGCAGATTTACGGGAACTGGCTGCCAGCGGCAGCAATGAAGCCCTGCGCCAACAGTTACAGACGGCCGGCGAACCGTTAGCCAGCAATGCCAACAGCCAGGCGTTGGGTCAGGCGTTGCAAAACGGCAATCTGGCCCAGGCCGGCGCGGCTGCTGCCCAGCTGGCCGATAATCTGCCCAGCCTCAGTGCGGCGGAGCAGGCGCAGTTGGCTCAGGATTTGGCGGAAACGGCCGCCGCTCTGCAAAACACAGACCCGGAACTGGCGCAGCAGTTGGCTCAGGCGGCCCAGGCGCTGCAAAACGGGGATACGGCCGCCGCCCAGCAAGCCTTGCGGGAAGCGGCCGCCACCATGCAGCAGCGCGCCCAGGAAATCGCCGCCGCCCAGCAAGCGGCCGCCGCTGCTGACAGCCTGAACCAAAGTCGCCAAGTAGTGGCCCAGGCCGGGCAGAGCGGCAGCCAGCAGGCCCAAAACGGCCAGGGGCAATCCGGCCAGCAAGGGCAGGGTGAAGGGCAAGGACAGGGTGAAGGTCAGGGAGAAGGACAAGGCCAGGGACGGGGACTAGGCAGCGGTTCTGCCGAGGGTGGCCAAGCTGGCGGGGCCGGCGGGCCTGGGCCGGGTGGCGGACATACGGAAAATATCTACGTGCCCCCGCTCCGCGACCTGAGCGGTGAGGCGGGCGTCCAGGTGGAGCTTCCGGCTGAATGCGTAGCCAATCCTGCCAGTTGCGGCGGCCTGCTCAACGAAACCCCTACCGAATTTGGCGAGGAAACCAGCGTCGTCCCCTACGAGCAAGTCTTCGGCGACTACCGCGACGCCGCCAACCAGGCATTGCAGGATGAGTACATTCCCCTGGGGCTAAAAGGATACGTGCGAGAATATTTCACGTCATTGGAGCCGGGGCAGTGAGTTGTTTTGAGGAGTGATAAAGTAGTAGTAGGGCTACCGCGACTACATTTTTGACTTTATCCAAAGAGATTTTGCGCAACATCTCAAATTGAGATACTATAATTATGCACATCATTTCGAGAAAAGCGCTTAAACAATTTTGGAAACGTCATCTTGACAGCATGAAACCGCTTTCTCGCTGGTTCAGAATCATGGAGAAAAATGACTTTGTGAGTTTCAATGATTTGCGGGATACATTCCCTACGGCCGATAAAGTTGGAGATTTGATTGTTTTCAATGTCGGGGGGAATAAATACAGACTTATTGTTTCTATCCATTTTAACCGCAGCAAAGTTTATATTCGCCATGTTCTGACACATCCAGAGTATGACAAGGGAGCGTGGAAAAAATGAGTAGGATCATTCGGGAAATTCAGCCGCACTGGACGGTTATCCGCCCTTATTTTTCTATTCGGAGTGAGGCGGATTATGATCGGGCTGTGGCGCAATTGAATGAATTGCTGGATATTGTAGGCATGGATGAAGACCATCCGATGTATGAGTTTATGGATACGCTGAGTACGTTGATTCATGCCTGGGAAGAAGAAAATATCGCCATGCCGCCGGTGAGTGGGGCTGATGTTTTGCGTTATTTGATGGAAGAGCATGGCTTGCGGCAGGTTGATTTGCCGGAAATCGGCTCGCAAGGCGTGGTTTCAGAGATTCTTAACGGCCGTAGAGAATTAAACATGCGCCAGATTCGGGCGTTGGCCAGGCGATTCCACGTCTCCCCGGCTGTTTTTATTTAGCGTACTTGAAGAAAGGATTTATATGTTAAATTCCACTGATACAACAGAACTTTCTGTGGCTGAATTTCGAGAAACGGCCGCAAACATTGAAACAGAAGTCGGCAAAGTGATTGTCGGGCAGAAGGATGTGATCCGGCACGTGCTGATTGGCGTCCTCAGCGGGGGGCACGTGTTGCTGGAGGGCGTGCCGGGACTGGGCAAGACGATGCTCATCCGCACGTTGGGCGACGCGCTCAGTCTGGCCTTCAGCCGTATCCAGTTTACGCCGGATTTGATGCCGGCCGATATTACCGGTACGGAAATCATGGAAGAAACGGGAGACGGCCGTCGGGAATTCCGCTTCCAGCGCGGCCCCGTCTTTGCCAACCTGATTCTGGCGGACGAGATTAACCGGGCCACGCCCAAAACCCAGTCCGCCATGCTGGAATCCATGCAGGAAAAGACGGTGACGGTCGCCAACCACACCTACCCGCTGCCCCAGCCCTTCTTCGTTCTGGCGACGCAGAACCCGATTGAGCAGGAAGGCACGTACCCGCTGCCGGAAGCGCAGTTGGACCGCTTTATCTTCAAAGTGAATGTGGTTTTTCCTTCGGCGGATGACTTGACGGAGATTATTACCCGTACCACCGGCAAGGAATCGGCTGATGTGAATGTGGTGGCAGACGGGGAGCAGCTAATCGCTATGCAGCAGTTGGCCCGGCAAGTACCCATCCCCACACACGTCAGCGAGTATATCAGCCGTTTTATCGTGGCTACGCATCCCGGCAGCAGTCCAGCGCCGTTGGTAAACCAGTACGTGCGGTACGGTTCCAGCCCGCGCGGGGCGCAGGCGATGGTGTTGGGGGCCAAAATTACGGCGCTGCTGGACGGCCGTTACAACGTCAGTTTCGATGATGTCGCCGCCGTCGCTCCCGCCGCCCTGCGCCACCGCCTTCTCCTCAACTTTGAAGGCCAGGCTGAAGGCGTCAGCCCGGATGATATTGTGGCAGATTTGCTGGAAGGTGTGGGGAGAGGTTAGAGATTGGAGATTGGAGATTGGGAGATTGGGAGATTGGAGATTGGAGATTGGAGATTGGGGGATTGGGGGATTGGAGGTTGAGAGATGGGAACGGCTTTTGAGGATTTGATAATACTGCATAATGTGGAGGAAATGGCGGATGAAATTTGGCGGTTGGTTTTGAATTGGGATGTTTTTGCCAAAGATGTGGTGGGAAAACAGTTGACGCGGGCGGTTGATTCGATTGGGGCAAATATTGCAGAGGCTTACGGCCGTTTCCATTACGGCGAAAAATTGAAATTTTTGTATTATGCTCGCGGCAGTTTGTTTGAGACAAAGTATTGGCTCAACCGGAGCTGCGCCAGGAGCTTGATTGGGGAGCGGCAACTGGCCGCATACGGCCGTCAACTAAACCAGACCGGAAAACAACTCAACGCTTTTGCCCGCAGCCTGAAAATGCAAAAACAACGGCCGTCTGAACACGTTATCCGCGAACAACAGCCAGCGTACACAACCGGCCATCCGGCCCCCTTCCCCCTCTTGACAGAAGACGATTTAAACTGGCTGGCCAATCCCCACAACGGCCCGGAAAAATCTCCAATCTCCCAATCTCCAATCTCCAATCTCCCATGACCCTCTTTGACGAACCCACCCTGCGTAAACTGGAACAACTGACCCTGATTGCCGCTCAGGTGCGCGTGGGGGTGATGAAGGGGGACCGGCGCAGCCGCAAGCGGGGCACGTCTATTGAGTTTGCCGATTACCGCAATTACACGAAGGGGGATGATTTGCGGCGATTGGACTGGAATGTGTATGCGCGACTGGAACGGCCGTTCATCAAACTCCTCGAAGAAGAAGAAGACCTGTCCGTGCATCTGCTGGTAGACGCCAGCGCCAGCATGAATTGGCCGGATGATCCGGATACAGAGACAAACAAGTACGGCTACGCCGTGCGGCTGGCGGGGGCATTGGGCCACGTGGCTCTCTCTACGGGGGATAGGGTGACGGTGACGCTCCTCAGCAGCCAGGGAGATCGCACCTGGGGGCCGTTTCGCGGGGCGCAAAATTCGCTGCGCCTCTTCCAGTTTCTGGAGAGCGGCGCGGCGGAGGGGATAACAGATTTGAATTTGTCGCTGCGGCATTATGCTTTGCGCGGCCGTCGCCCCGGTCTTCTCTTTCTCCTCAGCGATTTGCTCTCACCCCAGGGCTACCAGGATGGGCTGACCGCCCTGCAATCGCGCGGCTACGAGTTGGGTCTCATCCACACCTTCAGCCCGGACGAGATTGAGCCGCCTGTTTCCGGCGATTTGAAGCTGGTAGACGTGGAAACGGGGCAGGATGCGGAACTGACGCTGGACCCGGCTACGCTGGATTTGTACCGGCAGCGGCTGCAAGGATGGCGGAACGAGATTGCGGGATTTTGTCACGGCCGTCACATCCACTACATTCCCATCGCCACCGATACGCCCTGGGAAAAACTCATCATGCAAACCTTACGTGTGCAGGGTGTGGTAAAATGATGCTATACAACGTGATGTGTGAAGACGCGAGCTTAACGGAGATATTGTTATGGAAAAAGTAAAGCAAGTGATCAGCGCCGGTGGGCTGCAAATCCCGCTGCCAATTATGGAGCGGTATGGATTACATCCCGGTGCATCCGTTGTTTTGGAACTGGATGAGTTAGGTATTCATATTGCGCCGGCCCTGCCTGAAAAACAGGATATTGAAAATTTGGCTTTGCGCTATTTATTAGCCAAAGTGGGCGATGCCGTTACTATCCAGGTCAAGAAAAAAGACGAGTATTGGCAAGTGGATGTTTTTGGTGCGGGGTTGGCGCAGCCGTTGGGGACGCTTGCCTATGCCTTTACCGGCGAATTACTGGTTAACCAGTCCACCTCGCCTGAAACAATGCGTCAAACAGCAATTTTGGCTTTTCAGAATAAATGAAACTGCCCGTTCCCCATTTTCGCCAACAAGCGCCTTTCACTTGTTTGCCCGCTTGCGCACGCATGATTCTGGCTTATCATCAATGCGAACATACAGAGGATGAATTAGCAGAAGCGTTCAACACGATTCCCTTTTTGGGCACACAACCTGATAATGTTGTTGCCGGATTGACGGCGCTTGGTTATCAGGCGCTTTGGTTTGAAAATGCCACTGTCGAAAGACTTTTAGAAATGCTGGCAGCAAATTGGCCTGTAATCATATTTGTGCGGGGGCAAGATTTGCCATACGGCCGTACCGGATTGCACGCAGTGGTTGTCATTGGCATAGAAAACCAGACCGTAATTTGTCTTGATCCTTTTCTGGAAAAAGAATGGCGGCCGGAATTAGCAACTTTCATCCAGATTTGGGGAAAGCTTGGTTATCAGGGTATGGTTGTCTGGAAATAAAGAATGTCTTTTCTAACCCCCGCTTTCCTCGCGCTTGGCGCGCTTGCCATTCCCATTATCCTGCTGTACATGCTGCGGCTGCGACGGCGGGAGGTGATGGTGAGCAGCACCATGCTCTGGCAAAAGCTGCTGCGTGACCGGGAAGCCAACGCGCCCTGGCAAAAACTGCGCCGCAATTTACTCCTCTTTTTGCAACTGCTCATTCTGGCGGGGTTGGTGTTGGCTCTGGCACGGCCGTATCTCCCCATTCCCTCTGTCATCAACGGCAGCGTCGTCGTTTTGCTGGACGCTTCCGCCTCCATGCAGGCCACAGACGAGGAACCCAGCCGGTTTGCGGCTGCCAAAGAAGAAACGCGCCGCCTCATTGGCGATCTGGGCGGCGGCAGCCAGATGACCATCATTCAGGCCGGATTGACGCCCACGGTGTTGAACCCGGCGACCAACGACAAAACGGCTTTGCGGCAGGCGGTAGAAACCGCACAGCCGGAAAACGGCGCAACGGATTGGGGGGCGGCTCTGGCTCTGGCCGCCGGGGCGGTGCAAGGGAGCGACAACGGCCGTATCCTTCTCATTTCCGACGGCGGCCTGCCCGACGATTTGTCCGCTCTGCCGGTGGAAGTAACCTACATTCCCGTGGGCAGCAGCGGCGAAAATCTGGCAATTACCGCTCTGGCGACCCGCGCTACAGAGCAGGGCATCCAGCTATTTGCCAGCGTCGCCAACAAAGGGGAAACCGATCAGGATGCTCTGCTTGCCCTCAGCCTGGACGGTGTGCTGTACGATTCACGGCGCATCAGCGTGCCGGCGGGCAACGCGGCCAGCGCCACGTGGGAACTGCCGGAAGGTACGGCCGTTATCCAGGCGCAGTTAAGCGAGCAGCCCGACGACAATCTGCCGCTGGACGACACCGCCTGGGCGGTACACGAAGGGGGCGTGAGCAACCGCGTCTTATTGGTGACGGACGGCAATCTCTTTCTGGAGCAGGCGTACAGCGTTCTGCCCGGTATTGAGGCGTTCAAAGCACCGCCGGACACTGATCTAATTTATAATGAAGATGGCGCCCCTGCTTTTGACCTGTACGTGTTTGACAGCGTGCCTTTGCCCGACCCGCCGCCGGACGCCGACATGCTGATTATTAACCCGCCGTTGAGCGCGGCCAGCGGTGAAGACGCCTTGCTGACCGTGACCGGCACGTTTTCCGACACGGTGGCGGTGCGGCTGGCCGATTCGCCCCTGCTGCAATTTGTGGATTGGCGCAACGTGAATATCCGGGAGGCGAAAAACGTCGTTGCGCCCTGGGCGGAGACGTTGGTGGAAGGGGAAGGCGGCCCCTTGCTGCTGGCCGGAGAGCGGCACGGCCGTCGCCTGGCCATCCTGCCCTTCAGCCTGAACGATTCCGATCTGCCCCTGCAAATTGCATTTCCTATTTTAATGGCTAATATTACGGACTGGCTCAACCCCGGACGAGTTTTTGACACGCCGACAGGTTTACAGCCGGGCGATCCTGTGACAATTGTGCCGGGGGCCAGTACCACGGCCGTACTCATCACCAAACCGGACGGGACAACCTGGACGGCTGACGGGGGTGCAGAACCGGTCTTTTTTGCAGAGACAGGCCAGTTGGGTTTGTATCGGGTGACGCTGCGGGATGACAACGGCGACCGGATGGCCGGTAGTTTTGCGGTCAACCTGTTCAACCCGGCCGAATCCCGTATTGCACCGCAAGAGTCGGTGCAAGTGGGGCAGGTTAGTGTGGACACGGCCGTCGCAGAGAACATCGGGCAGCGCGAATTGTGGCCCTGGCTGGCGGCAGCGGCCTTTATTATTTTACTGGTAGAATGGTGGGTGCATTTTCGCGGTGTGCGGCGGCCCAACCTGAATTTATTTGGCAGGCAAGCAGACCTCTGAGGTTTTGGAAACCTTAGTGAATGTCCAAAAATAACTTTCCGTTTTGGTTCGTAGTAACCGCTTTAGCGGTCTGGACGACTAAAGTCGTTACTACGAACTAATTTCTGGAACAATTACTTAGAGGTCTTTGAAAGGCTGAATGGCAGCAAACGAAACGCAAACTAATTCCTTTTATGAACGCCTGCAGGGCATTCCTCGCCCGGTTATGCTGGCTGTTTTGGTGATCCTGGCGTTATTTGCCTGCCTCCTTCTGGCCCTGTTATTTTCCAGGATGAACCAGCCGCGTCCCCTGAAACCACCGCGCCTTACGACCACGCCCAATGAATTTTACGTGGACGGTCAGCCGGAATTAGTGACGTTTACTGAATTGAACAACAATGCGGCCGCCTACCAAAATAAATTCATCCGTGTTACCGGCAATTATTTCCCGCAAAGGCTGCCTGATTGCGCCCCTTATCGCGGCCCGATTTTCCGCTCGGTGCTGGTTTCGGATGATTTGCAGTTGGATATTTGGGGTGGGGAGACGACGTTGAGTATTGTACCCATCAATACCAAATTGACGGTAGAGGGCATCTGGCGCAAATATGAAGGCTCGGTGGGTTGCGGTAAAGAACCGCCCCGGCAGACGTTGTGGTATCTGGAGATCACCAATATTGTTGCGCCTAATCCCATTGTAGGGGCGACGCCGGTTACGCCGGAAGGGGTCGTCTCGGATGATCTGGTTCCGCCGCTGCAAACGAATACGCCGCCGCCGGGGGGCGGCATTCCCACGCCGACTTCTGCTGTGGGGGTGACGCCGATTCCTACAGTTACGCTGCCGGGGGGTGGGCCAACGCCCACGACAATTGTGGTGGTGACGGTGACGCCGCCGGCCACGGTGACGGGCACAGTCGTCTCCTTACCTACCAACACACCCACACCCGACGGCAGCGGCACACCCACACCGGATGGCACGGCCACAGCTACACCTACGGTGACCGTTACCGGCACGCCGGGCACGCCATCCCCGTCAGCTACGCCTCAACCGCCGCTGGGCACCTCCACGCCGGGGACGCCCTATCCTGGCCCCGATACACCGGTACCCACGGCGACGCCAACAACGGGCAGCGGTTATTAGAGATATGGAAACTGGTTTTGTTTCATCTGTGATTGCGCCAATGGAGGGTGTGGGTGCGGCTTTTTGGCTGATTTTTCGGGGGAATCGCGTTCTGGTGGAAGGTGACGGCCGTAGCCTTACCCTGCCTTTGCTGGAAGACGTTGCCGCGCTGGGCTTGACGTTTTTGCGCCGGCATTACCTCGGCTATTTTGCCGGGGATAGGCCGCGCCATTGTTTTGCCGCGGAAGTAGACAAGGAAACGGAGCCGCCGGAAGGGATGAGCTTTCAGGGTATCCGCCGCTTGTTTGGCCGTTTGCCGGAGGCGCAGCTTTGGCTGGCGGGACGGGCGGTGCAGATCATCGATTGGGATCGAAACCACATTTTTTGCGGCCGCTGCGGGGCGCGGAATGAGATTCAGGGGTATGAGCGGTCTAAAAAATGCCCGGAGTGCGGCCTGGTAACGTACCCGCGCCTTTCCCCGGCAATTATTGTGCGGGTGACGCGACGGGATGCGTCAGGCGAGACCATTTTGCTGGCGCGGGGGCCGCGCCATCGCCCCGGCATGTACAGCGTGCTGGCCGGTTTTGTGGAACCTGGGGAGACGCTGGAGGATTGTGTGCGCCGGGAAGTGAAGGAAGAAGTGGGTGTGGACGTGACGGACATCACCTATTTTGGCAGCCAGCCCTGGCCGTTTCCCGATTCGCTGATGATTGCCTTTACGGCCGTAACCTCCCAAGCCGATCTCACTCTGCAAAAAGAGGAAATTGAAGACGCCGGTTGGTTCACCGCTGCCAATCTGCCGGATATTCCCCCACCCATGAGTATTTCTCACACGCTCATTATGGATTTCGTGAAAACGTGACACGCTTTCACGCATCACGTCTCACAATTTCGTTGTTCTTCCCCGGAAAAAAGACGCACGGGTAACGGCCGTGTGGCTTCGGGCGACCAGCGGAGCAGTTCCGGTACGTCGCTGTGGGGCGCGTTGGCCTGAATCTGTTCCGGTACCAGGCGTAAAAAGGTGAGATGGGCAGACGGCCGTTCCAGTCGCTCTTCTTCGCTGAAAACGGGAATCCAGGAGCCGGTGTTGACGTACCATTGGCGGTAATCAGGCGTATCGGCCCCATCCTGCGGGGAGATTTCCCACATTTTGGCGGCGTGGTCGTGCCCGAAGATGAGATACCGTGCGCCGCCCCTATTCGGTTGGCCGTTCAGCAGATGGGCCACGTGGCAGGCGGCCGTGTACAGGTACGGTTCGGTCAGCAGTTTGTTAAGGGAATGAAACAGGGTCAGGCTGCCGCCGAGCGCGGCCAGAATCAGGAGCAGAAGAACAATGCCTAATGCGTATTGCCCCGCTCCCACGGCCCGAATGGTGATCAGGAAGATGAGAACGGCCGTAAACAGCAGGGCGCCGCTGCCTATCATGCGTAGTGTAGTTTGTTTACTTGCTTTTTCCAGCGCCGCTTGACTTTGCAGATGGATTTTTAACAATTTCTGGCGGAATGGTTCGTCCGGGGCCTGCGCCTGACCCCGGTTCTTCATTTTGTGGCGGGTCTGGTTCCAGGCGGACAGGTAGTCGGGCAGGATATTGGTGAGGATGTTGATGATTTCAGCCGGGGCATTCTGGAGCAGCCAGAAGATGTAGCGGGAAATAGGCTTGAGATTATCGGCAAAAGGGTGGATGCTTTCTACCCGGTTGAAAAAGTAGCGCACAAACAGGGAGCCTGACGGCAGTTCAATCAATTCCGGGTTGGCGGGCAGACGGGGGTCGTCAAAATTGGCAAAAGCATTGGCCGGATCATATTGGCAGC
The DNA here is from genome assembly GCA_027054335.1 of Ardenticatenaceae bacterium. Taxonomy (GTDB): domain Bacteria; phylum Chloroflexota; class Anaerolineae; order Promineifilales; family Promineifilaceae; genus JAJRTP01. The sequence continues at coordinate 23,102 of JALUPA010000522.1, forward strand.
CGTGTTCGACGTAAAAAAGATCGGGTTCGTATAAGTGGAAAGGCGGGAAGTGTACGGCCGTGCGCAGTATGTTGGGGTTCAGTTCGGCCGGCATGTCATCATAGACGGGCAGAGGGCATTCCATGTCGTGATGATTGCGCCATTCCCGGTACGCTTCTGTCAGCAGCGTTTTCATGTGGTGTTGTACGGCCGGCCAGTACAACTCGATGTCGTGGTTCCCTTTCATGCAGACCAGTTCATTCCCTTCCTGCGCCAAAAACCAGGCCAACGCCTGAAAAAAGAGGGGATGACCGGCAGCAATCCGGCTCAATTTCCATACAATTTCCTTGGGTTTGGTACCCAGGCCAAATTTGCATGTATTGGACTGTAAATCCTTATATTGGGATATGCCGGTTATCGCCAGTAGTTCATCCCCCTCAGCCGGCAAAGAAACGACCTGCAAAAAGTCAAAAATGTCTCCGTTGATAACCAGTTTCCACGGTTTTTGGTAGTAAGCGGGCGCTGCCGGGTCTCGACTCAAGGCTGCGTGGTAAGCGATAAATTGGGCAAAGGCCCGATCCTCAAAGAAATCTTCATTGCGATGAATCAGCCCGGTCGCGGGATTACGTCCTTCGCTGAGGTGCAAATCGCTGACAAAAAGGTAATTGAAATTTGTTTGGGTACTCATTCCTGTCTCTCCTTAAGGCCGGGGGAATGATTTGGTTTTTACAATTCTATCGCTGAAGTTGTTGAACACAGTTAATAAACGTAGGGAAAGTATAGCATACCTGTGTATTGGCTGAAAAACTACGTTCAGTTACAATTTTTAAGACCTGACAGGTTTCTAAAAACCTGTCAGGTCTGAACTCAATAAAAGAGGTGGATTCTGTGAAAAATATACTGGTGACCGGCGGGGCCGGCTTTATTGGCTCCAATTTTGTGATTTATCTGCTCGATAAATATGACGATTACAATATCGTTGTGTACGACAAATTAACCTACGCGGGCAATCTGGATAATCTGCTGGATGTGTCGGATGATCCGCGTTATGCTTTTGTGCGGGGCGATATTTGTGACCCGGTGGCGGTGGAGGAGGTGATTCAGCAGTATGAGATTGATACGATTGTCAATTTTGCTGCGGAAACGCACGTGGATCGCTCTATTATGAACCCGGATGCTTTTATCCAGACGGGGGTGTATGGCACGTATGTCTTGTTGGAAGCAGCGCGCCGTTTGGGCCTGGAGCGGTATCATCAGATTTCTACGGATGAGGTGTATGGGCATATCCCATCCGGCTATTCCAGCGTGGAAACGGACAAGCTGGACCCGCGCAGCCCGTATGCCGCCAGCAAGGCCAGCGGCGATCTGCTGGTCAATTCCTACTTCATTACCTACGATTTGCCGGTGACGATTACGCGCGGCTCGAATAACATTGGCCCGTACCAGTACCCGGAAAAGGTGCTGCCGCTGTTTACCACGAATGCCCTGGATGGTTTGCCGCTGCCGGTTTATGGCGACGGCCGTCAAATGCGCGAGTATCAATATGTGGTTGACCATTGTGAAGCGATTGATTTGGTGCTGCATAAAGGGCAGTTGGGGGAAGCGTATAACATCGGCACCGGCGTAGAGATGGAAAATTTGGAGATGGTGGAGATTATTCTGGACACGCTGGGCCAACCGCGCGATCTTATTCACCACGTGAAGGATCGGGAGGGGCATGACCGGCGTTACAGCCTGAATATTGACAAAATCCGGGGGCTGGGCTGGGAACCGACCCATTCGCCTGCCGAAGCAGTGGCTAAAACGGCACGCTGGTACCGGGACAATGAATGGTGGTGGCGCAAGATAAAAGAGGGAGACTTTAAGGAATATTATGAGAAACAGTACGGGCACAGGTGGCAGAATGCGTAAAATTTTAGGGCTTGCTTTGTTAGTTGGATTGCTGGCTGCTTGTGGCAGCGATCTGGACGTGACGGTGACGCCACCGGTAGTGGAACCGAACACGGCCGTATTCCCTTCACCCCTGCCGCCTACAGACATACCCCTGTCTGTACCATCGCCCACAGCAGTCGCAGCGGAAGAACCAACGGCCGTTCCCACCGACATTCCGCCGACGTTGACGGCCGTGCCTACTGACACGCCCGATCCGGGCCGACCTGCCGCCAGTATCCAACTGGAACTGGTAGCCGACGGATTTACCAAGCCCGTTTACCTGACTCACGCTTACGATGAGCGGCTGTTTGTCGTGGAGCAGGAAGGGATAATTCGCATTATTGCAGATGGGAATGTGTGGGCCGCGCCGTTTCTGGACATCCGGGATCGCGTGGGAGCGGACGCCAGCGAGCGGGGTTTGTTGAGCGTGGCTTTTCCTCCGCAGTATGGGGAAAACGGCCGTTTCTTTGTCAATTACACCAACAAGGACGGCAATACGGTCGTTTCCCGCTTCCGAGTCAATACAGACGATCCCCATACGGCTGATCCGGCCAGCGAGGCGATTCTTTTCACCATCGGCCAGCCATATCCCAATCACAATGGCGGGCAGCTTCAGTTTGGCCCGGACGGCTACTTGTACGTAGGCATGGGAGATGGCGGCTTGGCGGATGACCCGGAGGAAAACGGCCAGAACAAGGCCACATTGCTCGGTGCTATGCTGCGCATTGACGTGAATGTAGAAGATGTGCCTTACTATGGCATTCCGGCAGACAATCCGTTTGTGAATGACGCGGACGGCCGTAACGAAATCTGGGCTATTGGCTTGCGCAATCCGTGGCGTTTCAGCTTTGACCGGCTGGCCGGCGACATGTTTATTGCTGACGTTGGGCAAAACTTGTGGGAGGAAATCCATATCCAACCGGCGGCCAGCGCCGGCGGTGAAAATTACGGCTGGGACATCATGGAGGGTTTCCATTGCTTCCAGGCGGATAATTGTGACGAGACCGGTCTGGAACTGCCCATCTTTGAATACGACCACAGTTTTGGCTGCTCCATTACCGGCGGTTACGTCTATCGCGGCGCGGCGTATCCGGAGTTGGGCGGCAATTATTTTTTCGGTGATTTTTGCAGCGGCAATATCTGGCGGCTGTTCCCGGAGGGGGATAGCTGGTCTGACGCCATCGTGCTGGAATCTGGCCTGAATATCTCTAGCTTTGGCGAGGATGCAAACGGGGAGGTATATGTGCTGGATTATGGCGGTGGGGCAGTTTACCGGATACGGCCGTAGGGCCGGTAATCGGTGAAGGCTGATTTTTTCGCAGATGAATGGATCGTGGATTTTTGTGTGTCTGTGATTTGTGCATCCGCGATATTTTTTGGAGAGAAGTCCATGCCCGCCATCGCCAATATCTCCCAGCCAGTGGGGGTTGCAATGGTTGGAGACGTTTTCATAAAACCGGCACTTTCTACCGAGTTAATTATTCGGGAAATTGGCTGCTCCACATATACCCCTTGTAACGCACCGTCTTGATATACTGCGGCCGTGAAGGGTTTGGCTCAATTTTGCGCCGCAGCTTGTGAATGTGCCACTTGATAATTTCACGCGCTTCATGTTCTTCACTGTCATAACCTAAACCGTGATTAACTAACTTGCGGGGAGAGATAGGATTCGGTTCGTGTTTTACCAACGTACACAAAATATTATATTCTGCTGTGGTTAAGTCTAATATTTCTTCACCAAAGGTAATGACTTGATGGTGACTATCTATTACCAGTTGTCCGGAACGAATAAACCGGTCTGGCACCGCCGGTGGACTGTGGGAAAGATCACTGTCATTCAAATCATTGAGTATGTGGCGTAAAGAATCTATTTGGGCGATAAGCTGCTGGCGCTGTAATTCCTTGCGCCGCTTCTCCAGGCTTTCCTGCACCCGCTGCCGGATCGTTTTCGGGTCGGCAGGTTTGAATAAATAGTCGAAAGCGCCTAATCTAAGCGCTTCCACCGAGCTGTCTAATGAGCCGTGCGCTGTCAAGATAATAACCATCATATCAGGGTCTTGTGCACGGGCAGCATTGAAAACATCCATACCGCCGATAGGTTCCATGTGGAGATCGAGCAGAATGAGATCATAATGGTTTTGTGTGATCTTCTGAATAGCTTCGCCGCCATGAACGGCCGTTTCCAAAATATACCCTTCATTTCGTAATGTCCGTTCCAGAATAAAACGGATGCTTTCTTCGTCGTCAACGATTAAGATGCGTGGTGGGTTCATGATGCCGGTAATTCGATACGGAAGATCGTTTGATCATCCAGGTCTGACAAATGCAGCGTTCCGCCATAGGCGGTAATAATATCCTGGCTAAAGGAAAGGCCAAAGCCGGTCTCCTTCGGCGTCTCACCGTACAGAAGTTGTTGTAATCCGGCCAGAGGTAACAGGGAAACGGCCGTGACAAATTCTATGCACACTCTTTCAGGGCGCAACTCGTCCGAAACAGGCGTGGCCGATATATGTAACACGCCGCCCCCTTTTTTGCCAATCGCTTCAGAAAAATTAAGTATAATGTTTAAGAAAACGAGGTGCAATTGATTGCTGACAACCATAACAGAGGGCAAATCTACGGCGAAATCTGTTTGTACCTGCACATTTTGTCTATTCATCTCCTTGCGTGAAACAGCAATAACTTCTTGTAATATATAGCGCACGTTGACCATTTCTAATGAGTCGCTCTGGGGTCGGAAAATTTGCCGCATTCGACTGACTAATTGCGTAACCCGATCAGCCTGTTCTGCACTTAAGTTAATATAGTCTTGCAGCGCTTTCGGATCATCCAGTTCCTCCAACGCTAAAACCATCGCCCCTTTGATAGCTTGCAAGGGGTTGTTAATCTCATGTGCCAGACTGGCTGTTAACCGGCCAACAGTTGCCAGTCGTTCAGATTGAATTGCTTGTTGATGGAAGCGTTCTCGTTCCTCCATCAGTTTAACGGTTGTTGTGTAAAGGTGAGCATTGCCAATAGCGACCGCAATCATATCACTGGCAGTAGACAGCAGCATCAAATCGCCTTGATTGAAATCGTCGCCAATTTTATTGATCAAACTAAGCGAACCAATGGATACTCCACCATAAATCATGGGAATAGCCATTATGTTATTGATAACAATCTGCAATTGGTTATCTAATGTATGTTCATATTGGGGGTCATTTTGGGGATTGTTGGACATAACGGCTTGGCCATTGGCCACCGACCAACCGACTAAACATTGACAAAAAGGTATGGTTATATTGGAGGTATCCAGGTCTGAAAGACCGTGCGAGGCAACTAAGGTTAAAGCCTTTTGGGAATCATCTACCAACCACAATAAGCCAATTTCTACGTGGCAAAGACGGGTTGCCCAGCCTAATGTACGATTAAACGTGGTTTGCAAATCAAGTCCGGCGGTAACTTGCTGGCTCATTTTGTACAAAACACGCTGCTGTTCAGCGTAATCGCGTAATTCTTTGACTAATTGGGCATTTGCAATGGTAGAGCTCAACAGCCCGGCAATGCTCTCAAGTAACATCACATCCTGATTGGTAAAGGGGGTATGATGGGTATGATAAACGACCATCACGCCAATCGTTTCTCGATGATACAGGGGGACGGCTAACAGAAAACGGCCGTTTTCCACGTAAGCAGCATCATATTTTGCCGAAAACTGGGATAGTTTTGCAGACAACTCGACGTGCAGCACCTCCCGGTAAGAAGCAGTCCAGCCAATTAAGCCGGCGCCAACAGGAACAGGCGGGCGAACGGGTGCTGAAAAGTCGGACGGCAACACAGAGACCAACGTCAATTGATCATTATCTGTCTCCTTAAGCCATATCTCCCCACCTGCAGCATGTAACAGGCTCACGACATGTTCCAATGTCAGCGAAAGAATATTTTCCAGATCAGACTGTTCCGCCAACATTTTGGCAACCAGTACCATAAAGGCCGTCTGTGTGGTATAGGGTTGCGATTCTTCGTGGTTTTCACGGACAGAGATCGTTGGCAATGATGGCCTCACCTGCTGTTGAACATGGTGCAGCAATTCACCTCTCACCGGCGCAGGAGCCGGCAGGGTATCAGATAAGTTTTCCAGCAAAGTTTGGGATGAAAGAGGTCCTTCTGGGACATGGGTGAGAGATTCCAGCAAAAAATCAGGATGGTAAATTGTTGGTCTGATGTAAGGCGTTAATCTGGCCTGAAACTCTTGGATGGAAAATGGGTGCAGTAAATAGTCGTCAGCCCCTGCTTTTAATACGTCCTGACGGGCAGCGGGATCATCTAAAATGGCGAGAATGGGGATGTTGGCGCTCAATAAAGCGTGGGTTCGCAATTCGTGGCAAGTTTGGGCGATTGGCCGCGCGGGTGCTTCAAAAAAGATAACGGCCGTTTGCCATGCTGACAAACTGTCTATCACGGCAAAAGCATCCGGTACGGAAGAGACAAAAAAAGATGTCACCTTGTCAGGTAAATATGATTGAAGTGGTGGAAAATGGGCTGCGTTGCTGCTTACAAGAAAAGTAATAAACTTCATATGTTCCTAGCGTCAGTTAGTGATGTTCCTGCAGGATTAACAGAGTAATTAGACCGTAAAATACAAGATTTTCAAAATACACATATAGGCGCTCTGTCTGTCTATACAGCCGTCACATTAAACATGTCAGGCACAACAAGCAGTTCGTCGTCTAAACCGGCGCACCCCAAAATCATCTCATCTGCCAGATAAACGGGTTGGGGTAAGAGCTTATGCGCCAGGGGCAGGCGCACCACTTGTACGGCCGGGTTTACCAAAAAACCAACTAATTCATCCAGCCCTGCCGTGCGCACAATCATCAAGCGGGTACGGGCAAACTGCTTGTCATTGGTAGGCGCACCCAATCGTTGGCCCAGATCAATCAAGGGTACCGGGCGCTGGCGCCAAAGGACCAATCCTTGCACAAAATCGGCCGCTCCCGGTACAGGGATTATGGGCAGGGGTTCTAACAGTTCCAGCGCCTGGGTGATGCTCAAGGCAAAGGATAACGCTTCGTCACCGGCAATTGGCTGGGGCAGCTTAAACACCACCATCTGACCATGCTGTCCATTTTGCGTTTTCGCACTTTGACGATTTTGTACCCGGCTGTCCGCTGCCGGCCACTCGCTGCTGACCGTGGGTAAACTGGCGGCCGGCAATCCTGCTATTTCGGGATGCAGACAATCGGGCGATAATAGCAGCAGCAAATCAGCACCATGCCGGATCACGCGATCAAAGTAAGGATTAGCGGGGTTCAGGGCCATGGCGGGAAGGAGATGTATTTCGTGGGCAACGGCCGTTTCTACCGGCGCCACCCGTTCCACCAACAATCCCCAGGGTCGGGTGGGATCATTTAGCACGATGACCCGCTGTGATTCGGTGGGGGCAACGGCCGTTACCCCCAACCGATCCGCCAATGACCAAACTGCAACTCGCTGACCAGCCACTTCCAGCCAGCCAACCTGTCCCGCTTCCCCGACCTCTCGCTGCAAACGATCCACACGCTGAATCGTGCGCACCCGCGTCATATCCAGCGCATATACCTGCCCTCCGGCCCAACAACGAATAAAACGTAGAAATTTCATAATTTAGTCCTTTGCTAGTCGAATAGTCTGGCAGTCCTGTAGTCTGGTAGTCTTTTAGTCTGACTACTCGACTACTCGACTATCAGACTACCCAACCAACATTTCTGCGATCTTGGGTGGCGGCGCTACATAATCCACCACCCCTTTCTCGATGGCTCGCTGCGGCATTCCGTTCACCACACAGGTTTCACCATTCTGGGCATAGGTTTTGCCCCCTTTGGCGTGAATAGCAACCAATCCGAGCGAGCCATCATCTCCCATGCCGGTCAGAATAACCCCTTGCGTGCGCGCGCCATATACCTGCACGACTGATTGCATGGTGACGTCAATCGAAGGGCGATGCCCTTTGATTTTTGGCCCCTGGTTTAACTTGACCCGCGAATCGGGGCCGATGAGCAGATGGTAATTGCCCGGGGCAATGAAAACCTGCCCTGCTTGCAATTTGTCGCCGGACTGTGCTTCTTTCACCTTGATAGCTATGCGGCGGTTAAGCTGCGCGGCTAAAACAGGCGTAAACGAAGCCGGAATATGCTGCACCACAATCACGGCCGCCGGAAAATCGGCCGGAAGCCGGGCCAGAAGTTCACGTAAAGCGACCGGGCCGCCAGTTGACGCCCCAATGACAACCACACCGCCGGGCAAATAAGCAATTATCTGTTCCGGGATGGTTTGTTGGCTTGCCTGCCCGTTGCGGGAGGTAAACGGCCGTCTTTCTCTTTCTTCATACGGCCGTTCCTTAAGCGGTCTGATTGAGCGTACTACTTTAATGCCGGCGGCTGCCCGCACCTTGTCTATAATTTCCTGGCGCAGCGCTTCCGGTTCCGTAGCCACACCCGGCGTATATTTGAGTATAAAATCAACCGCTCCCGCTTCCAGCGCCGCCAGCGTAATCAAGGCTGCTTTGTGGCTCACGCCGCTGATCATCACCACCGGCGTGGGCTTCTCGACCACGATCTGCTGCAAGGCTGCCAACCCGTCCATTTCTGGCATTTCCAGGTCCAACGTTATTACGTCTGGCTTTAGTTCATTTACCAGTGCGATGGCCTGACGGCCGTTTAAGGCTGTCCCCACCACCTCAAAATCAGGTGAAGATTGCAGATGCGCCGTCAACAACCGGCACACAAAAGGAGAATCGTCAACAATGAGAACACGAATCGGCATGAAAAAGACCTTGCCACGAATTACATAAATTACACAAATTGATGGGTAGGACATGGATTTCCCAGATAAACACAGATAAAAAAATAAAAGAAATCCGGGCCCCAAAATTAATTACACGTTAGTCCACTCCAACGTACCGGTTTCTGGCTGGCGGCTGGCTTGGCCTAATTGGCGCACAATATTAACCAGCACTTCATCCTGGTACGGTTTTACGACATATTCTGCTACACCTAGTCCCAGCGCTTTTTGGCGGTGCTTTTCCCCGGCGCGTGAAGTCAGCATCACAATCGGAATCTGCCTGTAAACGTCGTGGCTTTGCAAGGTTGCGGTTAATTCATACCCATCCATGCGCGGCATTTCAATGTCCAGCAACATCACATCCGGCAGCTGCGCCGCATTTTGAATGTAGCTCAACGCTTCCAAGCCATCTTTGGCCGTCACCGGATTCCAGCCGGCATTTTTGACGAGATTAGAGACAACCCGCCGCACGCTCACCGAATCATCCACAATCAAGACAGACAACGGTTTGCGGACAGCGCCACCAGCTTGCGGCGCAGGAGTCCAGGTACGCTGCTCCATTTGAGCCGGCTTGCGCACCAATTCGGCCGGGTTCAAAATAAGCACAATGCGACCATCCCCCATCAGCGTGGCGCCGGTCACGGCATGGACGTGCCGCAGATGGTTGCCCAATGTTTTGACCACAATCTCGCGCCCTTCCACTATTTCATCTACGACCAAAGCGACTTGTTGTCCCCCGGCATCGAGAATAAGTACCGGCGTCCGTGTAGGCGGCGCCTCATTTGTTTGGGGTAAATGGAGCGTGTCGGCTAATTCCAACAAGGGATACACCTTGCCGCCAACGCGCAGTACCTCATCTTGCCCGATTTGTTCAAACTCATCACGCTCTACCCGCAAAATCTGGGAAACGGCGGCTAAGGGAATGGCAAATGTCTCATGATTGGCGGAAACAAGCAGGGCGCGAGTTACGGCCAACGTCATGGGCAGACGAATGGTAAAGGTTGTCCCCTGCCCGGAGGTAGAATCAACGGTAACAGAGCCTTTGAGCTTGTGGACGCTGTTACGCAGCACGTCCAGCCCCACACCGCGCCCGGAAATATCGCTCACTTCTTCCGCTGTGCTAAAGCCGGGGGTAAAAATGAGAGAATACAGTTCTTCATCGGTTAGTTGGGATGCTTCTGCTTCGGACACGTAGCCGGCATTGATTGCTTTTGCCCGCAAAATTTGCGGTTCCAAGCCGGCGCCATCGTCGCTGATTTCTAACACCACCTGGTTGCCCTGGTAATATGCCTTGAGCGTGATTTGCCCGCGCTCTGGCTTACCCATTACCTGGCGCAAGGCCGGGGGTTCAATGCCGTGATCTACCGCGTTGCGTAAGGCATGGAGCAGCGGATCGGCCATTTCTTCCAGTACTTTTTTGTCGAGTTCAATTGTTTCACCGGCTAATGTGAGATCAACTTGTTTGCCCTGTTTTTGGGAAACAACGCGCACTGCCCGATACAGTCGGGTAGCGATGGTCGCCAGCGGCACCATACGGGTGCGCATCAATTTATCTTGAATTTCGCTGGAAAGGCGGCCCTGCCGGTTGAGGACGCCATCAAAATCGCCGATGAGATGGCGTAATTCATTGCCAATGGTGCGTAAATCGCTGGTGGTTTCGGTCAGTTCGCGGGAAAGCAGATGGAATTCCGTGTAGCGGTCCATTTGCAGGTCGTCGAATTCATTCGTCATGTCCGGAACAGGGTTTCTGTGGTTGCCATTGCTGCCCCCATTTTCGGGGGAGCCAAACAATGTCCAACGGCCGTTATCCAGGGCGGTCACTTCATATTGCGTTTCCAGCTTACGGGAGACCTGCCGCAGCCGCTCGAAACTGTGCCACAATTCGTCAACAGAGCGCACCAAACTGCCCATATGCTGCTCAAAGGTCGTGCGGGTGATCACCAATTCGCTGACGGAACGCACCAATTCATCAAGCCGCTCCAAAGGAACACGTACCACTTCACCTGTTTGCGCTGTTGGGGCAGCGCTGTGTGTTGGCTGGGCGGCGAGAGCTTCTGTTTTTGCTCTGGCTTCCGCTTCGGCTAACCGGGGCGCCAGCGCAGCCAGGTCTATGGTGGGTTCTTCGCCTAATGGTTCCAGGATAACTGGGGCCGGATAGGTTGGTTTCGGCCGGGCACCTAACCACGAATCATATTGCGCGTACAACTCATTCAGCCGTGTTTGCAGTTCAGCCGTGTTGTCCACCCCGTGTAATAAATCTTCGAGAGTGTCAGAGGTGGTAAACAGTGCGGCCATGATGTCGGGCGTTAGCTGCATGTCGCCTTCATATAATAAATCGAGGACATCTTCCATGCGGTGAGCCAACCGGGCAATCGGGGTAAAACCAATAGTGCCGGCGCCGCCTTTGATGGTGTGAACAGCGCGGCGCACCTCTTGCAATAATTCGATTTGGCCGGGGTCTTTGTCTAAAGCGGCCAATTGGGCGCCAATGTTGTGTAGATGGTCTTCCGCTTCGATAAGGAAGGCTTCGAGGAGTTCGGGAGAGGTGTCGTCGAGGAAGGGGGCCGTAGCTGGCGTTGGCGCTGGCATTGGCGCTGGTGGTTGGTGGTTGGCGATTGGTTCTAGTTTGGCGAGGATATCGGCCACGGCCGTTTTATCTTCAGCAACTGGCAGGCCGCGCAAGCGCCGGTAAGCTACCGTCACGTCTGCAACCAGCAGTTTTTCTGCAACCAGCGCTTTTTCGGAGGAATTGCCGGCCAGGACGCCGTCCAGATAGGCGTCAATAGCTTTGCAGGATTGGTGGAGGAAGGATACGGCCGTTTCCCCCATCTCAATATGTCCTGCCCCAATCTCTTCCAAAGCCTCTTCTATCTGGTAGGTGATATGGCTTAAACCGGCCAGTCCCACCATCGAGGAAGCTCCTTTGATCGTATGCACGTGCCGGTGGGCCACTTCCAATCCATCCAACCGGGTCGCATCATCCTTAAAGGCTTCTATTCCCGCAAGAATGGCGGGCATATAACTTTTTGCTTCCTCGATAAAGCCAACAAGGACTTCCGGGTTTACTTTTCGTGTCATGAGGACACTCCGTTTTTAGTCTTGTAGTCTGGGAGCCTGACTGCTCGACTATTTGACTACAAGACTACTTGACTACTCAACTCTCTGATAAACCAATGATTCTTCCAACCGCACGGGCTTGATACCGGGATAGTTAAAGCCTACCACTTCGGCCGGAGCCAGAAACAGGTATCCGCCGGGGGATAGGCATTGGCAAAGCTGCTCGACAATCTCGATACGCTGCGCCGCTTGAAAGTAAATCAGTACATTTTGGCAAAAGATGACATCTTGCGCCGTTAGCCAATAGCTGTCAGGATTGGTTAAGTTGAGTTCAGTAAACTGTACCAATCGTTTGACAGGTTCCGCGACATCGTAGTAGGCGTCACGGCCGTTTCCCCCCACCGTCATATAGTTGCGACGCAGCGGGGCCGGCATGGTACGGACGTCGCATGGTCTGTAACGGCCGTTCCGGGCCTTGCGCAAACTCTGCCGGCTAATGTCCGATCCCCACACCTTTACCTGCCACAACCACGTTTCATCAGGGCCGGCAACTTCATGAAAAGCCATCGCCAACGAATACGCTTCCTGCCCATTGGCACAACCAGCACTCCATATGGCTAAATGATTCATTTTTTGCCGTCGCTTTGCCTGCATCAATGCCGGCAGTACGTGTCGCTGCAACGCTTTATATGAAGGCGCATGGCGGAAAAAACTGCTTTCATTATTAAGTAACAGGTCCAGTAATTGCCCCCACTCTCGTTTGCCTTGCGGATTGTAAAGCACAAAATGGTAATAATCACTGTACTGTTTGATCTGGCGCTGCTGCATCCGTTCCCACAACCTGGCTTGTAAAAAATGCTTCCGGCTGGGTGTGAAATAAAGACCACACCGCTGGGCCACAAGATCGCGCCAGAGTTCATATTCGGAAGCGGACAAGTCGGGGCGGGACATTTGTTATTGAGATTGGGAGATTAAGAGAAAAATCTCCCAATCAAACTTGACCTAACTCAAGGAAAACTCTTGTTCCGCATCAGCATATTCGCCTTGTCCATTGCTGCTATTGGCGCCATTGCTGCCGGGCAGCTTGAAGGTGCTGACAGAACTACGCAAGTTGTCGGCTAAAACAGCCAGATTATTGATAGAAACGGCCGCTTGCTTTGTCCCGGCCGCTGTTTGTTGCGTGACCTCAGCAATATCATTCATCGAACGAGCCAGGGTTTCTGAACCACGAGCCTGCTGTTTAGAAGCCAGGGAGATGGATTGGATGAGTTCGCTCAGGCGGCTGGAAACCGTCTCAATCTCTGTAAGCGCCTGCCCCGCTTCCTGCGCCAGTTCCGACCCGGTAACCACTTCGTTGGTCATTGTCTCCATAGCGGCAACCGCTTCATATGTCTCATTCTGAACGGTGCGGATGAGATTGTCAATCTGCTTGGTAGCCTCTGTAGAGCGTTCGGCCAGTCGTTCCACTTCCTCGGCCACAACGGCGAAACCACGACCGGCCTCACCGGCCATGGCCGCCTGAATGGAAGCGTTCAAAGCCAGGATGCTGGTACGGTCAGCGATGTCGCCAATCAACTGCACGATTTCACCGATCTCCTGGGAACTTTCACCGAGTCGTTTGATACGTTTGGCTGTTTCCTGCACCTGTTCGCGGATGCGGTTCATACCTTCAATGGTGTTGTTTACCGCCTCAGCGCCTTGCTGGGCGTTGGCTGTAGCTTGCTCACCGACTTTTGCCGAAAGAGCCGCATTTTCAGATACTTGCTGGATGGAGACGGCCATTTCGTCAATGGCGGCCGAGGTATCCACAATTTGGGTGGCCTGTTCTTCGCTGCCGTTGGCCAAATGCTCGGCCGTAGCTTGCACCTCGTTGGCAGAAGCGGACACTTGCAGGGTTGTGTCTTGCACATCCGAGATAATTTCGCGCAATTGGGCGATCATCATGTTGAAGGAGTCGGCAATAGCCCCGGTCATATCGGCCGTAACCTCTGCTTCAACGGTCAGGTCACGGTCAGCCACACCACTGATTTCCTCCAGCAGCTTCATAATGGCGTTCTGCATTTGTTCGCGCTCTTCACTACTTTGGATAAGACTCAAGGTGTTGTCGAGCATCGCGTTCATGGAAATGGTCAGGTCGCCCAACTCATCCTGGCTGAGAACTTCAGCGCGGGCGTCAAAATCGCCCATACCAATTTGGGAGAATAGATTGGTGAGATTGTCTACCTGAGAAAGGATAAGACGGGCAATGACGAAGACTAAAATGACCGAAATGATGATACCCGTGAGGCGGAAGATATTTAAGTTAATCAGGTTAGATTGTGCCTCTTGTTGTAGGGTAACAGCTCTGGTTATTAATGCCGCTTCCACATTCTCTTCGACCTGTTTCATCAGGTCAATTTTACCGGTAATGGCGGCGAACCAAACGTCCGGGTCAACGCCAAAATTACCTTCCGCGCTTTTGTCAAAAGCAAGTTGTACAAATCGGTCTGTATCTTCTACAGGCTGGCCCTGGACTGTGTTGTTGTAGAACTCAACCTGTTCTGCCGGCACGCTTTCCCGGAAGGCTTCTTCGCGGGTGTTAATTTCACCGATGAGTTGGCTGAGTTGGACGAGTTGACCCGGCGTGATGGCGTCATTGGCAAAGGCGGACGCAAGTAGCGCCCGTTGCAGACCTGTTTTTTCTTTGGCCTGGAGTAGGTTGAGATACCCGGCTGTCAGGTTGGCAATTTCGCCATCGGGGCTTTGATTGAGGATAAAATCAATAGCATTCAGAAACAAGCTGTCCATTTCGGTGTAGTAATTGACGGCATCGGCGGTGCTTATTGATAGTTGGTCAACGTTACGGCGATGGGCTTCCAAACGCTCGAGTTCACTTAAAGCAGCCCCTAGTTGGGCGTTAAATTCATCACCAAATTTACTACCATCAAAAGTAGTGAGAAATTCCCTGAAAATGGCAATTTGGGCATCTGTCACCGCCCGTTGGGCCGCCAATTCATCCACAAACACGGTACCGCCACTGGTGACAAACCCAGATGTTCTACCTCGTTCTTTCTGCGTTTCATTGATGAGATCCCCGATTTGGGTAGAAAGTTTAGCCAGTTCCTGAATATCATTGGCTTGGCTGGCGGCCCGGGTTTCAGCCACAAAACTGGTAACAATAAAGTAAAGAACAACGAGAATGGGGGCGGTAACCATTAAAATCAATTTGGTTCTAATCCCTGCATTTCTTAGGCTTAATTTTTGCAACATAGTGGCAAACTCCTTTCTTCTATAGAAGATATAATTCCTGTTACATTGGTTCAAACTGCTGCATCTCAGTTGAGCGCAGCAGTTTGTCTAAATTAAGGACAACGAGAAGTTGTCCGTCATATTCGTATACGCCCCGTAAGTAGGGGGTGACCTGATCTTCAATGGGGGCGGTGGGGGCGCCAATTTTGTCTGTAACCAGGTTGCCAATCCCCCGGACACGGTCTACGAGCAGACCGATGGTTATTTCTTCGGTGTGGCTTTGGGCGACCAAAAGACGGCCGTTTCCCCCCAATTCAGCCGGCGGCAATCCCAGGAAGGCGCGCAAATTAACTACCGAAATCACGTCACCGCGTAAATTTGCCACTCCCAGCACCCAACCGGGCACATTGGGAACAGGTGTGATGTCTAACGGCCGTCCAATCTCTATGACATTTCCGATGGGAACGGTGTAGGCTACGCCGGCCAGATTAAAAATAATATGTTGTTCCTCAAGACCCGTGGCGCTCAGCACCTCATCGGTTAAATCTACCATTGACCCCACGCCATAGTGTGCCTCTATTTCGCCATCTATGTCGGCGATGAGAGTATCAAGGTAATGGGTGCTGGCGGCATTTTCCGCTGACCCGGCGTTGGCCGGTGCTTCCGGTTCAGGGTTGATGATCTTGCTTTCGGGGCGCATCGCTTCGTACATTACTTCGATGTCACCGTCGGTGTCGGCCAGTAGATCATCTACACCGGACAGATCATCGTCGTCAGATGCCATCTCCGTTTCCAGCAGGTCGAAGGGATCGTCAACTTCTGCCGGCGCATCATCCCAGGCAAAACCTTCAATATCAGCAAAGGGATCGTCGCCTAATACGTTATATTTTTCTTTATCCTGATTGGGTTCCATCGTTGGCTATCCTTTCCACCAATTGGGCATAATCTTTGGCGCCGGCGCTGCGAGGGGCATATTCAAATACGGTTTTGTGATGTCCCGGCGCTTCAGCCAGTTTGACATTGGCGCGAATTGGTTTGGCGACCGTGCCATTAAAATATTTTTGCAAGGTGTTGAGTACCTGGCGGTCTTTGCGTAAACGGCCGTAATAAAATGTGGGCACAACCAACGACAGGCGCAGGTTGTGCCGGGGAATGCGACCAATCTCTTTCAGTGTCTCAATCACCTGCCGCGTGCCCATCAAAGCCATATAATCCATAGAGACAGGAACAACCAGTTCGTGGCTGAACAACAAGCCGCTTTGCCCTAACAAACTGGCTGATGGCGAGTAATCGAGAATGACAAAATCATAGCCGGCTAATCCATGCAGTTTTTCAGAGAGTAATTGGCGGGCAGCCTGACAATCATTCATGCGCCATAACAGCCCTTCTACATTCATCAGGCTTTTGTCGCTGGGAATAATGTCCAGATTATCGCGGGCCGGGTAAATGCAGGTTGGCAGCGGGGCCTCATCCAGCATGAGGTGGGCTAATGTGGTAACAAAGTTCACGCCCAGGCTGGTCGCCAAACTTCCCTGGGCATCCAAGTCAATCGCCAATACTTTTGCGCCGCGCAAAGCTAACCCGCCGGCCAAGTTGACGACAGTAGTGGTTTTTCCAGTGCCACCTTTATGATTGAGTACGCCGATGATACGCATGATTTTGGTCTGGTAGTCTGATGGTCTGGTGATCTGGCAGTCTGACTATTCGACTACTTGACTACAAGACTACCCAACTAAAAGTTTAGAAATTTGTGTCCGTAATTCCTCATCCTCAAACGGTTTGGCCATATAGTCGTCGGCGCCTTGTTTAAGCCCCCAAAAGCGGTCACTGTCCTGGCTTTTGCTGCTGAGGAGGATGATTTTAATCTCTTTGGTACCAGGGGCGGTTTTTAATTGACGACACACCTGAAAGCCGTTTTTCTTAGGTAAAATGATGTCCAGTACGATGAGGTCAGGCTGTTCGGCAGCCGCTTTGACCAAAGCTTCTTCTCCGTCAACGGCCGTACTGATTCGGTAGCCTCCTCCTTTGAGTGCCTCGGTCACCAAACGGAGATCTGTGGGACTGTCGTCTACGACAAGGATTTTTTCGTTTGCCATGATTTACTCCTATGTAAGTAATGATTGGTTGCTGGTGGTTAGCGGCTTGGGCCAGTACCCAGCAATATTTCATTATTAAAATCTCGCTTTTTCTAAATCTTTGCTCAAATCGTCTAAAAGGAGACGGCGCGCTTCGCGCTATTGCCAGCTCGTCAATTCAGGCCTTTTGTTTCATGTGCTGCTTTACGGTCTTTACCAGTTCTTGCGGCTCAAACGGTTTGGTGACGTAGTCGGTTGCGCCAGCCAGACGACCCCGCACTTTGTCAAAAAAACCATCTTTTCCCGAAAGCATCACGACCGGAACGTGGCTGATTTCTTTATTGCCTTTGACGATCTTGCATACCTGGTAACCATCCATACGCGGCATGGTAATGTCCAGCAAGATGAGATCAGGCGTGCCGTCATTGAGTTTTGCCAGGGCATCCAGACCGTCTACAGCAACGATTACCTCATAGTTTTGCCGCTTGAGTGTCATACTGACCAATCGGCGAATGGTATGGCTGTCGTCTACAATCATAATGGTGCCCTGAGAAGGGATGGCCGGTTTGGCAGCAGCGGGTTTGGCAGCAGCCGGTTTGGCAACGGCAGGTTTGGCAACGGCCGTTTCTCGCTGCATCAACCGCTTGACCTGTGCTTGCAATAAAGTGTCCTTTGGCCGCAGCGGAATGGCCGCCTGCAAATAAGGGATTGCCTCGTCAGGACGATTCAAATTCAGATAAGCCAAACCCAGATAATAATTAATGTGGGCAGCATTACCATTCAGCGGGGTTTTCTTGAGCCGGTAAATCGCCTTTTGTATCCTGGCCTGGTTGGCCGTTTGATTGTTCAGCACAGCCTGCAAGTCAGCCAGAGTTAAGAGAGCGCCGCACGCAGGACAGCGGTTAACTGCCGTCGTGGTAGACACCTGACAAAGCGGACATTGCCAGGTCGGTTGAGGCGGGTGAGCCAGTCGGGGTATTGATTGCTGTTTCTGTAATTTTACCAAGGCTGCTTTTGTACGTGGATTGTGGGGATTAATCGTCAGAGCTTTCTGTAAATACCCCACTCGTTCCTCGCGTGATTCGGCCGTAATAGCCAGCCACAACCAGCATGATTCGTTGCCCGGATCTTCTTCAATGACTTGCAACAGAAATTGTCTGGCAACTGGTTTTTTGCCTGCTTTAGCGGCGGCAATGCCTTGTTGCAATAAAACGTTTGTTTGTAACACAATATAATCCTTATTACAGGTTACTTCTTCACAAATTTGTCAATGCCTTCTTCTGTCCACACTTTCAAGGTGGCCTTATCTTTCGGGTTAATCTTGACCCCGATAGCATTCACGGGAAAATCATATTTCTTTTGAATTTCAACCCAATTCTTTTTGATTTCTGGTTTGATCGACATGGTTTAACTCCTTTGAAAATCGTAGTTGGTTGCGGGGACAAGCCACCAACCACCAGTCACTTGCGGTTTACGGCGCTATGACTTTATAAATTGATCGATACCTTCTTCTTTCCAAATCTTGAGTGTTGCTTTATCTTTCGGTTTGATTTTGACGCCAATGGCGTTGACCGGATAGCTGTATCGTTTTTGTACTTCGATCCAGTTTTTCTTGATTTCTGGTTTCAGTGCCATACTAAACCTCCTTCAAAAATTTAATCCGCGTTAATCCGCGCAAACTGCGGCTTTTCATAAACCAATTATCGAAAATCTGAGAGCAATGTTTCGATGCCTTCCCGACTGTATAGCTGGGGCGCTTCCGGCGCCACCACAGCCACTGTTGCCTGCGATAATCCCGGTAGTAGTTCCTTACCGGTTTTCCGGATGGCTGCCCCATCTACTGCTTCAATTCGGGATACAATTTCAGCCGCAGGGATATGCTGCCCAAAATAAAGTTCCTGGGTTGCCAGCCGGCTCATGCGGGTGTTGGCGTCTTCACTGCCGATGAGATGCTGCCCCCGAATTTGCATGTGAGATTTCCACAGTTCATCGGCGGTCACCGGATCGCTGCTGCTCAGAAGCATACCCAATTCCATCATCGTTAAGCCCAGTACGGGCATCAGGTAATTGGGCGTTGTCGCGCCGGACACGACCAACATGCCGCCATCCCGATAAGCGTGATATTCTGAGCCGATGCTGTAAACCAGCCCGCGTTCTTCCCGAATACGGCGGAATAATCGTGAGCTGATACCCCCGCCAAACAGGTTGTTAAGGGTATGCAAACTGTACCGGTCAGAATGGGTGTAGTCGTAAGCTGGTATACTGATGGAGAAGTACGCTTGAGAGAGAGGCATATGGTCCAGGGAAACGGCCGTTTCCCATTTCGGTTCATTTTTGGGCTGCGGCTTACTTTTACCCAACAGCCGCCATAACGCATCCCGTACCTGGGCCGTGAAATCTTCATGATCAACGTGTCCGGCTGCCGCCACAATCAGGCGATCCGGCGTGTAATTCTCATGTACAAAATAGATCACGTCCTCCCGGCTGATCGCGCCAATCGTATGAGGGTAACCGGTAATTGGCCGCCCTAGCGGGTGATCTGGCCAGGCTGTTTTCTTCAACAATTTGTGAACCCGTTCATCCGGGGAATCACAACTGGCTGCAAATTCACGGCAGATCGCTTCTTTTTCTCGTTCCAGATCATCTTCCGGAAAAATCGAGTTAAGCAAAATGTCGCCCAGCAAATCCAGGGCGTAGGTGTAATAATCGCCTAAAACTGTGGCAAAATAGCAAGTGTAGTCACGTGTGGTAAAGCCGCCCATATGACCGCCGCCGATGTCCATTAAATTGGCAATTTGCATCGAGTCGCGGCTGCTGGTACCCTGAAACATCAGGTGTTCGGCCATGTGGGCCAAACCGCTGCGTTGTGGCGGGTCATTACGTGGTCCGGCGTCTATCAAAATGCCCATAGCCAGAGAACGCGCGCCAGGCATAGTTTCAGTGATAACACGGATACCGTTTTCCAGGGTTGTTTTGTGATACATTGATTACGCTTCCATGATTTTTCAGTGTGGGCAGTTTAACAGACAGGGAGCCATTTTGCGGTTAGTAAAAGTTGGCAAAAGTTGGCGCAAAAAAAGCCTGGTTTGCACCAGGCTCTTTACTCGACTACCCAACTACCAGACTGCTCGACTACCGGATTACCCCGCTAACTTTTCCCGCACAACGCTTACCAAATCAGCCAGTTCAAACGGTTTCAACAGGCAATCTGCCTTCACGTCTTCCAAAAACCGGCACGTATTGGCGCTAACCGTATCGCCGGTTGTAAAAATCACCTGATGGGCCAGTTTAGGATATTTTTGGACGGCATTCCGGTAAAATTCAGAGCCGTCCATCCCTGGCATACGCAGATCACATAAAATTAAATCATATGTCGTGTTTGTCAATTGTTCCAGACCGGCCTTACCATTGCCGACGCCATCAACCAGGTACCCTTTACGGCGTAAAATACGGGTGATAACTGTAAGCACGCCCGGTTCATCATCAATAACCAGAATGCGATATTTCTCGTCGGCAGCGGTTGAAGATTGGGGGTCAATGTTCGCATTACTTGTCTGACCCTGCCCGGGCGGGGCGACAATTGGCAGTTCAATAAAGAAAGTTGTTCCCTGCCCTACCTCGCTTTTAACCCAGATGTGTCCTTCATGCTCACTGACAATGCCGTGGCACACCGATAGGCCCAGCCCGGTACCTTCCCCGGGGCCTTTTGTGGTAAAAAATGGGTCAAAAATGCGTGATTGAATTTCTGGCGGGATACCTGGCCCGTTATCTTGAATCATAATCCGAATCATTGGTGAGGATTGGGGATCATTTTCTTGCCAGAAATTGGATTTGCCGGCTTCGGAAAGAATTGTCACCCGATCTCCAATCTGCGACTTGTCCATTGCCTGGACAGCATTGTTAATTAAATTGACCAATAGCTGTTGTAACTGATGGGGGTCAACCATTGTTATGGGCAAATCAGGCGCTAATTGGTCAAAAATAGTAATATTGTGTTTTCGTAATTCATAGGATAGCAGCTCGATGGTGCTTTTGATAACATCATTTACCTGAGTGGCGCTCCGTTCAGACGGCCGTTGCCGAGCAAAATCGAGCAATCCCCGCACAACAGCGCTGGCCCGGCGCGCCTGAGCCACAATCTGATCCAGATCACGACTCATCTCTTCACTTACCCCTTTTGCCTGAAGCAGTTGAGAATACAAAATGGTAGAAGCCAGGGGATTATTCAATTCATGAGCCACCCCGGCAATCAATTCCCCAATCGCAGCCAGTTTCTCACTTTGTACCAACCGGCTTTGCGCATCTTTAAGTCTATCCAGCTGGCGCTGCAAATCTTTATGTAAACGGGCATTTTCAATAGCATTGGCTGCCACAATTGCCAACGACTCTGTTAATTGCAAATCACGCAGCGTAAAACGATCTGGTAGCTCATCCACAACCTGGAAAATACCAATCACATTTTGGTTTACGCGCAAGGGTACAGTCAAAATCGAGTGGATAAGTAAGCCTGTTTGCTCATCTATCCCCCCAAAATGTCGCTCATCGTCATGTATATTTGGCACAATGAGGCTTTCACCGTGCAGGGCAACCCATCCGGCAATACCTTGCCCCAAAGCCAACCGCCAGCCACGCACAATAGTAGCCCGCGGATCAGTCACCTGTTCACAGACAAGTTCACCTGTTTCGGCATCTATTAACCAGACAGAACAGGCGGTTACGTCAAGTAAGCGGCGTGTTTCTTCCAGCATGGTCGCCAGGATTTTGTCCAGGTCCAACGAAGAGCTAATCACCTGACTGGCGCGATTAAGCAGTTGCAATTCACGATTACGCCGGCGCAGTTGATCTTGCATCACTTTTCGTTCGGTAACATTCTCAATGGCCAGATAATGGGTGATCTGACCGGCCTCATCAAAAACAGGGCTGATGGCGGCTGATACCCAATAGTAGCTGCCGTCTTTCTTTTTGTTGTAAAATTCACCACGCCAGGTTTTGCCAGAGGTAATGGTACTCCATAGTTGCCGGTATTCTTCGGCCGTTGTGCGGCCTGATTTTAATAGACGTGAATGTTGCCCAGCCACTTCCGCAGCACTGTAACCTGTAATCTGA
The DNA here is from genome assembly GCA_027054335.1 of Ardenticatenaceae bacterium. Lineage (GTDB taxonomy): Bacteria > Chloroflexota > Anaerolineae > Promineifilales > Promineifilaceae > JAJRTP01. The sequence goes on from JALUPA010000522.1 coordinate 45,283, forward strand.
CTGAACCAGGGATTGACGTATTGAATGACGCCTTCGGTATCGGTAATCATCACTGATACCGGGCTTTGCTCTATCGCCAGGTTAAGCTGCCGTAATGATTCCTCCGCCCGTTTGCGCTCAGTGATGTCGCGTATAATAGCTATTACTTCATCTGCGCCGTCCTTGACCATGCGGGCTTCGTAATCAACCTGACCGCGCCCGGGTATGGGTAGCTGATATTCGAAGAGTTGTATTTCCCCGGAATCCAGTGTATCTTTAATTTTCTGATTAACAAAATCGGCAAATTCCGGAGGGAAAATATCATGATTGCTCTTGCCGATGATCGTGTCTTCTGTTTGCGTATAAAGATCAGATTCAGCCGCCTGGTAATCCAGATAAACGCCCTGACTATTCAGCCGGAACATCAGGTCCGGAATAGCTTCCAGTAAAGCCTTGGCCCGACTTTCGCTTTTCTTGAGTGCTTCTTCGGCACGTTTGTATTTGACCCGCATTCGCAAAATTTTAATACCAAAGGCCAAATCGTTAGCCAATTCCATCAGTAAGCTGACTTCTTGATCGTCAAAACTATTCGGTTTCGGAGAACAGATATTCAACACTCCCAGTATCTGCCCGTCTGTGAGCAGCGGCAGAGCGATGGACGAAATGTAGCTGTGTTTGGCTGCTTCATTACACCAGAGGGTATCATCGGGATTTGTCAGTATGTTTTTAATGATGGGTTTTCTTGTCCGAATCGCGGCACTGAAGGGATTATCTTCCTGTTCGATATCGGCCCAGGCACTGTTCACCGCGTCCAGGTACCCTTTTCCGTATCCCACATGGGCTGCCGGACGCACATTCTTTGCCTCATCCTCCTCGGCAAAACCAACCCAGGCTATACCGTATCCTCCAACTTCTATGATAATCCGGCATACTTTTTGCAGTAATTCAGTTTCTTCTGTGGCTCGTACCAATGCTTGATTACATTCACTACGTACTTTGTAGGCCCGATTGGCTTTATATAGCGCCGCCTCTGCTTGCTGGCGTTCAGTAACATCTTCACTAATTAAGCTATCGTCTTTATTATGTTCTGGTTGGGTAGTACGCATCATTTCTTTATCCAGTAATGTCCTGCCGGCAAAGAGCCTGACATTCGCCAATTCATATGCCGGTTTGCAAAAGCACCTGCAAAATGGCATGGTCTTATTTACCATGGTGGTCGCGCCAAATCTCTCGTAGGAGGGCATTAACGGCCGTATTCGTCAACAGTTCCGGGGCATCAGTTTCAACCTGCCCGATCAACTTCAGATTTATTGCTGGGTTCTCAGCCAGGTATTCATTCTTACTATACTGCTTCCATGGCGGGGAAGTCAATTTTATTTACTGCGTACTTATGACCTATATGGAGGTTATGGTGAAACGCAATTGGATTCTTGATGCACTGGTCGAGAGTTGGGCGTTGTTGCGCAACGAATTGGAATTGGTGGGCAGCAGTGAAGCCGGCCATAACCGGTCAAGTTTCGCCCTATTGCGCAAATGCTTCGTAGCCCTCCTCGTCCGGGATTGCTTTTGTTTTGGAGATGGGTATGGGGAGATGATAGCGGGATACGGCCGTTAGGGGGAATGCGGATCGGGTTCGGCCATGAGAGTTTGGATGGCGGCGACGGCCGTCAGGTCTGAGCCGCGGGTAAATTCGCCGATGTGCTGGTAGCGGATACGGCCGTACTTGTCAATCAGATACGTCGTGGGCCAAAAGCGCTGGCTGTAGGCGCGCCAGGTACGGCCGTCATTGTCCAACGCTACCGGATACGTTACCTCAAACCGCTGCACCGCATCCAGCACATTGTCATACTCCTTCTCATAGCCGAATTCCGGGTAATGCACGCTGAGCACCGTGAAATCATCCCCTTCGTACTGCGCCTGCCATTCCCTGACCCAGGGAATTGTCCGTTGACAGTTAATTCAGCCAAACGTCCAGAACTCCAGCAGGATCACTTTGCCCCGCTGCGAGGCAATCGTCACTGGTTCGTCGGCGTTAATCCAGACGGTGTTTTCAATTTCCGGGGCTGCGCCCAGATCGGGAAGGTCTACTTGCGGGGGTTGAGTGGGCATGGGAGAGGGGGATAGTGGGGTAGTAGGGGATTGGGATATTGGTAAGGATGGGGTGTTTGTGGGGGATACGGCCGTAACCGCCACCGTCGCATTTCCCGCGCAGCCAACCAATAAAACCGCCAAAACCGGTAAAAGGAGCCATCGTTTCATGCTCTCCACCATACCCCAAATTGCTTACAGCCAGCTTACGAAAAGATTAACCACGGATGGCATACGGATACACACAGATTTACACGGATGATTTTACTGAAAAAAGCCACGAATTACACGAATTTTCACAAATTTCAGTCGAGTAAAAATCTGTGAAATCTGCGAAATCTGCGGATTTTTCAGTAGACTCACGGATTCTTTTGAAAAAATCCGTGTAAATTCCTCTAATCCGCGTTCATCCGTGGTTTATAGTTCTGCATCCAGCAGCAGCCCCAGTTGGGCCGCTGCGGCGCGCAGTTTTTGCCAGTTTTCCGGGCGCACGGCCGCCGCCAGCGGCCCCAGGCTTTGGTCAATGTAGGCGCGGGTTTTGGGATTGGCGCGCAAGGTTTCCAGGATTTTCTCGTCGCGCACACGCAGGATGACGGCCGTTTCCAGTTTCGCTTCCACCCCTTTCTCTCCCCACCGCTCAATCCCTCGTTTGACGCTGGCGGGCAACGGCCGTCCCGACGCCTCCGTCAAAAACTGAATGATGCGCTGCGGGGTAATGCCCTCCTTTTGCGCCTGGGCCAGGGAACGGGGCGTCAGCCGGTAGCGGTACGGCCGTCCCCGCGTCACCGGTTCCGCTTCGCTGATGCGGGCCGCCTGAAAGCGGGCGTGCCGGTCTGCGTTATGCGGGGCCATGATGACGGCGTCCGGCTCCACACGCAGGGGGACGCGCGTTTCCTGAGTGGGGGCCGGTTCGTTAACCAGCCATTCCAGGGCGCGGTCTGTCAGGCGGTAGAGAAGTTGGTCGTCGCGCACGGCCGTTTCCGTCAGACCCAGCCAGAACAACGGCCCTCGCAGCAGCCAGGGGATGAGGCGGCCTTCCACCAACTCCCAATTGGCAAAACCGCGAATATACTCCCCGCCGGCCGCTTCCCGGATGTACCAGGTGTCGTAATTGCCGTCCGGCCGTTGAAAGTCCGGGTCACTTTCCTTGATGTGCGCCGTCAAATCGGCCGCTGCGTGCCAGTCCGGCGTGCCGGGCAGGGCGTCCAGCAGGGCGGTGCGGGCCAGGATGGGGTCGTTTTGCCAATGATCCCCTTCGCACACCAGGCCGGGTGTATGGCGCAAATCATTCCAGTCGGACTGGCTCCAGGCGTCGGCCAGGGCGCGCAGCTGTTGCTCCCGGCTTTGTTGCAGCCAGTTGACGGCCGTGCGCGTGGGACGTATCCCCGTTTCCGACTGCTTCAACATCCCCATCTCCCGCGCCAGGGTGAGCAGCAGGGAGCGGCGATCGGTGTCCGGATTGAGGAGGAGTTGGTGCAGTTTATCCAGGGCTTCGGGGCGCAGAGCGGTGGTTTGGGCCAGGGAGAGGAGGGTGGTCAGGTCGTCTACGGCGTCGGTGACGGCCGTATCCCATTCTTCCGGCGGCTCTACCGGCGTCAGGGGGGATGGCGAGGTTTGGGGCGCGGCCGTATCCGCCATTTGCGGGAATTGGGCCATAAACTCATCCGGCAGATAGTAAAACTCAATCACCCCTTCGGCCGTTTCGTCAAAACCGCGATACAAAAAACCGCGATACCAGAGGGCTTCGGTGGGGCTTTGCGGGTCAAACCAGGGTTCTTCCCGTTCCAGACGGCCCGGCCCCATCAAACGCACGGCGCCATGTTCCCGCTCAAAAGCGGCGACGGGGATACGGCCGTTGGCCGCCGCCAACGCCTCCAGCGCCGCCGCTTCTTCCGGCGGCAAATAATGCAGTTCCTGCGCCATGTCCAACTGCGCCAATCGTTCTGCCAGCGCCTCTACCGATGCCGCTTTATCCGCCCCCGTCAAATCCAGCTCCCACCATTCCCCAATCACCCGCAGCACAATCAATTCGTGGTCTTGTAGAGCTTGGGTTAATGAACGCATAGACTACCTCTTAAAATAGATTGGAAAGTATCGCCCCGCCTCCCACAAACGTGCCAATCAAACTGCCAATGCTGGCAAAGATGAAGACGAGCAGCACCCGAAGCAGTTTATTCTTCCACCACATTTTCAGCTTACCCGCATCTTCTCCGACGGATTTTAGTTCCTTGACGGTGGGCGGCTTGACATAAACCTGGACGAAAGCGGCGACGTATCCCGCGCCGATGACGGGGGTGAGGCTGGTGAAGGGGGCGGCAAAGAAGGAGGCGATGATGGTGACAGGATGGCCCCAGGCGAGGAGAACGCCTACGGCCGTAGGAATCCCATTCGCCAAAAACCAGTACCAGGCATTATCCCGCGCCGCTTCCAGCCCTTGCGTAAAGCCGATGTAAAACAACGCCCCCAAAATGACGGCCGGAATGCCCCAGCCAATAATCTTGCCCACGCCGGAACCGGCCGGAACCGTCTCCAGATCGGCCAGATTTTCGTTGCGATCTTCTTCCAGGGCGCGGCGGATGCCCTGCATGTGCCCCGCGCCGACGACGGCCAGCACCTTGTCTCCGGGAACGGCGCGCGTTTTCTGGGCGATGTAGGTGTCCCGCTCGTCAATGAGGACAGTTTTGAGGACGGGCATAAATTCGCCCAGCTCGTTCATCAACTCCGTCAGCACGTCCGTCTGGCGCAGTTCGTTCAGCTTTTCCTCGTCCAAATCTTCCCCTTCAAACGCGCCGATGAAGCCGGAGCCGAGCAGCTTGGCCTTTTCCACGAAGGACATGGAGTTCCAGGCGCGGCGCAGGGTGATGCGTACGTCCCGGTCTACCAGTTCTACGGGGATGCCTTGCTCCTCGGCCGTTTTCGTCGCTTCCAGCAGTTCCGTGCCAGGGGAAACGCCCAGTTTTTGCCCCAGCCGCTTCTGGTAGGAGGCCAGAATCAGGTTGACCAGCAGGGTCATCAACTGCTTGCGCCGGATAATTTCCCGCAGGTTCAGCGATTCCCATTTTTTCTCGTCTTTGAGGGATTGGTAACGCTGCTCGTCCAGTTCCACGCAGACGGCGTCCGGCTGTTCCTGCTCGATCACCTGCCGCACCAAATCGGTGGATTCCTGGGAAATGTGGGCTGTGCCGACGATGATGAAGGTACGGCCGTCTGCCTGCACAAAATCTACGTCGGAGGAATAAGTTGTTTCGGGTTCGTTTTCCATGAAATGAGGCGATTGGAGATTGGCGATTGGAGATTGGCGATCAATCAATAATCCCCAGTCTCCAATCTCTCAATCTCTAATCTCCACTCTCCTTAAATTGCATGTTGTACAGCCGGAAGTATAGCCCGTCCCGGCTCAAAATCAGATCGTCGTGGCTGCCTTGTTCTACGATACGGCCGTGCTCCAGCACCAGAATGTAGTCCGCATTGAGGACGGTACTCAGGCGGTGGGCGATGACGAAGGAGGTACGGCCGCGCATCAGCCGTTCCAATGCCTCCTGCACCAGCGCCTCACTCTCGCTGTCCAGGGAAGAGGTGGCCTCATCCAGAATGAGAATGCGCGGGTCTTTGAGGATGGCGCGGGCGATAGCCACCCGCTGCCGCTGCCCGCCGCTCAACTTCACACCCCGCTCCCCGACCATCGTGGCATACCCGTCCGGCAGTTCATTCAGGATGAACTCGTGGGCGTTGGCTGCTTTGGCCGCCGCTTCAATCTCCGCCTGCGTCGCGTCCAGCTTGCCATAGCGGATGTTTTCGTACACGGTGTCGGAAAAGAGGGTAGTCTCCTGGGGAACGATGCCGATTTGTTGGCGCAAACTGAGTAATTGCACGTCTCGCACATCGTGGCCGTCTATGGTGATACGGCCGTCTGCCATGTCGTAAAAACGGGGAATCAGGCTGACCAGCGTGCTTTTACCCGCCCCGCTCGGCCCTACCAGGGCCACCACTTGCCCCGGTTCTGCCTGGAAAGAGACTTGATGCAGCACCGGGGCGGTAGGCACGTAATCAAAATCCACTTTCTCAAACGTTACCTGCCCCGTCACCGGCGGCAAAGGGTAAGCGTCCGGCTGGTCCCGGATGTCCGGCGCCGTGTCCATGAGGGCAAAAACACGCTCCGTAGCCCCCAACGCCGATTGAAATTGAGCGTACAGTCCGGCCAGCGAGGCAATTGGTGCGGCGACCATCATGGTGTAGACCAGATAGGCCACCAATCCCCCGGCCGTCAGATTGCCGTTGACTACCTGGTAACTGCCAATCCACAGGGTCAGGGTGATGGAGGCGAAGGCCAGAAAGCCGATAATCGGGGCCAGGACGGCGGAAATTTTGGCCTTGACCATTGCCGCCTGAAAAACGTCCATCACTTTTTCCGTGTAACGGCCGATTTCATACTGCTCTCGCGCAAATGATTTGACAATGCGCACGCCGGAAGTTGTCTCTTCGGCCACATTGGCCGATTCGGCCAGCGCATCTTGCACCTGCTTGGAGGCTTTGCGGATTTGCCGCCCCAGAACAACCATGGTCAGGGTGATGATGGGGATGCCGATGAGGATGATCAGGGTTAACTGCCAGTTGAGCCAGAACAGCAGGATGACTGCGCCAATCAGGGTGATGCCTTGGCGCAGCAGGGCCATGAGATTGTCGGTTACGGCCGTTTGCAACTGCGAAATGTCATTGGTCAGCCGGGAAATGATGCTGCCCGTGCGTGTGTCGTCATAAAAGCGCAGGGAAAGGCTTTGCAAATGGGTAAACAGGTCAATACGGATGTCCGCAATCGCTCGCTCCCCCACAAAAGCCAGCGACAGCCGGTGCATAAAGCTGAAAATCGCCTGCACAATAAAAATGACGAACAAAAAGAGGATAATCCGGTTTAACTGCCCCAAATCGCCATCAACCAATACCACGTCCACCACACTGCCAATGACCAAAGGTAATATCAGCCCCAACAAGGCGCTGAAAACCAGGGTGATGGCTGAAAAGACAAACCAGCCCCGGTATGGCTTGACATAAGCAAAAATACGGTGAAACGTTTGCAGGCTGTCCTTGTTTAGTCGGGTAGCCTTTTTGTCCGGCTTGGACTCATGTTGACGCCCCACGCGGCGAAACTGAAAAGCCATGCGCTACCAGACCGTCCGCATAGAGCCGCCGTCCACAATTAACGTTTCGCCGGTGATATAGCTGGCGGCATCGGACAGCAGGAATGCGCCTGCCTTGCCAAATTCCTCAATTGTGCCGTATCGTCCCCAGGGGATGAGCGATTCCTGCGCCGCTTTTTGTTGTTCCGGGGTGACGCCCAGTTTTTCGGCCGTCAGCTTGTCCAGCGCCCGCACCCGATCCGTGTCAATCCGCCCCGGTACCAGGTTGTTCACCCGAATCTTCTCCGGCGCTAACTGCTGCGACAAACTTTTAGCCAGACTGACCACGCCGGAGCGCATCACGTTGGAGAGGAGCAAAATGTCAATCGGCTCCTTGATGGAGGAGGAGGTGATGGTCAGGATGGCGCCGCCGCCCTGTTCCCGCATCGCCGGCAATACCGCCCGAATCATACGCACGCTGCTCAACAGGGTGAGTTCAAAAGCGGCCTGCCAATCCGTGTCGTCAAAATCGTCGAAGCTGCCGGCCGGCGGGCCGCCGGCATTGACTACCAGCCCGTCTATCCGGCCAAAATGGGTCAGCGTTGCCGCTGCCCATTCCAGGATAGATTCGTTGTCGGTGGCGTCCATGACTGCGCCCAGGGCGGGCACGCCTGTTTCGGCCTGCAAATTGCGGGCGGCCCACATAATGTCCCGTTCTGTGCGGCTGCCAATGGACACCCGCGCTCCTTCCCGCGCCACCGCCTGGGCAATGCCAAAGCCCAGCCCTTTGCTGGCAGCCGCTACCATAATTACTTTGTCTTTCAGTCCCAAATCCATCCCTGCCTCCATTTTGTAGAACGATTTTGCAAATCGTTCCTGGGGGCGATTTACAAAATCGCCCAATAAAGTTTTTTGTTATTATGCCGTCTGGATTATACTGATTTTTGTGAATAACAAGAAAAAAGGTGACGCTTGCTAATCACAGCGTCACCTTTTGCGGGTTCATTGCCGGGCAATTTTGCAAAATTGCCCTACGGGTGAATTTATGGCAAGTTGCGGTATGCGCTGCCTCTGGGCGCAATGCGGATGACGAGGATAAGTAGTTGGTCATCCTGGATGGTATAAATGATGCGCCAATCGCCTACCCGAATACGGTACGTGTCGGCAAAACCAATTAATTTTCGGGAATTGGCCGGTCTGGGATTATCGGCGAGGTCAAGAATGGCACGGTCAATTCGTTGGCCCAGGTTTTTGGGCAGACGGCGCAAGGTGCGTTGTGGTTGTTTGTTGATGTGGATGCGCCACTTTTTATGTGCTTTCTTCATCCCATATTCCCTCAGCTATGAGTTCAGCGCGAAACTCTTCGTAGGAGCGGGCGGTGGAGGGATCGTGCCGCCATTCTTCCAGGGCGATCATGGCTAAACGGCCGTCGCGCAAATCTTCCAGTTCTTCCAACAGCGCCTGATAATCGGCAAAAGGAATGAGGGTGGCAATTGGTTTGCCGTACCGCTCAATGATCACGTCGGCGTCCCCTTTATCTACCGTATCTAACACGTCCCGCCAATGGGTGCGGGCTTCCCGGCTGCTCATGGTTGTTACTTGCATGGTGGTTCACCTCTTTTGTGTTAATGATGTACATATTGTACGCTGAGGGTACGGCCGTGTCAATTGTTCCTGCTGTTACGCCATTGTTTACTGCTACTCAAGTGAGATGCCCCAAATGGTAAATGTTACTGTAGATTGTGTGCCGTACCGTTGTGGTTTGCCCTGGGCCAACATCCACCGGTCATACGCATCCTGCCATAATCCATCTGCCTCGGCTACGCCGGACTCACTGGCTTGTTTGGCTAACAAATAAGCCAGTTCATAATGTTTAACTTCTGTGCCATGCTGAAAAATCATGGCTGCATGATACTGATCTTCAGGTGTTTCGATCAAACCTTGTTCGTACAAAACCATTGTTTGTTGCAGCCGCTGACGATCCCGTTCTTTCAGTGTGCGAAAACGCAGGGCAAAACGATCTCCTTGATCGGTTTCATACATGTACGCTAATTGCTGGCTGACGGGCAGCGTTGTTGACGGCAGAGCTATGGGCGCGTAAAAATTCATAAAGGTTATTCCGGTAATGCCTGTCAGAAAGAGCAAGAGCGGTAGTTTGAGGGTTGTTTTCAGCGAAAAAGAGCGTTTGACAAGCCGGATTTTTCGGAATCCCAGGGCTAGAAGCCACGCAGCAAGAATACCCATCGTGAGCCACACACTCACTACAATCAGGCCGTATGAAATCAGGCCGGTTGTCTCAAAAAAGAACCCCAGAACAACGATGGCGATGACAGCGGCGGCCAACAAAAAAAGATAACGTCGAGACATTTATCCCCTCCATACTATCAAGGTTTCCAATAGATTATTATTGTTTACGTTTATTTTGCCAGGTTGTCGCAACCATTTCCATTCTTAAAATCGAAAATCGCCGGTTTGACAGGCAAACGGCCGTTTGCTAGAATCTCTGCGCTGTTGGCCCCATTCGTCTAGTGGCCCAGGACGCGGCCCTCTCAAGGCCGAAACAGGGGTTCGAGTCCCCTATGGGGCATCACGCGGAGAGTTCATCTTTATTGGGATGAACTCTTTTTTTGTCTTATAATGTTTGTGAGATAGTTCACGTGACTGTCTGGCAATGGTGTGAGATGACAATTTCTGAGCAGGATTACGTAATAGGCAGGCAAAACGGCCGTACCTCGCCAAACGGCCGTGTTTTGCCATCTGAAACGGCTTCCTCTGCCACGCCATCCCCTAACGTTCCGCCCGCTGCGCCCGCCTTTCGTACAGACGGCCGTACCCGCCGCATTCTCCTTTTCTTTGGCAGCGCCATCCTGCATTTTATTACACTTGATGTCATCCTGGGGCGCATCCCTGTCATTGGTGACTGGATACGGATGAGCCGTCCCCGGCGGCTGCGCTGGTGGTCACGCCGTTTTCGCGTATTGGCGCTGGGCATGGGTGGTGTGATGATTAAGCTGGGCCAGTTTCTCAGTGCCCGTGTGGACGTGCTGCCCATTGAAATCACGGACGAACTAAAGGGGCTGCAAGATGAAGTGCCGCCGGAACCCACCGGGCGCATTATCACCGTTTTGCAGGCAGAACTGGGTGATTACCACGCCAGCTTTGCTGCCGTCGAAGAAGAGCCGTTGGCTGCCGCTTCCCTGGGGCAGGCCCACCGCGCCTGGTTATGGCCCAAAGACGGGCAATCCGGCCTGGGTGACGCTGTGGTGGTAAAAGTGCAGCGCCCTAACATTCAGCAAATTGTGCGTACCGATCTGTCCGCCTTACGGGTGGTAGCCCGCTGGATTCATCGTTATCCACCCATCCACAAACGGGCTGACATGCCCGCCCTGATGGAAGAATTTGCCAAGACATTGTGGGACGAACTGGATTACGAAATGGAGGCGGACAATGCGGAACGCTTTGCCGTCATGTACGCCGACAGCCCCCAGATATACATCCCGGCCGTTTACCGCCAATACTCCACCAAACGGGTCATCACTCTGGAAAATGTGGAAGGCATTAAAATTACCGATATAGCCGGGATACAGGCGGCGGGAATTGATACGGGTGAAGTGGCCGAGTGTCTTCTGGATACCTACTTTCGCCAGATTTTTTACGAGGGTTTCTTCCACGCCGATCCCCATCCGGGCAACCTGTTTGTTTTGCCTCGCCTGGATTTACCCTGGCCGCCCCCTGCGGTCAATGGGGATGAACCGCCGAAAGCAGGACGGCCGTTTTGGTTGATTTTTGTGGATTTCGGTATGGTTGGCCGCGTGCCGGAGATAATGAAAGCGCAGTTGCGTAAATCCCTGATTGCCGTAATGCAGCGGGACAGCCAGGCGTTGACGGAAGCATATGCCGATTTGGGCTTCTTTTTGGCGGGGGCCGATTTGGACCGCATTACCGAAGCGCAGGATGCCGTTTTGAAGCGTATCTGGGGTCGTAGCTGGCTCGATCTGGCCCAACCTGACCCGGAAGAGGTACAGGAGTTCAGCCGGGAATTTAAGGATTTGCTTTTTGAGTTTCCTTTCCAGGTACCGCAAGATTTCATCTATCTGGGCCGCGCTCTGGGGATGATAGCCGGGTTGGTATCGTTGTTGGATGAAAATATTAATCCCTGGTATTACTTTGATAAATACGGCCAGGAACTGCTGCAAGATGAGGAAATGAATATTTTCTCGCTGGAAACAGCCTGGGATGTGATACGGCCGTATCTCTCTACCCCGGCCCAGGTACAGCGTCTTCTCAATCTGGCTGAAAGCGGCCGTTTGCGCGTTCAGTCTGACCGGGAAACCTTGCATTATTACGATAGAATCGAAAGACGTATCGGCCAGATTGGTTGGAGTATTTTAGGGGCAGCCGGCATTTTGTCTGCCACACTCCTCTACCTCAACCGCAAAAAGAACCCGCCCAAATAACTCTTTACCTCGATTTCCCCCATTTTGAGCAGGATTTAGCAGAAAAGCAGTACCCTTTCTCTATCTTTTTTCCTGATTTGTAATTGGATATGTAAGCCAAAAAAGCTATTATGTAATCAACGCCTCAATAATATAGTCTGATATTTCAGGCTGAATTGAGAAGTTAAAGAGAGCAAGGGATTTTTTACCGGATTCGCGTCACACTGTAAGACGCCTCTAAATGACAGAGAGGGCAGACAGTATCATGCAAAAAACGTTTTATCAATGGTTAACAAATCAAACTGATCGTGAGGATGTGGTGGGTGATTTTGCGGCTACAATGCAGCAATTTGAAGAACCTCAAGCTACCCGCAAAAAAGCAAACGCCCACATGAAATGGGCTACCTGGCTCGTTGATAAGAATGCGACCTCCGACGTTATTCGGGCCTTCAACCTGGCTTGGCAGGAATATCAGGAGAATGTTGAATTCTCGTAATAAATGATGTAAGAATCTGTTTTTATTGTTAGAGTACTCTTCCTACTTTTTACTTCATCCCCCCTTGCACGGTGGCGTCACATAACACACTGTCATTGAACCAATGACGCCACCCCTCTTTTTTAGAACATACGCCTCCGAGGTTTTACAAACCTCGGAGGCGTTTTTGTTTATTGCTGCCGTGGCCGGTATTGTAAGGCTTCGGCCAAATGGACTGCCTGGATGTCGGCGTCGCCCGCCAGGTCGGCGATGGTGCGGCCTAGTTTCAGGATGCGATGGAAGGCGCGGGCGCTCAGGTTCATTTGGGACATGGCGCTTTTCATAAGCCGTTGACCCATATCATCCAGTTTGCATAATTCTCTCACTTCGCTTGGCCCCATGTCTGCATTGCAATAGAGACTGCTGCCGGCAAAACGTTCTGCTTGCCTGGCGCGCGCCTGTTCTACCCGCTCCCGTATTTGGGCGGATGGTTCGTGGGCGGTTACGGCCGTTAACTTTTCGAATTCCACGCGCGGCACTTCCACATGCAAATCAATCCGATCCATCAACGGGCCGGAAATACGCTTCTGGTAACGAGTAACCATCGCGTTGGAGCAAGTACACTCATGTGTTGGGTCGCCGTAATAGCCGCAGGGGCAGGGGTTTTGCGCCGCAATCAACATAAAATTGGCCGGATAAGTGACTGTGCCGGAGGCGCGGGAGATGGAAACTTCTCGGGGGATACCTTCCAGTGGTTGGCGCAGCACCTCAATGAGCCGCTCGCTGAATTCCGGCAGCTCATCCAAAAAGAGGACGCCCCGGTGAGCCAACGAGATTTCACCGGGGCGCGGCCAAGCGCCGCCGCCAACCAACCCGGCGTAACTGATAGTGTGGTGCGGCGAGCGAAACGGCCGATTACGAATCAACGGTGTATCGGCCGGCAGCAATCCGGCCACACTGTAAATCTTCGTTACTTCCAACGCTTCTTCTACCGACATGCGCGGCATAATGCTGGGCAGTGATTTGGAGAGAAGCGTCTTTCCCGCACCAGGCGGCCCAGTGAGAAGCAGGTTGTGCCCGCCAGCCGCGGCAATTTCCAGGGCGCGTTTCACGTGTTCCTGACCCATTATATCTGCAAAATCGGCGGCATAGACTGGGTCGTTGCCAAATACTTCCTGCAAATCCATGGTGAACGGTTTGATGGGCTTTAAGCCGGTCAGATGAGCCACCAATTCTGCCAGATTGGTTACGGGAATCACTTCCACGTCTGGCAGAAGTCCGGCTTCTCCTGCATCTACGGCCGGGACAAAGACGCGCTCGTATCCTTCGGCGCGGGCCAGCGCCGTCATGGGCAGAATGCCTTTGGTGTGCCGCGTTGTGCCGTCCAGAGAAAGTTCGCCGATGAAAATACCGTTTTTTAGTTTTTCCGGCCATACTTGCTGAGAGGCGGCCAAAATCCCCACAGCAATGGGTAAATCGTAAGCGGGGCCTTCCTTGCGCAAATCGGCCGGGGCCAGATTGACTGTCAACCGTTTACCGGCCGGGAAGGAGAAGCCGCTGTTTTTGATGGCGCTGTGTACCCGATCCCGGCTTTCCCGCACGGCCGCATCCGGCAAACCGACCAGATTAAAGGCGGGCGCGCCCCGAATAATGTCTACTTCCACTTCAACAATATCCGCATCCAGCCCCACGATAGCGCAGCTCATTACTTTTGCTAACATCTCAATCCTTGAGGTGACAGTCACTTGGAAAGTGACAGTCACTTGAAAACAGCCTGTTAGATGGCCTGATTATAGCAAGAGGGCTGGCTGCTTTCGATGCGACTTATGTCACAAGAGATGTAATTATGCCCTTAAGATAACCGGCTTAATCTGTAGCAGTGTGTCGTATTGGTGAAGAGCAACGTGGAACGCATCGGAGAAAAGTTTATGTCTCATTCTGTCCTTGTTATAGATGATGAACCTATTACTCGTTATTTGTTACGCCGCGTTTTAGAGGGAGTCGGTTTTCAGGTTGTAGAAGCGGAATATGGTTTGGATGCTCTGGCTAAAATCCGTCAGGAGCAGCCGGACATTATGATTTTGGATGCCCGGCAGGAGGATGACGCCGGGTTTGCCGTGTGTCGTGCGCCGCAGGCTGAAGGGTCGGATCGGCTTTCTGTGGTGATGTTGGGGGCCCGGACGCAACTGGCTACTATTCAAGAGATTTTGCACACGGGCATCGCCAAATATCTGCCCAAACCGGTTTCCAGTTCGGACTTGCTGGAAAAGGTGGAAGAGGTGATGTGCTGGGCGCCGGTTGGCGATTAGGCTACAGGTAATTGAAATATAAGCGTGTTACCTGATCCGTTGTTTTTTTCAATCCACATCTGGCCGCCATGGGCTTTGGCGATGGATTGGGCTGTGATTAGATTTACGGCCGTTTCCCCCCTATTCTTTTCCTGAAAACCGGCATCTACTCCTTGCGTCTCATTCCCATTGTTATGAATTTGGATTTGCACGTGATTGGGATTGCCGGAAATGGTAATTTCTATGCGTTTGTCCACGCCTGAGTTTTGGATGGCGGTTTTTATCAGTTCAGAGATAGCCTGACGCAGTTGTTCCAGATTTCCCTGGACGGCGCCGATGTCCGGTTCGGCCGTTAAGACCAGAGAGATTCGTTTTTCCAGCGCTTCGGCCTGAAATTCGTGGACGATGTTGGTAACAATATCCAGGATGTCACAGGATTCGTGGGCAGGGTCAGGTTTTGGGGTGGGTACGGCCGTTTCGCCCAATTCTCCTATCATCTCCATCAGCTGGGCCGCAGTTTGGGCGATAGTTTGCGAAATTTTAGTCTGTTTCGTGTTCAACGAGCCGGCCTGATTTAACTGCTCAGTCAAACGGCCGATTTCCGCCAGAGGGCCGCGCATTTGTTCGGAAATAGTGGTGATTTGCTGCTTACGGTCCTGTTCCAGAATTGTTTCCAACTGCTGTTTGCGTGATTCAGCCTCCTCAAACAGCCGCGCATTGGTAATGGCAATAGCTACGGCCGCCGCAATAGACAGGGCGCGTTCTACATCCAAATCATCAAATTCGCCATCAAGCTTGTTCAGAAATTGCATCGCTCCCACAACTTCGCCCCGGAAGACCAGGGGAACGCAAAGAAGAGAGCGCGTCTCAAATCCTGTCATCCGGTCAATCTGGTTGTAATGTTGCGGGTGAGACGAGGCATTGTTTGTATAAATCCATTGACCTGTTTCTACCACATAACCCACAAACCCCTCGCCGACGGGTACGTCCATGGCCGTCAACACATCAGATGGCGTGCCGATGTTGGAGATTACCCGCAGGGTTTGTTTGTCTTTGTCCAGCCACCAGAGGGAGGATGCGCCCATGTTCCAGCTATTGTGAACTTGTTGAATAGTCAACTGCACCACTTCATCCACGTCCAGAGAGGAAGTGATGGTGCGCGTGATTTCGATCAAGGTACTCAGTTCTTCCAAACGGGCAGCTAACGCCTGATCGGCTGCCTGGAAGACGCGGGCATTGTCCAGAGCGATGGCGGCATAATCGGCCAGGAAAGAGAGTAAGAATTCGTCCCGTTTACTAAAAGAACGAAAAGCCGCCACATTGCTTACCCCTAACACACCCAGCGTAATGCCGCGTAGTTTCAGCGGTACATAAAGAACCGCCCGGGCAAAAAAGTCGGTTTTTACTTTGATACCCTGCCCGGAAAACACAGATTGACGCAGCGGCTGCCCGCTGCGCAAAACCTGCCCTACCTGAGAATCAGTGATGGATAGCTCGATCAGGGGAGTGGTATTGCCATGACCGTTGCTTCTTTCATAGGCGCGCAAGGTTGATCCCTCTTCTGTGGGCAGCCAGATGGCGCTTTCTTCAGCGTCTGTCAGGTATGTGGCGGCATCCAAAACCCGTTCCAACACTTTATCCACATCCAGCAAAGAGGTGATGGCGGTACCAATTTTGGCCAGTGTCTGTAATTCGTTGGATTGGCGGCGCATTTCTACTTTGAGGCGGCGTAATTGTTCGCCCAGGTTTTCTTTGTCCTGGGTTAGCCGGGTTTCCACCAAGGCTCTTTCGATGGTTTCTATTATTTCATCAACGGTGAATGGTTTGATGATGTAATCTTTGGCTCCCAGGCGAAAGGCTTCAATGGCGCTTAATTCAGAACCGTAGCCGGTCATCAAAACAACCGGGATGGTAATGGCTTCCTGGGCCATTTCTTGCAGGATGTCAATGCCGGTCATTTCCGGTAATTGGAAATCGAGCATGACCATGTCAGGCTTTTCTTCCCGGATGAGTTGCAAACCAGTACGGCCGTCAAAAGCATGCAACGTCTCGTAACCGAATGTAGGCAAGACATGCTCGCATAGATGTTTGACTATTTCTTTACTGTCATCAATCACTAAAATACGTTCGCCGCTCATAAATTTTTTCAGAATGCGTAAGAAGGCTCAATCCCTCTCCCAAATTTGTGCGTGATATTTGCTTGAATTATAACATATGGTTTTAGAATGGAAGAACGGCCGTTGACACCGGCTCCATCCTCCTTATAATCGCCCTGATCTCTTACAATAAGACATACGGATGATCGATGATGGAGGAATCGGAATTTATTAACTGTCCAATTTTGATATTGAGATATTGGCATGAAGAATAGCCCAATACCCTAATATCCCAAAACGGAGCAAACCATGAACAAAGAAATTCACGCACCAACAGGTACCCGGTTACATTGTAAAGGCTGGCTGCAAGAAGCTGCCTATCGCATGATTCAGAATAATCTTGATCCCGAAGTGGCCGGTGACCCGGAACACCTTATCGTCTACGGAGGACGGGGCAAGGCAGCCCGTAGTTGGGCGGCGTTTGACGCTATTCTGGAATCCCTGCGCCAACTGGAAGACGACGAAACGCTGCTGGTGCAAAGCGGCAAACCGGTGGCCGTTTTCCGCACGCATAAAGATGCGCCCCGCGTGCTTATTGCCAATTCCAACATTGTGCCTTATTGGGCTACCCAGAAAAATTTTGACCAATGGGAAGCGGAAGGGTTGATCATGTACGGGCAGATGACGGCTGGAAGCTGGATTTACATCGGCACGCAGGGTATCTTGCAGGGCACGTATGAGACGTTTGCCGCGGCGGCCAAACAAGCCGGTTGGCCTTCTCTCAAAGGTAAATGGGTATTGACGGCCGGATTGGGCGAGATGGGCGGGGCGCAGCCTTTGGCCGTCACCATGAATGAAGGCGTTGGCCTGATTGTAGAAGTGGACGAATGGCGAGCTAATCGTCGCCTGGAGCATAAGTACATTGACGAAATTGCTGAAGATATGGAAGACGCCATGCAGAAAATTGAGTATTATGTCAATTCAGGCCAGCCCCGCTCTATTGGCCTGATAGATAATGCCGCCACAGTTTTTCCGGCGCTTTTGGAACGAGACATGATCCCCGACATTGTCACGGACCAGACCTCGGCGCATGATTTTTTGGCTTATTTCCCCCATACGCTGAGTTTTGAAGACGGCCGTAAACTGCGTGACGCAGACCCCGACGAGTTTGCCCGTCTCTCTGCCCAATCTATGGCTGTCCAGTGCCAAGCGATGGTGGATTTCCAGAAGCAGGGTGCGATTGTTTTTGATTACGGTAACAATTTGCGCCAGCGGGCTTATGATGCGGGGGTGGAGGAGGCATTTAGCTATCCAGGATTTGTGCCGGCTTATATACGGCCGTTATTCTGTGAAGGCAAAGGCCCCTTCCGTTGGGTAGCCCTCAGCGGCGACCCCGAAGACATTTACGCCACCGACCGGGCCATCCTGGAACTGTTCCCCGAAGATGAAGCGCTACACCGCTGGATCAAAATGGCCCAGGAGCAAGTCCAATTCCAGGGGTTGCCGGCCCGCATTTGCTGGCTGGGGTATGGGGAACGGGCCAAAGCCGGCCTGAAATTTAACGAGATGGTGGCCAGCGGCGAATTGAAAGCGCCCATTGTCATTGGCCGCGATCATCTGGATGCCGGTTCGGTCGCCAGCCCCAATCGGGAAACGGAAGGCATGAAAGACGGTTCCGACGCCATTGCCGACTGGCCCATTCTCAATGCCCTGATTAACGCTGTCAGCGGGGCCACCTGGGTGAGCTACCATCACGGCGGCGGCGTAGGTATCGGCTATAGTTTGCACGCCGGGCAGGTCACTGTGGCGGATGGCACGCCGGAAGCGGCGGCCCGTCTGGAGCGGGTGCTGATGGTTGATCCGGGCATGGGCGTGGTGCGTCACGTGGACGCCGGTTATGAGCGGGCTATTGAAGTCGCTAAAGAGCGCGGTGTGAAAATCCCTATGATGAAGTGAGGGTTACAACATAAAGCAGTAAAGTCACACCTGAAAAGGCTGACTGCCAGGTGTAAGGAATGTAAAGATTGTCTTTGTGTAGATGTCTTTAGCAGGTAGTTTGCAGTCATTTTGCAGGAATTTGCAGCTCCGCCCCTTGACTTTTCCTTTCGCCTGTGATTCGATGGTTGGCGCCTGTGTTTCTTGCGTGTCTTAATCCGCAAAACGATAAGGCAAACAATAGCATATTACCCACCGTGTACCATACCGGTACGGCAGCATTCATTGAAGGAGGACATTGTGACCCGTACACGTTACCCCGCATTGGCTGTTGTTATCCGTTTTTTGCTTTTGGGCGTTTTTGCCCTGCTCGCCGGTAACGGCAAAGCGTCCGCCCAAATGCCTTCCCCATATTTACCGCCTCAAGCAAGTAATTCCCCCATATCTACGCCTGAAATGCGCTGGCAGCCCCCGGCCGGCGCCGCTTCGATAACTGATTTTGCCCCGCCCGGCGCGCAAATCCACCGGATTAACAACCGGGCCGGCGCCAGAGCCAGCCAGCCTTTTGACCCCAAACGGGATAATCTGCTTCTTTTCAATAATGACCGGGCCGGCGTGGTGGTGGAAAAGGGCAGTTTCCGCCGGGGGATGCGGCTGGAGGTGACGGAACTGGAAACGGCCGCCATCACCCCCACCGCCTCTATCACTCCTACAAGTAACATGCCGTTCATGCGTTTCCAGCTGGAGATGGTGGAGACGGGGCAAACCCGGCCGGTGGATCAATTTGAGACGCCGCTGCGTCTGGTTCTGGATTTACGGCCGTTTGCCCAAACCTTTGACCCTTCCGGCGGCGCATTTTACCTGGCTTACCGTGACCCGGAAAACCCGGCCGTCTGGCACGACGTCCCCCTTTCCTACCAGAGCGGCGGCCTGATCAGCGCCGACGTGACCCATTTTTCCGAATGGACGGCCGGCTGGCGGCCGGAACCGTGGACGCCGCAATGGACGCCGCCGACCGTAGCCGAATTCAGCGGCGCAGCGACATACAGCTATCCCCTGAATGTGCCGCCGGGGCGGAACGGGTTGCAACCCTCCCTGACCCTTTCCTACAACAGCCGCGCCCTGGACGGGGCCATTTTCCAGCCGGGGCACGGCCCGGTAGCTACCGGCTGGTCTCTGGGCGACATTTACGTGGCCCGCGAAGGGGTGAAGATCGAGTTTGCCAATGAGAATTACAAACTGATTCACCCGGACCGCTTCCGGCTGGTGATGAATGGAACCGGTTACGAATTGGTCCCGGAAGGGAGTACCCTGGGTAACAGCGTGCGGTATTACGCCAAGGATATGCCGGGGCTGCGCGTTGACCGGTATTACGACCCGGCGGCCCCCAACCGGGAAGGGCTTTACTGGATAGTGAAAACAGGCGACGGGACGGAATACCGGCTGGGATATACGGCCGATTCTGAAGAATGGCAACAACTGGTGCGGAACGGCGCGCTGGAAATCAGCGGCCACCGGGGGCGCAACGGCGCGGGGAACGAACAAAAAACGTCGGCCGTGAACTGGTACGTGGACCGGGTGACGGACACGTTTGGCAACCGGATGGTTTACGCCTACAACAACCAGACTGTGACCAAATACGCTTGCGACCGGGGGGATACGTGCGGTTTTGCCCTGGAACACCGGCAGCACAAGGTGCGGATTGCTTCCATCTCCTATAATTTTGACGGGAACGGGACGCCGGCCAGCCGGATTGCTTTCCACGCCCGCGGCTATACGGATATTTGGGGCAACTGGCAGGAAAACAGAATGGGCGCGATTCAGAACGTCCTGATTTACCACGGCAACGTCAACGGCAACCCCGTCAGGGAGTACCGCTTTGAATCGCGGGTAGACACCATTGATCCGGCCGTGGCTGACTGCCCGGATCGCTCCGGCGATGATCCGGAAAGCCGGGAAACCCGCGTCCTGACGCAAATCCGGGAATGGGTAGGCACAGACCGGAATTTTCACGACCAGAATGACGCCGGCGCTTATGCCCTGCCGCCGGTGACGCTCAGTTATGCTGCCAAGCCACACTACTACCAAGGAGACAATGTCAACAGCCCCTGTTTCAGCTTTATGTATCTGGTGGAGGTGCGGAATGGGTATGGTGGTTCTACACGCTTTGAGTATGACACGGACGGCCGCAGTGAGGGTTTCTACAAAGTAAATAACGTATCTTCTCAATAAATCGCGGTAGACAAAATTCAAATGAAACTCTATCGCAATGTTGAGGAAAATCTAACAAACGGCGACTATCCTCAGTAACACAAATCCATCTTTTAAAAACAGAGAGTAA